>MIAR01000023.1 GCA_001829185.1 Spirochaetes bacterium GWB1_60_80
AGGTCCCAAGGGTTTGGCTGTTCGCCAATTAAAGCGGTACGTGAGCTGGGTTCAGAACGTCGTGAGACAGTTCGGTCCCTATCTGCCACGGGCGTTGGATGATTGAGAGGATCTGCCTTTAGTACGAGAGGACCGAGGTGGACGAACCTCTGGTGTGCCAGTTATTCTGCCAAGGGTAAGTGCTGGGTAGCCATGTTCGGAAGGGATAACCGCTGAAAGCATCTAAGTGGGAAGCCCACCTCAAGATGAATCATCCCTGGGGATTTAATCCCCCTGAAGAGGCCAGGGAGACTACCTGGTTGATAGGCTGCAGGTCTACGTACAGCAATGTACTCAGCCGAGCAGTACTAATCCTTCGTGAGGCTTGACCATATTATTGTCCGCTTTTTGTTAGCCGGATTCTATCATTCGTCGTTCACACAACTCTGTTTCCCCCTTGACTTTGTGCTTTGCCTGTAGGCTCCTGAGCGCGTCATCCATAGGAAGACTGCCGCCGGCCGACAGCTAAAGCGAGTGATGTAGTAAACATTGCCCGGTGATCATTATGAAGAGGCCACACCCGTTCCCATTCCGAACACGGAAGTTAAGCTCTTTAATGCCGATGGTACTGCCTTTGGGTGGGAGAGTAGGTCGTCGCCGGGCTTTTTTTTTATGGCGCGGGATCTGCTGCGTTGAAAAGGCCTTTGAAATCCTCGACGTGCAAGAGCACGCCTCCGGTTTCGAAGGCCTTTTCGCCTTGTAGCTCCTCGCGCCATAAAAAAAAGACGTTGCGGTGTGAAGAGGCTGGGCAGGGGCACGGCGCTGCGCGCGTGCAATGTGGCTGGGTTGGGGCACGGCGCTGCGTACGTGCCAGGGAGTTGGCTTGTACTGGGGACTGCAAATACGGTACTACATAGTAATGAGGCTTGATGATGACGAGTGAGGTTCTTTCCAGACCTGATCGCAAGCGGCTTGAGGTGACGCGGCGGATTACAGAGGCGGCGGCGGCGCTGTTTATTGAGCGCGGCGCGAGTTCGGTGTCGATGGATGAGGTGGCGGTTCGGGCGGATGTGGCCAGGCGGACTTTGTTCAACTACTTTGAGAGCAAGGATGCTTTGTTGTTCGCGGTGGCTGCGCCGGTGCTCGAGGAAGCAGTGCGGCTGGTGCGGCTGGCTATGGCCGGCGAGACAGTCGGTTTGGGTTCGGTTTTTGGCGTCTGTTATACGCTGCATGCCACATTTGGCGGACGTTTGAGATTGCTGTACGCGTTTGAGCTGGCCGAGTCGGATCGTTTGGCGGCTTTGCATACTGAATACATGGTGGCTTTCGCCGCTTTGGTGGAGCGTGCGGTTGGTGCCGGGCAGGCACGGCTGGTTGGCAGGTTGATTTACCGGAATTTTGTGCCGTTGTTGCAGGCGCTGGAGCGGGAGCCGGATGGCGAGCGGCGGTTTATGGCTGGCATGCAGGGGTTGGTAGCTGGCGTTCTGGCTGGCTGAGTGCTTGACGGCGATTGATGTTTCCAGTATATTTGCACTATAAAGTGCAAATTAGCACTTGCAAGTGCATGGAGGCATGATGAGCGGTTTGTTCGGCACAATAATGGAGAATTCTTTCAATGTCGGCTATTTACTGACGGTCTGGATCCTGGTGATCTTGATGGCTTCTGGCTGGAAGCGCTGCCCGGCGGCTGACCGACCCTTGGCGGGCCGCTTTTTGCTGGCTTTTCTGTTGTTGGCGCTGGGTGACACGTTCCACGTCGGGGCGCGGGTGCTGGTGGCGTTGGTCGGGGCCGGGCAGGCGGTAGTGGCCATCAACGGCGTTCGGTCGTCACTTTTAGGGCTGGGCATGCTGGCCACGGCCTATACCATGACGCTGTTTTACATGGTTCTGGCTGACGCGCGGGTCCGGCGGGCTGGCCGGGGGCGCGATGCCGCTTTCTGGCTGATGCAGGGTTTGCTGGTACTCCGCCTGATCTTGATGGCCCTGCCCGGTAACGGCTGGGAACTGTCCGACCCGCCGTATGTGATGGGTTTGCTGCGCAACGCTCCGCTGGCATTGGCGGGCGTTTTGCTGGCTAGCCTGGTCATCCGGGAAGGACGACGTGACCACGACCCGACCTGGACCGGTATCGGCTGGGCGATGGTCGCCTCGTACGCTTTTTATGTTCCGGTAATTCTGTTTGCCAACCTAGTGCCACTGCTGGGGCTGTTGATGATCCCCAAGACCGTGGCCTACCTAGTCATGGGTTTTTTGGCTTTAAAGCGGTATTGGCCTCGTCGCTAGTCGCGATGAGGCGGCGCTTGGCCATGGCGCCGAGCGGGGCGCAGACCAGCACCGAAATCACCAGGCTGTAAAAGACGCGTGGCGAAGAAGCGTTGGCGCTGTTCTGGTGGCAGTTCGAGGTTGCTGGCAAACTGTTGGCGTTGGTCTTTGTCCATCACGCTGTATTATACGGGAGACGAGGCTGTTTGGTTGGAAGAAATATTCAGGTTTCCGGTTTGCTTATTTTCGCCCGAACTAGTAGCATTTAGTCACTGGTACCTGGAATGGCTGGCCTAGTCGGTCATCGGTTCTGAATCCTCAGCCAGCCTTCTTAACACCTGGAGGGCGGTGTGGCCGTCTTCACGCACCAGCCGCACTAGCACTGGACCCTGCAAGGTCAGGCGCTGCCACCAGCTTTCGCGGGCGAACCATTCGATGGTCGGCGCTAAATCGGCCATCGTGTTCAGTCGCCCTTGGCAGAAGGCGTAGCGGCCGGAGGCCAGGCCGGCTGAGGGGTCGCCGCTTTCGGCCGCCTGTGGGCTACGACTGGCGGCGTGCGGAGGCGGCAGCGTGGCGCTGCATTTCGGCCCGTCTTCGGTTTGATGCAGCAGGCTGGCTTCGTCCCACGTCAGCAAGGTTTCGGCACCGGCCGTGTCGTCGCCCAACAAGGCCTGCCAATAGGCCGGATTTTCGGCCACGAGGCTGATAGGTTTGGCCAAGTTCAAGGTGTATAGGGTCATGCCGCTATTATACGGATTTGGAGGGGCTTGGTCAGCCGGCGTAGTCTCTAGTCGCTTTTTTGTTTTCCAGCTTCACTTGTTGGCCCTTTTGGTGTACAACTATGGTAGCGGTGAGGTCAGCCATGGTCGAATTTTTGCGTCTGCAAGCCAATCGTCGCCTGCTCTTGGATGGCACTGCCCATGTAATGGGCGTGTTGAACGTGACGCCCGACTCTTTTTATGCCTCCAGTCGGGTGCTGGTTTCCGACGTCGTCGACCGGGCCGCCCGCATGGTAGCGGCCGGCGTATCCATTCTCGATGTCGGCGGCGAGTCGACCCGGCCGGGCGCGGCTTATGTCGGCCAGGAAGAAGAACTGGAGCGGGTGGTGCCGGCCATCGGCGAATTACGCTGTCGCTGGGATATCGCGCTGTCGGTGGATACCCGCAAGGCGGTGGTGGCCCAGGCGGCGGTGGCCGCCGGCGCGGACATGATTAACGACGTGGCGGCCTTGGGCGACGATCCTGATATGGCGCCGTTCTGCGCCGCGGCCGGCTTGCCGGTGATCTTGATGCACAAGAAGGGTATCCCGGCCACCATGCAGGAACAGCCCTATTATGAAGACTGCCCTGCCGAAGTCCGCCATTTCCTGTTGGAGCGGGCGGAGTATGCCCTGTCGGCCGGCGTGGCGGCCGAGTGTATTATCCTGGATCCGGGCATCGGCTTCGGCAAGCGCCTGGAAGATAACGTGGCTCTTCTCAATCACCTGGACAGCCTGGTCGCCTGCGGTTATCCGGTGTTGGTCGGGCTGTCGCGCAAGAATTTTATTGGCCAGCTGACCGGTCGGGCTATTGACGAGCGGCTGGCTGGCTCGCTGGCCGCCTTGTTGTATGCCAGACTGAAAGGCGCGGTTATTTTTCGGGTGCACGATGTGGTCGAGTCGGTCGATGCTCTGCGGGTCTTCGACGCATTACGGAAAGGCGGATGGGCAAACCGTGAATTTGAGTGACTTGCTGTCGTTTTTCGACCACTGGGTGCGGCCGCCGCTCGATATCTTGCTGCTGGCCTGGCTGCTCTATAAAACCTACAAACTCCTTATCAAGACGCAGGCCATTCAACTGGTACGCGGCGGCGTCCTCCTGGCGGTGGTGTACGCGGTTGCCTATTTCCTGAATCTGTCTACCCTGCTGTGGATACTCAACTTGTTGGCGCCTGGTTTGGTTATTGCCCTGGCTATCATTTTCCAGCCAGAGCTGCGCAAGATATTTATCAAGCTGGGGCAGGGCCGTTTTTTCATGCGCGGCCGCAATCCGCGGGCCGGACAGATCGAGGCCATTCTGCATGCCGCCGAAATTCTGGCCGAGAAACGGCGCGGCGCTTTGATCGCCTTCAGCCGCTATGTCAGCCTGGACGAACTCATCGAGCGGGCCACTGTCCTGGATAGCGAGCTATCCAGTTCGCTGCTACTGTCCATTTTTGAGTTCGACACGCCGTTGCACGACGGCGGGGTGATCATCCGCAACGGCCGCATTGTGGCGGCCGGCTGTTTTTTCCCGCTCTCCCAGCAGAAGGACATCAAGCAGAGCTTCGGCTCGCGCCACCGGGCCGCCCTGGGCCTGACCGAGGAGGCGGACGCCGTGGTCTTGGTCGTTTCCGAGGAAACTGGCGCCTTGTCGTTGGCCTACGATGCCAAGCTGTACTACAACCTCGAGGTCGGCGTCATCCGCAAGCGTCTAGTCCAGTTGATAGAAGACGGCGATGCCAGCATCCTCAAGGACGGGAACTACGATGCCGAATAAGAAAAAAATCCTCGACCTAATTTTCGACGACTGGATAGCCAAGGTGCTTTGCCTGGTGGTCGCCCTGGTGCTTTACGCCTTTTTCCATTTTAACAGCCTGGATGAGGTGCCGCTGTCCGTTCCCCTCACTATCATCACCAACGACGCCTTCGTGCCGGCCAGCCAATATCCGCGTATCGCCAACCTGGTGCTGCGCGGCGAGAGCGTGGCCATCAAGGCCATTCAGGAGAGCGACCTTGAGGCTATCGCCGATTTCGGCGCATACGGCGCGCCGGGTACCTGGCGGGTGCCGGTGCGCATAGTCAAGCGCGGACAAGCCGTGCTAGTCGATCCACTGTCGATTTCGGTGGAGCCTTCGGAAGTATCGTTGACCATCGAGGCGCGTTTGGCCAAGCCGTTGACCGTGCGTCCCGACCTGCATGGCGAGGTGGCGGCCGGCTTTGAACTGACCGGCTTTACGGTGTTGCCGGAGTCGGTCGAGGCCTACGGACCGGTCTCGCTGCTGGCCGGCATCGATGAGGTCCTGACCGAGCCGATCAGCCTGAACGGGCGCGATAAAGACTTTGAGATCATGGTGCGGGTAGTGCGCTCCAACGTCCTTATCAACCACGGCTCGAGCGAATTTATCACGGTCCGGGTGCGGATCAGCCAGGAACTGGTTTTCAGGACTTTCAACGACGTGCCGGTACAATTCGTTGGGTTGCCGGATCGCTTTGGCCTGAGCGCTGAAATACCGCCGGTAGCGGCGGTATCGGTGGTGCTGGGCGGACCGCGTCGTCAGATCGAAGCCTTTCGGATTGGCGCGGATGACTTTAGTGTCGACTTGAGCCTGATTGACGCCGTCGGCGAGCATGAACTCTCGGTGTTGGCCGTCCTGCCGGAAGGCCTAACCCTGCAGTCGATCCAGCCCGCCACCGTCCTGGTGACGGTGGAGCCGCGCGACATCGGGGGGGCGCAGTGATTCAGGGCATCGGCGTCGATATCGTCCAGGTGAACCGGATGCGCGGCTGGCTGGCCGACCGCGCCCTCATGGAACGATTTTTCTGCGCTCGGGAGCTGGAGCGTCTGGGGGAGGGAGCGGAACGCCGCGCCCAGTCGCTGGCCGCCCGCTTCGCGGCCAAGGAAGCCTTCGGCAAGGCTCTGGGAACCGGGTTGCGTGGCTTTGCTCTGCGCGATGTCTGGGTGGAGAACAACGCCTCCGGCCGGCCCTTTCTGCGCCTGGCCGGTCGGGCGGCGGCCCGCTTAGCGGCCTTGGGGGACGAACCAGGCGGCCGTGCCCAACCGGTCATACAGCTTTCCTTGTCCCACGAGCGCGACTACGCCGTGGCCATGGTGGTAATCGAGGTCAATAATGCAGCGAACGACTAGCGCCCCGAAGCCGGACAAGGACAGGAAAATAACCTTCTACACCAAGGAATCCATCCATTGCCCGATTTGCGACGCCGCCTTCAAGCGGGAGGAATTATTTACAGGTCGCCTGAACGTCGACGAGCTGACCGATGAGCTGCATCGCCAGTACAAGCCCAAGCAGGCTTTTGGCGAGGTGTATCCTCTCATTTACGAGGTGGATGTTTGCCCGCATTGCTATTATGCCGCCTACCGCGGTGATTTTCTGCCCGGCGGCAAGGCGGCGGCCACCGCCATCAGCGACGATTTCGAGCATCGGGTCAACAGCGTTTCCAAGCTGTTCGACGCCATCGACTTCCAAGGGCCACGTCGCCTGCCAGAGGGTCTGGCCAGCTATTTCTTGGCGCTGCAATGTTACCAGTTCATGGGCAAGGAATACGCGCCGGCCATCAAATCGGCGCTTAGCGCGGTCCGGGCCGCCTGGCTGTGCAAAGACCTGCATAAGCGTAAGCCAACCGAAAACTGGGACTACCTGGCGACGCTGTTCTATCGCAAGGCCCGCTACTTCTACAAACTGGCTTTGGAAAAGGAAGCCTCCGGCAAGGAAGCCTATTCCATGGTGCGCAACCTGGGGCCGGATACCGACAAGAATTACGGGCACGAGGGCGTACTGTACATGACCTACATGCTGGAGCTCAAGTACGGGCCGACCGACAAGCGCGAATACCGCGAGAAGTTGCTCAATGCCGGTAAGAACGCCATCGCGCGCATGTTCGGCGTCGGCAAGAAGACCAAGTCCAAGCCGGGGCCGCTTTTGGATAAGGCGCGCGAGCTCTATGACAAGCTGAAGGCGGAGCTGCGCGACGCGGCGGATGACGAGGAAGATGAAGACTGAGCGCTGTATCCGGATGACCATGTCCTACGATGGCAGCGATTTCGCCGGCTGGCAGCGCCAACTAGACCGCCGCTCGGTGCAGGGCGAGTTGGAGAAGGCGCTGCGCACCATGCACGGCCATGATGTATCCGTAACCGCCGCCGGCCGGACCGACTCGGGGGTGCACGCCATTGGCCAGGTGGTGCATTTCCACACCGACATCGCCTCCATTCCGGCGGCCAAGTTTCGCGTGGCCCTCAACAAGCTGATGCCGGTTGATGTGCGCGTGGTCGAGGCCGCCGCGACGCGGCTGGATTTCCACGCCCGCTTCGACGCCCGGTTGCGGCGCTACAAGTACTATATCCGCGCCTGTACCCCGCCGCTGCCGCACCTTGACCGCTACGCCTGGCGGCTGGATCATCAGCCGGACTTGGGCCGGCTGAACCGCCTGGCGGCCTGCCTGCGCGGCGAATTGGACTGCACGGCCTTTTCTAGCGCCCGCGACGAACACGAAAACCGCCATCGTTACCTGCACCATGCCACGTTTTACATGGAGCAGGACGCTCTGGTCTTTGACGTGGCCGCCAATGCCTTCCTGTGGCACATGGTGCGTTCGCTGGTCGGCACGCTGGTGGAACTGGACCGGGCCGGGGCGCCAGACGACGCCATGCAAGCTATCTTGCGCTCCGGCGAGCGCCGCCAGGCCGGCGTCACCGCGCCGCCGCACGGCCTGTTCCTGTGGCAAGTGGAATACTACCGGGCCGCCAGTCATGCCCGGCCCGGCAGCGTAGCCGCCGGCGGAGGCTTGACCGTGCCCGGCGGCGACCTCCTGGTGGGGCAGGCGAGCGGGCTGCCGGCCGGCGATGAGGTTCCCGGGCCGCGGCTGATACCCGGCCTCGGCTATGTCGACAGCTGATCGCGCACTGGCCTTGATTTTTGCATTACCTGGCTTGAGGAGGAAGATATGAGGAAGTTCTTGACGGTGGCCGTCCTTGGCCTGGCAGCGTTTGGCTTACTGGCGGCCTGCGCCAAGCGGGCCGATTACGGAACGGCTGCCGAGTACGCGCCGGCCGGCATGACGCAGTCTGCCGACATGACTGGCTTCGCGGCCGATAGAACCGCCAGCCCTGAGCCCGGCGCGCCGGACGGTGGCACCGCCGCCAACCTGGCCAACGCCCAAACCGGTCGCAAATTCGTCCACACCGCCCAATTGGAGCTGGAAGTCGTCGACCTGGACGCCGCTGCCCAAGCCCTGGAGGCGCTGATCCGTTCCTTTGGCGGCTATGCCGAGAGTAGCAACAGTAGCCAATCCGGCGCTGCCTTTGCCATTCGGGTGCCGGTGGGCCGCCTGGACGAACTGCTTGGCTCGGTGGGCGAAATTGGCAAAATTCTGTCGCGTTCCCGGAATGTCCAAGATGTGACCGAAAGCTTTTATGACCTGGAAGGCCGGCTGCGCACCCTGCGCATCCTCGAGGACCGCTACCGCGATTACCTGCGCCGGGCCACCAATATTGAGGAAATTCTGCAAGTCGAGCGGACGCTGTCCGAGACCACCGGTCAGATTGAAGGGCTGGAGGGCAGCTTTCGCGACCTGTCCGGCCAGATTGAGCAGGCCACCGTACACGTCCAGCTGTACCCGGAACGGACCGTCGAGCTGAACCGGCCGAGTTTCTTGAACGCGTTGCGCCGTCTGTTGGCGGGTTTTGGTGACGTAGTGCGCAGCGTGGCCCTTATCCTGTTGGGTATGATAATCTACGGCGTGCCCTTGGTGCTGCTGCTGGCCACCTTATGGTGGCTGTTGTTCGGCCGCGTTGGCCTGCTACGCCGCCTGTTTGTGCTGGTCACCAGACCGGGCAAGGCCCCCAAATGAAGACGGGGCGCCGCCAAGGCCGGTGCTGTTCCGGCTGGCGGCGCCCCGCGCATAGGTCAGGGTCTTGAATTGCCGGACTTGAGGGGCAGGAAGAGTTTGGCGATGCCCAGGTACTGCTGCTGCACTTCATCACCAAGCTTGGAAGTGTAGAGACTGGCTACAAACAGGTTGCTGCGGTCAAAGCCGGCTCCAGCACCGGCGCTGGCCAGGCCGCCGACCAGACCGCCTATGACGTTGCCGAGGACGCCGCTAGCCCCGACCGAGGCGCGGGCCTTGTTTTCGACATACTTCTTGAAGTCATCCATGGTGGGGTTGAGGGCGACCAGCAGTACCGCGATGGCTACTAGCACTACCAGTGGCCCGATTCGTCGTTTCATAAACATCTCCTTGCGTTTGCCGCTTGAGCGGCCGATAATGTAGTGTATAATCTCTTGGCAGGTCTGTACAGAGTGATTCGGCCGACCGACAGTGCAACCGGATAGACAGGATCCCAAACCCATGAAAAGACTGCTTTGCCTTTCAGCTTTGATAATTTGTAGCCTGGCCGCGTGGTCCCAAGAGGTCGACCTGACCCAGCTCGACTGGTACGTGCGCGGGGGCTTCAACCGTGGCTGGACCACCAGTGCGCCCTCCCCAGACGACGCCAACTGGCAACGGGTGACCGCGCCAGCCGGTGAGCGAACCCTCTTGATCCGCGACTTGCCCATCCCCGGCATGGTAGAGGGTAACCCGTGGAACTTCCTCAATGATCGCGTCGCTACCGTTACCGTCCTGATTCCGTTCGAGGCTGACTTCTCGCTGTTCTCGCTCAACGACGTGGCTCTCTACTTGGCGCACATCGGCCACATCTACGAAATATACATCAATGGCCAGCCTAGCAACCCGGAAGAGGAGGGTAATCTACTTAACCGCCTAAGCGTGCTGTACGACGCCAATATCGTCAACCGCAACCAATTACGCCACGGGGTTCTGATTCCCTTCGGCCGCAATGTCATTCAGCCCGGTATCAATATCATCGCCATCCGGCTGTCCGGTCCAGCCAACGACGACCAGTTTGGCCTGGCCTTGCGCTCACCCTACCTCCTGGGATCCTATCGCCTGCTGTCGGCCTTGCGCAACGAGAGCCTTGAAATTTCCTTAATCGGCATCTACATCATTTTTGCCTTGTACACCTTGGTACTGTTCATCCTCCGGCCACGCGACCTGGAGTACCTGTTCTTTGCCCTGACTACCATCGCCTTTTCGGTTTTCCTGGCGACCCGTACCCACCTGGTTATTTCCCTGGTTAGCAATATCTATATTTTGGCTCGCCTAGAACTGGCTAGTATGTTCATGATCATGCCGTTTTTCTTCGCCTTCCTGGATCACCTAGAACGGCACCGCCTGACCCTCGTCACCAAGCTCTATAGTTTGTTGACCCTGGGTATGATAGCCGCCACGTTGTTCCTGCGGCTGGAGCCCTTCCACAATATCTGGCGCTACAGTACTCCCGTGTTGCTGGTCTATGCCCTGGTCTTCGTCATTGGCAAAGTGGTGGTGCACGATGTGCGCGAACTGCGTAGCTCCAACACCCGCAAGGGCTTCGGTGGCCTGGTGGCGGTGCTCTACCGCTTCTTCGCCAGCACTGATTCCGGCAAGATCGTGGTCGGTGCCCTGGTGATTATGGTGGCGCTGGTGCTCGATATCCTGCGCCTGATGCGTGGACAAGACTTGATCTATACCGGTTATGCCTTTGTATTCTTCCTGCTGGGCGCGGCCTCCATGTTGGCCGGCCGTTTCATCAACGTGTACAATAGCTTGGAAACGCTCAATGCCGGCTTGGAGTTGAAGGTCGAGGAGCGAACCGCCGAGCTGACCCAGGCCGCCGAGGCCCAATTGCAGATCAATGCCCGCATCGCCGAGAGCAACCATGGCCTGCGCACCGCTATGGAAGAGGCCGAACGCGATATGAAAGTGGCCATTTCGGTGCAGAAAGGCTTCTTCCCGGGCGTGGCGCCAAAACTGGCCGGCTGGGATATCGCCCTGGCCTTTGAAGTGGCCTCGGGCATCTCCGGTGACTTTTACGATTTCTACCAAAAGGCCGGCAAGCTGGAAGGCGTCATCCTCGGCTCGGTATCCGGCCAGGGCATCGCCAGCGGCTTGATCACGGTGCTGACGCGCAGCATTTTCTTCCGCAAGTTCAACGAGTTCACCGGCAGGCCGATGCCGGCCATGATGTACCAGATCAACAAGGAGATGGTGCGCGAACTGGCCTCGGTGGACAACAGCATCAGCGGCGTGATGCTGCGCATCCGCGACAAGCATTTCGAGTACGCCAACGCCGCCGGCGCCGATGCGCTCATCAAGCGCAAGGCCGACCAGACCTTCACGCCGCTCATCCCCGGCGACCAGCCGGATTTCCGGATGGTGCCGTTGGGGCGCAATCAGCTGGAGGAAGACGCCAAGTGCCTGGCCTTGCCCTTGTCGTCCGGCGATACCATCCTCTTGTTTACCGAGTACCTGTTGACGGCCAAGAACAGCAAGGGTGAGGCTTACGGTTCGGCCCGCCTGGCCGCCTCGCTGAAGCGGGCCGACCAGGACAGCGCCCAGACCCTGTTGTCGTCCATCATGATCGATTATCGCAACTTTCTGGTAGGCGCCAAGCGCCAGGATGACACGACGGTGCTGGTACTGCGCAAGTCGTGAGCGCCTCGACCCGGGCCACGGCCGCCAGCCTGGCCGAGGCGCCCGGCATCGGCCTGTATGGCGAGACCGACCTCCATGCCGAGCTGAAAGCCCTCTACGCCAGCCCTCTGGCGCGCTACGAGGTGAACATCGCCGGCAAGATCGTCGACGTGGTCAATCCGGATGAATTCGTCGAGATCCAGACCCGCAACCTGGCCGCCATCACCGCCAAAGTGCTCAGCCTGGCCTGCCGCGGCGCGGTGCGCGTGGTCTACCCGATCCACGCCGAGCGCTTCATCGAGCGGCTGGCCGGCAGCGAATCGTTCGGCGCCGATCCGGCTGGCGCTGGCCTAGCCATGGCCCGCCGACGCAGCCCGTTGAAGCGAAATTTTTATCACATCTTCGAGGAGCTGGTGCACGCCCCCCGCCTGGTGGCCTCGCCCAACGTCAGCCTCGACGTGCTGCTGGTGCGGGTAACCGAGCTGCGCCGCCGTTCCGGCGTCCTGTATCGCGGCCGCTACCGTGACGAGGTGCTGGAGCGCCGGCTGGACGCCGTGCTGGAGCGCCGCCGCTTCGACAGCCAGGCCGACTGGCTGAACCTATTGCCGGCCAACCTAGACGGGCCGCTGACCTCCGGCGCCCTGGGTACGGCCCTGGGTATCGCGCCTGAGCGGGCCAGGCAGATCCTGTATGTCTACTGCCGGGCCGGCCTGCTGGCGGAGCAGGGCCGAGCGGGCCGGCAGAAACAATACGCGTACGCGGCGCACACCGGCCGTGGGGAGACTACTACATGAAAACCTACTTTAAGCCGCCGCGGCCGGGCGAGACCAGCGTCGCGGCCGCCTGCCCGATTTGCGGCTGCTACACCGTGCGCCAGTTCTGGCGCTTGCCGGAATACTCCTTCCAGCGCTGTACCGGCTGCGGCCACGTCTATCAAAACCCGCGGCCCAGCCCGCTAGACCTGGTGGAGCGCTACGACGAGGACTACAAGCAGTACGAGGTGGACAACGCCGATAATTTCTTCAACCTGATGCGGCTGGGCCTGGACGACGTCGGCTTCTCTGGCCTAGAGGCCAGCCTGCCGCCCGGCAAACGCGCCCTGGACGTCGGCTGCGCCACCGGCATGCTGGTGGCCGCCCTGGAAAAGCGCGGCTGGCAGGCCGAGGGCGTCGAAGTCTGCCAGGCTTCGGCCGACTACGGCCGGGCCACGCGCGGCGTGACCATCCACGTCGGCACCCTGGACAGCCTACACTTGCCGGCCGCCAGCTTCGACCTGGTGCACTCCAGCCACGTCATCGAGCACGTAAGCGAACCCGGCGCCTTCCTGCGCGAAATGCACCGCATCCTGAAACCGGGCGGCTACCTGGTCTGCGCCACCCCCAACTTGGCCAGCTACCAAGCCCGCCGCTTTGGCACCGAGTGGCGCTCGGCCATCGCCGACCACGTCCACCTGTTTTCGCTGCGTTCCCTGCGCCGCCTCATCCGCCAGTGCGGCTTCCAGCCCTTGCGCCACAAAACCTGGGGCGGCATCGCCCTGGGGCTGGCCCCGCCGCGCCGCAAAGCCTGCCTGGACCGCTGGGCCAAACGCCTCGGCTTCGGCGACGTCCAGATCCAGCTAGCGCGCAAACCCCTGGTGTCTGGTATAAGTCGTCGGAGCGGCGGGGGCTGACCCCCAGTGTCCAAGGACCGGACCATCAGCCAGCATTACCGGCACACCGGCTGGTGAGGCGGCGCTTCCCGCGCTGATTACCAACTTCAACTACCGCCAGGCCGCCATTGACATTCAAGTGGTTTGCTTATACTATATGTTAATCATGGTTAAAACATGTGTAAATATTCTCTGTCGGAGGAACATCGATGGGCGAAGACGCCAAAGAAAATATTTTTCAGGCCGCCTCCCGGTTAGTGGCAGAGGGAAAAGACGAAGGGCAGATAACGACAAGGGCAATCGCCGCGGTAGCTGGCGTAAACTCGGCACTTGTAAACTATTATTTCCAGTCTAAGGAAAATCTGCTGAGCTGCGTAGTGGCTACGATGATGGGTGACATAATAAAAAGATTCTCTAAACCGGACGACAAAAACGCAGACATGGTATGGAGGCTCAAAAACATGCTTACCGGTACCGCGGAAGCCGCGTTCAGGCACCGGAATATCTGTAAAATCGCGATTTCGCAAGAACTTAAGGCGGGGTGCCGCAATTCATGCATCATGGTCATGCCTTTCCTTAGGGGGATATTGCCGAGCCGGGAAGATGGCGATCTGGTAATAATCGCCCTCCAGTTGATGCTGCCGTTTCATTATATCGTTTTATACCCTGAACTTTATGGCGACTATTTAGGCACGGATTTTTTCGACCGGGACAGACGGGAAGCGACGATCGGCCGGATGGTTGACTGCCTATTACCGGGAAAAGGAGACGCTTGAAATGAAGCAACGAGAACTTAAGGCCGTGGTCGTAGGAGGAGTCAACCGAGCGATAAAGACGGTCGTGGCTGTCATGGGAGCCGTATTCGGCATAGGCGGCATGGGGCATGGCTTTTTCGAGGCGCTTCAGGGTAACAAACCAACGGGAGGGTTATTTATCGAGGCGATCGGCCCGGCTCACCGTTTTTGGGAACATGGCCGGGAACCGGCCTTTACTATAATTCCCAACTTTCTTGTTACCGGAATCGCGGCTATCGCCGTCGGTATAGTGGTTCTAGTTTGGTCGCTTGGCTTTATGCACAGAAAGCAAGCTCCAGCGGTTTTCCTCGGCCTGTTCATCCTCCTGTTGTTAGTGGGTGGCGGCGTGGCCCAGGTAATTTTCTTCACGATCCTGTGGGCTTTTTCCACGAGAATACACGCGCCGCTTTCATGGTGGAAGAAAAAATTACCACCGAGCGTTCGTCCCGGCCTGGCGAGGCGGTGGGCTTATTGGCTGGCGGCAAGCGCGGCTCTGATAATATTCACGCTCCAAGTAGCCATATTCGGATGGGCACCCGGAGTGACCGATCCAGACGCGCTTAGCCTCATCATGGTAGCGACGCTCGGGACAGGGCTTCTGTTCTTGGTGTTGGCCTTCATCTCTGCCTGCGCCGCTGATATCATACATGGGGAAAACCCTGCCTGAAAGGATACTCGTTGCCTACGCCTCGCAGGAAAGCTGGATAGTCAATAACGTAAACGCCGGGGCAGGCAGGAAAGAGGGTCTGTCCCCGGTATTTACATTTTAGGCGCTTCTGTGCCATACTCTGGCGGCGGTCGCAGGTGGTGCCGGCTGTTCCCGGCCTCTGGCTGGTTTGATACTCTTTTGCAAGGAAGTTCCCATGA
Organism: Spirochaetes bacterium GWB1_60_80; assembly: GCA_001829185.1. Taxonomy (GTDB): domain Bacteria; phylum Spirochaetota; class Spirochaetia; order Treponematales; family UBA12059; genus UBA12059. Next base: position 14,822 of record MIAR01000023.1, read on the forward strand.
TTCGAGGCGGCGAGATAAATAAAGGTACGATTCTGGTGATTAACTGTCACCCGCATATCGTGGTGGAGCGCGAATTCGTCAGCCCCGGCAAGGGTTCGGCCTTTGCCCGGGTACGCGCCAAGAACCTGCGCAACGGCAACGTGGTCACCCAGACCATCAAGACCCAGGAAGAGGTCGAGGACGCCCAGGTTGACCTGCTGCAATGCCAGTACCAGTACGCCGACGGCGAGCATTTTACCTTCATGAACAACGAGAGCTTCGAGCAGATCCAGATCCCGATGGCCGACCACGAGAACGCCCAGTTTTACCTCAAGGACGGCGACAGTTACGACATCCTGTTTTACGAGGGCGAGGCCATCGACATCCGCTTCCCCTTCAAGATGGTCTTTACCGTCGCCCAGAGCGAGAATTACATTAAGGGCGACACGGTCTCCGGCGCTACCAAGCCGGTAATCACCGAGACTGGCCTGACGGTGCGGGTGCCGCTGTTCATCAAGCAGGGCGAGAAGATCCTGGTGAACACCGAAACCAACGAATACGTCGAGCGCGTCAATAGCTGATTTTTGACGCTTTTTATACCGCGGACGGCGACAGGCCGGGAGCGGCGCGGGCACTCCGGCCACTGGTCGCGGGTGCCTTTGCTTTTTTTACAGGAGTATGCCGATGATCGACTGCCGACCCTATATCCTGAAAACCGTCAGCCTGCGCTACAACGGCGCCGACCTGGCCTTCGACCTGAGCCATGCCCTGTTCAGCTCTAATGACGTCGACGTCGGCAGTCGCTTGCTGCTGAAGAGCGTGGTGCGGCAAGTGCCGGCCGGCTCGGTGCGTTCGGTGCTGGATATCGGCAGCGGCACCGGCGTGCTGGGCATCGCCTGCGCCAAGTCGTTTGAGGCCGACAGCCTGCTGCTGGTAGATCGCGACGCCCTGGCCGTGGCTTTTAGCCTCCATAACGCCCGGCGCAACAAGTGCCGCGGCGTGGCGGCCGAGACGGCGCTCTTTCTGGACGGCCTGGACGGGCGGACCTTTGACCTGGCGCTGTGCAATGTGCCGGCCAAGGCCGGGACGCCGGTGCTGGACTGGCTGCTGCGCCATCTGTCGACCAGTCTGACGCCGGCCGGGGTGGCCGCCATCGTGGTGGTGAACACTATCGCCGCCGCCGCCCGGCTGTCGCTGGAGGCGGCTGGCGTCAGCATGAAGCATTCCGAGGAGGGCAAGGGGCATACCACCTTCCTGTTCGGCCGTCCGGCTGAGGCGGCGGGGCAAGCACTGCCGGCTGGCCAAGGCGTCGCCCTGCCACCGACCATCGAGATTGCCCGGCGCACCGAGCTGCAGGCGGCGGTTTTAGCCGGCAAGCGTTACGCCTTCCGCGGCTATTACGGTCTTCCGGAATTCGACACCGCCGCCTTTGCCACCGAGCTGGCCGCCGACCTGTATGACGCCGCCGCGGCCAGTTTTGTTTTGCAGCGCGGCCTGGCGTTGGAACCGGGCGCCGGCCGTTTGCCCTGTTACTTGCGCGCCCGCGGCCGCGCCCCGCTGGATCTGTGCTCGCGCGATGCCCTGGCCCTGGCGGCCAGTCGGGCCAACCTGACCCTGGCCCGGCCGGCCGGCGGCGCGCCGTCCGCCGAGACCGGCGCGGCGGCAGTGGTAGAGCCAGAAGCCGATTATGCTTTTCTGGAGGACGTGCCGGCCTCTTCGTGCAATCTGCTGGCCGCCTTTCCAGAAGTCATTCCCGGCGCCGACCGCTCCGAGGCTTTCTGGCAGGAGGCCGCGCGAGTTCTGCAGCCTGGCGGCCTGGTGCTAGCCGTCCTGCCGGCCACTTTTTTTGACCGGCTGGAGAAGCGCAAGCCGCGCGGCTTCGTCAAGCAACGCCAGAAAAAGCGCAAGGGCCAGGTCGGCGCCGTCTGGCGCTTTGAAGGTTTACCTGATGTAAACGGTTGAATTGTGGCCTGTGGTCACTCGCTGGGTAGCCATTTTTAGCGGCCGACTCAGGTGGTCGCCAGACATTTTTATAACTTTTGTCAGCCTGCAAACTGCCTCTTTCCTAATCCGGGATTCGGATGTATAAATGAGGGGTACTATATGTCGGATCCCGTGCCGCTTCTGTGGCGGCGTTCATGAGGCGGGATTCAAAAAAGGAGACACATCATGACCCTTGACTCCATCAAACATCCGCGGCTGCGCGCCTGGATCGACGAGAACGTCGACATGTGCATGCCCGATGACGTCTACGTTTGCGACGGCGGTCAGGAAGAAGCCGACCGCCTGGCCGAGCGGCTGCTGCGCTCGCACAGTTTTTTCCGGCTGGAAAACCGGCCCGGCTCCTTCCTGGTGCTGTCCGACCCCGGCGACGTGGCCCGCGTCGAGAATAACACCTTTATCTGCTCGCGCTTCCGCGAGGAGGCTGGGCCGACCAATAACTGGGCCGATCCGCAGCAGATGAAGGCCGAGCTGCGCCAGCGCTTCTTCGGCTCGATGCGAGGCCGCACTATGTACGTGATTCCCTATTCCATGGGGCCGGTTGGCGGTCCGCTGTCCCATATCGGCATCGAATTGACCGACAGCATTTACGTGGTGCTGAACATGCGCATCATGACGCGCGTCGGCCAGGCGGTGCTCGACGCCCTCGGTCGCGACAGCCCCTTCGTGCGCTGCCTGCATTCGGTCGGCTTCCCGCTGATCGCCGGCCGCTACGAGCCGGCCTGGCCTTGCGACGCCAACAACAAGTACATCGTCCACTTTCCCGAGGAGCACGCCATTTGGTCGTATGGCTCCGGCTACGGCGGTAACGCCCTCTTGGGCAAGAAGTGTTTCGCGCTGCGTATCGCCAGCGCCATGGCCCGCGACCAAGGCTGGTTCGCCGAGCACATGCTGATTCTGGGCATCACCAGCCCGGAAGGCGAGAAGAAGTACCTCGCGGCGGCCTTCCCCTCGGCCTGCGGCAAGACCAACCTGGCCATGCTTATCCCGACGCTGCCCGGCTGGAAGGTGGAGACCGTCGGCGACGATATCGCCTGGATGCGCTGGGGCGACGACGGACAACTCTATGCCATCAATCCGGAGGCCGGCTTCTTCGGCGTGGCTCCCGGCACCAGCCGGCAGTCCAACCCCAACGCCATGGACGCTATCCGCGAGAACACCATCTTCACCAACGTGGCGCGCACCCCCGACGGCGATGTTTGGTGGGAGGGCATCGGCTACGACCCGCCCGAGGGACTGATCGACTGGCGGGGCGAACCCTACAACCCGGCGCTGGGCAAGCCGGCCGCGCATCCCAACGCCCGCTTCACGGCGCCGGCCAGCCAGTGCCCGGTCATCGACCCGGCCTGGGAGCAGCCGCAGGGCGTGCCGATCAGCGCCATCCTGTTCGGCGGCCGGCGGGCCGGCACCGTGCCGCTGGTGCACGAGGCCTTCGACTGGGTGCACGGCGTCTTCATGGGCTCGATCGTCTCCTCCGAGACTACGGCCGCCGCCGCCGGCGATGTCGGCAAGCTGCGCCGCGACCCCTTCGCCATGCTGCCGTTCTGCGGCTACAACATGGCCGACTATTTCCACCACTGGCTGCGCATGGGCGAGCGCACCGGCGTCAAGCACCCCAAATTCTTCTACGTCAACTGGTTCCGCAAGGACGCCAACGGCAAATTCCTCTGGCCGGGCTTTGGCGAGAACTCGCGCGTCCTCAAATGGATATTCGAGCGCTCCGGTCGGCCGGCCGGCGACGTCAGTCAGGCTACCGAGACGCCGATCGGCTTTGTACCAGCGCCCGGCGCCCTGGACGTGGCCGGCCTCAAGGTCAGCCCGGCCGCCATGCAGGAATTGCTAGCGGTGCGCCGCGACGAGTGGCTGGCCGACCTGCCCGGGATCAAGGCTTTCTACGGCAGCTTCGACGAATTCCCGCGCAAGCTGAAGCAGCAGCTGGAAACAATCGAGCAGCGGCTGCGGACGTCGGAGTAGGGCTTCACCCCGCCCCGCCGACTTTTTCGCTGAAGGGGCTGGCCCGCTCCAGCACCAGGCGGACCAAGCGGCCGGTCTCCCCGTCCAGGGTTGGGTCGGCGGCCAGCAGTTCCATGGCGTCGGCGCGGGCCACCTCCAGGAGGGCGGTGTCAACCGCCGGGTCGGCGAAGGACAGGCGCAGGGCGCCGGCCTGGCTGGTGCCAGTGATCTCGCCGGGGCCGCGGATGCGCAGGTCTTCTTCGGCGATGACGAAGCCGTCGGCGGTGTTCTTCATGGCCATGACGCGCTGCTTGCCTTCCTCGCCCAGCTTCTCCGACCAGACCAGGAAGCAGTACGACTGTTGCGGGCCGCGGCCGACGCGGCCGCGTAGTTGGTGCAGGGCGGCCAGGCCGAAGCGCTCGGCGTGCTCCACCACCATGCAGGTGGCGTTGGGCACGTCGACGCCGACTTCGACCACGCTGGTGGCCACTAGGAAGCGCAGTTTGCCTGTGGCGAACTCTCGCATGGTGGACCGTTTTTGTTCTTCTGGTAAGCGCGAGTGGATCAAGCCGCCTGGAAAGCCGGTAAACGTTTTATCGCGCAATTCCTCGAACATCGCTTCGGCGTTCTTCAGTTCCAGCTTGTCGGAGCGGTCGACCAGCGGGTAGACGAAGTAAGCCTGTCGGCCGGCCTGCAATTCCTGGCGCACGAAGTCGTAGACCTTGGCCTCGTTGCCCTGTTTGGCTAGGTGGGTCAGGATGGGCTTGCGGCCCGGCGGCATGGCGCGGATGGTCGATATGGACAGGTCGCCGAAAGCCGTCAGCGCCAGGCTGCGCGGGATGGGCGTGGCGCTCATCATCAGCACGTCGGGCGCCTGTCCCTTGGCGCCTAACGCCAGACGCTGCAGCACGCCGAAGCGGTGCTGCTCGTCGACCACTACCAGGCGCAGGTGGCGGTAAGTAACATCGTCGGAGAACAGGGCGTGGGTGCCAAGCACCAGGTCGATGTCGCCTGAGGCCAGGGCGCGCAACAGCGGCCGGCGGGCCGGTTCGCCGACGTTGCCGGACAGGAAGGCCAGGCGCACGCCTAAGGGTTCGAGTAGAACGGCGGCGGTCTCGGCATGCTGGCGGGCCAAGAGCTCGGTGGGGGCCATGATGGCCACCTGGCCGCCGGAGGCGATGCAGTACAGGGCGGCCATGAAGGACACCAGGGTCTTGCCGCAGCCGACGTCGCCCTGTAGCAGGCGGGCCATTGGCCAGGGGCTGGCCAGGTCGGCGGCGATCTCGGCCAGGGCGGCGTCCTGGTCGCTAGTAGGCTGGAAGGGCAGGCGGGCGCGCAGGCCGTCGACCAGGCTGGGGTTGAGGCTGCCGCGCGTCAGGCTGGTGCGGCGACGCTCCAGGTTGCGGCGCAGTACCATGATTTGCAGGTAGAATAATTCTTCGTAGGCCAGGCGGTGCAGCGCCTGGTCGCGTTCCGCCAGGCTGGCCGGCAGGTGCAAGCCGCGCAGGGCGGCCGCTTTGGCCATCAAGCCGCGCTTGGCCAGAAGCGGCGCCGGCACTTCGTCGTCGACCGAGCCCCAGCGTTGGATGGCGGCCTTGGTCAGCTTGCGCAGGATGGCCTGGCTGAGGCCATCGGTCAGCGGGTAGACCGGCAGGATACCGCGCTTGTCCTCGGGGACGGCCATCGGCTGGTCGGCTGGGGCCGGGTTGACTGTAAACGGGGTGGGCGCGGCGGCAGGCTGCCGATCGCCGGTCGGCGGGTCGGCGGACGGCAGGGTTTCCAGCTCGAAGGCGGCTGACTGCAGGTCGCCGTATTTGTAGTCGAGGCGGCCGTACAGCCAGGCTTTGCTGCCGGCCGGGAAGCTGGTTTCCATGAACGGCCGGTTGAAGCAGGCCAGGGCCGCCCCGCTGGCCTGATCGTCCTGGACGATCAGCTTGAGGGTCTTCATGCGGCCGAAACCGAACCATTCGTGGGCGATGACGCGGACGGCGCAGTTGACCGGGCCGGCCGCCCAGTCGCGCAGCTGGCGGCGGACCGAGCGGTCTTCCCAGTCGCGCGGGGCGTACAGTAGCAGGTCGGCGGCGTTGTAGAGGCCGAGGCGGGCCAGTCGCCGGGCGATGGCCGGCCCGGCGCCGCGTAAGGCGGCCACTGGCTCAAGCAGTTCGCGGGTAAACACGCTCGTACTAGCGGTAGCCGGCGGCGGCGGTCATGATGCCGAAGAATTCCAGGCCGCTGACCGGGGTTTCCGGCTGGAAGTTGCGGCCGTCCGGCAGGGTCATGATGTCTTCCTCGACGACGCCCAGGACGGCGTCGAACCAGGGCGAGCCGATGGCCACGTCCGGCACCGGGCTGGCCGTCCGTCCGGCGTAGCGGGTGGAATATTTTCGTAACATGTTTGATTGCCCGCGGGCTATCAGGTTCCAGATGAACAGGGCGACGTCGGCTCTAGTGGCTGGCGTGCCGGCCGGCAGCGAGCCGTCGGCGAACCAGCCGGCGGCCTTGGCGCGCTCGAAGATGACGCCCGGCGACCAGGGCGCGCCGCCGGTGAACCATTCGAGCAGGTTTGATTCCTGCTGGACTACCACGATCAGGCCGAGGTAGCTGATCGGCTGGGGCGTCAGGTGGCTGGCGGCGGCGGCCTGGACGGCGCCTTCGGAGTCGCGCAGGGCATAGGCCCGGTCGCGGCCGGCCTGGTGCAGTTGGCCGTATTCGGCTGGCAGCCGCGGCAGGGCGGCGTCGAAGGCGGCCAGGGCTTCGCGGTAGCGGCCGGCCTCCAGCAGGCTGGCGCCGAGCTCGGCGCGCAGCCGCCAGGCCGTGTCCGACGAGGTTAGCGCCGCCTGTAACAGGACTATGCGCGCCGCCGGGTCAAGTTCCAGGCGGGCGGCGACCAGCGCCGACAACTCGTCGCCGGCGTAGGCCGCCGTGGCGCCGTCCAGCTGGGCCTGGGCTTCGCGGCGGTTGCCGGCCAGTAAGGCGGCCTCGGCGGCCAGGGCCCGGCCGCGGGCCTGCAGCAGCGGGTCGCTGTGGTCAAGCCGGTTCAGTTCCTGCAGGCGGGCGCGCAGGCTGGCCAGCAAGGCCATGTCCGGTACGGCGCGCAATTGGACCAGCTGCAGCTCGATTGTCTCCAGTTCCTGGCTGGACTGGCCCGGGACGGTATCGTAAACGATGTCGGTCTGGATGGTGGCGCAGCCGACGGCCAGGAGCCCGGCCAGCAGGATGGCGCAGCGGGCCACAGTGGCCAGCGGCCGGCGGCGACCGGTTGGCCGCTGGCCGCAAGCCGGGCGGCTTGCAATGGCGGAAGCCGCTAGCGTCCAATTCAATGCTGTCATATTTTCCTCACTTGCCGGTTCGGTAGGCGTTGATGCTGTCGTCGGCGCCGGCGATGACCAGTTCCCGGCTGCCGTTGCCGTCGATGTCGATGAAGCCGGGCCGACCCTGTCCGGCCAGTGGGAAGCCAGGCAGGTTGGCCAGGTTGCTGTCCAGGCCGTGCAGGGCGTTGCCGTCGTTGCCGATGAACAATTCCTCGCGGCCGTCGCCGTCTTGGTCGAAGGCCGAGAGGCGGCTATCGCGCCCGGAGAAATTCGGCAACTGCCGGGAGTCGAGGATGCGGCCGTCGCGGCCGATGCGCCAGACGACGCCTGAGTCGTTGACCAGCACCAGGGCGCCGTGGCCCGGCACCCACAACGGCTGGCAGTCGAAGACGCCGGGCAGCAGCAGCGGGAAGCCGGGCTGCACACGGCCGTCGGCGCCGAACAGGTAGAGGCTGCCGGACTCGCTGACGGCGGCGACGAGCTGGCCGGAGCCGCCATCGCCGGCCACGAAGGCAGGACCGGCCGAGGCGATACCCTGCAACTGGACCGGCCAGCCGGGCAGGAAGGCGCCGCTGCCGTCCATCAGGTAGAGCCAGGAGTCGAAGCTGCGCGGCAGAACGGCGATTAAGCCGCCGCCGACGGCGGGGGCGCTGCGGCTGCGGGTGTACATGGAGGCGGAATAGCTGACCGGTCCGTCCGGCGCGACGATCATCAAGGCGGCGGCCTCGTTGATCGGCACCAACAGGCTACGGCCAAGCGTGGCTGGCGGGCCGCTGACGGCTTGGCCGCTGACCAGCGGGAAGCCGGCGGCCGGTTCGAGTTTGGCGTCGAGCCGGTAGACCGTGCCGCGCACTGAAACCGCCCACAGGCTGTCGATGCGGCCGTTCGCCAAGGCGGGTACAAGGTAGCCGCGGTCGTCTAGCTCCAGGTTGAAGCGCTCGCCGGAGGACAGGTCCAGGCCGTGGACGCTACTGCCCGAGCTCCAGTAGCTCATCGGCGACCCGCTGGCCGACCGGCCGTTGATTAGGTCGCCGTCGATGCTGCCGCCGGCGGCCAGCGGGTAGCCGGGCAGGCTACTGTCGCCACTGGCGGTAACCCGTACCGCCGACAGTTCGACGGTTAGTTTGCCGTCGCGGGTGGACAGGGCGAAGGCGCCGATACCGTAGTGCCGCAGGGTGTCGGCCAGGCCGCCGGCCGAGCGCAGGAAGAAGGGCAGGCTGCGTTCCAGGTTGTAGTAGACCATGGCCGAGCTCTGGGCCGACACGCCGCCGGCGACGCTTTCCCACTGCGGGGCCTTGACCAGTTGCTGGCCGGAGCGGACTTGCTCCAGGCAGGTGCCGAGCACTTCGGCCGAGGCGGAAGCGTAAATAAAGCCGTCCTCCACCACATAGAAGGGCTCGGGCAGGTTAATATCCAGTAGCGCCAGGAAGCCGGCGATGAAAGGCGGGAAGACCAGGCGCGGGATGCGGACGCCATTGACGACGGTGGAGACGTCGCGGCCGACCAAGAGCGAGCCGAACAGGTCGTCGAAGACCACCCGGCGGGCGCGTTCGTCCCCTACCCGGGCGAAAAAGACGGGGGCCGGTCCCAGGTCGGTGCCAAACACGCCCAGTTCGTCGCCCATCCAGGAGAACAACAACTCGTCCACCGTCTTCCCGAAGGCCAGCGTGGCCGCCCGGTCGGCGTTGGCCTTGGCCTGTACAACGCCGGGATCCAGGAAGGGGCCGAGGGCTGACCACAGTTTGGCCGGGCTGCCCAAGCTGAGCAGGCTGAAATACTCGGCGGCGGCCGGCAGGCGCGACAGCAGGGCCGGGGTGCGGGAACGGACTGCCAGCAGGCCGCTCAGGCCAGCGTCGTCGGTCTGGGGCTGGGCGGTGAAGCGTAGGCCGATGGCATCGTCGGCCAAGCTGAGGTCGACCACCACCAGGTCGGGGAAGTCCAGGGTGGCGCTGAGACGGCCGACCAGGCTGCCGTCGCCGGAGAGGGCCTCCACGAAGCGCTGCGGGTCGGCCAGGAAGCGCAATGAACGGTCGCCGGGCTGGGCCAGCAGCCGGGCCATTTCGCGGTCGTCGGCCTGGTTGCCGGCCAGCGCGGCGCGGAAGCCTTCGAATGAGGAGGCGATGATCAGCAGGTTGCGCCGGGCGGCCAGGTAGATGTGGAGGCTGTCTTTTTCATAGAGGAAATAGGACAGTTCGGCATCATTGACATAGGTAAGGTTTTCGATCTGGTAGAGCTTGCCGAGGACGAAGCGGCCGAATAGCCCGGCCAGCCGGGTGGCGGCCGAGCGCAGGCCCAGGTCGGCCACCGCGACGTAACTGCCGTCCGGGTACATGGCGGCGTCGACCCGGATATCGGCCAGGCGCTGGAAATGGGAATTGCGCAGGAAAGGGGCGCTGCGTAACGACCGGATCAGGCTGCGGGCTTTAATGGTTTTGGGCGTGGTCAGGATGGAATCGAGGGCCTGTAGGTGGATGACGTCGTTGGCAAAGCGGCTGGCCGAGGGAATGCTGACGTAGAAATCAAAGCCGGCCGGGACATGGCGACCCAGCGGCAGACGGCTGACCAGGGCCGTGATGGCCAGCGCGGCGGCGGCCAGCAGCGGCAGACCGACCAGCACGAACAGCAGGCCGCCCAGCAGCCGCAGCAGGGGATGGCGCCGGCGACGGCGTTGCCGGGCCTGGTGGGCCGCCTCGAGCAGGCCGCCGGCCGGCGCCTGTCCGTCCACCAGGGTGGTGTCCGAGGTGTTTGGTGTGGCCGGCCTGGCTGGCGGCGGCGACTGGTCGTCGGCCTTGCGGATCGGTTTGCTGGCGCTAGGTTTCGGGTTATTGTCGCTCATCGCTATATGCTCCTGCCGGCCGAAACTTCGGCGCGCTTGCTGTCATTGTCAACTATTATCGCGGTCCGCGTCAACGTCACCGCGGCTGGGCTTTAGCAGGTTGTTGAAAAAGCCGGTTGCTTTCTCAACAACCTTAACAATTCCTCGCATAGCTTGCGCTATGCTGCGTAATTGTACCGGCTTTTGAAGTGTTGAAAAGCCGCATCCGCGTTTTTCAACACCCTGTTAGGCCGTGAACGGCAGCCTCCGGCCTTCCTGCGCGCTGCGCCGGGCGGTATCCAGGAGCTTCATGACCAGGCGAGCCGCTTCAGCCGGCACCGGGTTTGGTTCCCGTCCGGCCAGGGCGGCCAGTATGGCCCGGTAGAAACAGCCGTAATCGCCGGGTAGCGCTTGGATTGGCCGCCTGTCCAGGCGGTCTTGGCCGCCGGTCAGGGTCGGCCAACTGGCCTGATCAACCGTTTCCGGCCGACCGGCGAGCGGCCAGGTAGCGGACCGCAAGGCGTTTTCCTGGGGGTCGAGTCCGTGTGACCGGAAGCTGGCCTGGTCGCCTTGTACCAAGAAGCGCGGCCCCGGCTCGCGCACCAGGCTGCCGGCGCTCAGGAGCGCCCGCCGCTCGCCCCAGGCCAGGCTGAGTTGGAACCAGTCGTCGACCTGGGCATGAAGCCGTTGCCGGGCCAGGTCGGCCTGGACGCTGTCCGGCGGGCCGAATAACAGTAAAGCCTGGTCGACCAGGTGGGGCCCCAGGTCGTAGAGTAAGCCGCCGCCGGGCTGGTCCAGTTCGCGCCAGCGCGACCCCACCTGCGGCCGGAAGCGGTCAAAGCGCGATTCATACTGCTGGATGACTCCCAGGGCACCAGCGTCGATCAGCTGGCGCAGGGTCAGGAAATCGCCGTCCCAGCGCCGATTGTGGTAGACGGACAGGAGCAGGCCGCGCCGGGCCGCCAGTTCGATCAGGGCGTCGGCTTCCGTCAGGCTGACGGTGAAGGGTTTCTCGACCACCACCGGCCGGCCGGCCTCCAGCGCCTGGCGGGCGTGGTCGTAGTGTAAGGCGTTTGGGGAGCAGACTATGACCAGGCTTACCGCCGGGTCGCGCAGCAGGGCCGGAACGTCGGCATACAGCTTGGCATCCGGCCAATCGGCCGCCGCCTTCTGGCGTTGCGAGCTGACGATAGCCGCCACCCGCAGCCCCGGCGTGCGGGCGATGACCGGCGCGTGGAAGGTCGAGCCGGAAAGGCCGTAGCCGATGATGCCCACGCCGGTGGTCTGCATGCTGCCTCCTAACAGGGTGTTGAAAAACGCGGATGCGGCTTTTCAACACTTCAAAAGCCGGTACAATTACGCAGCATAGCGCAAGCTATGCGAGGAATTGTTAAGGTTGTTGAGAAAGCAACCGGCTTTTTCAACAACCTGCTAAAACGCTTTGTTGGATCATGCCCGGTTGCCGTGCCAAGCGGCGAGACGCTGGCCGTAGCCGGCTGGCAGCGACCCCCCAGCCATACTACAAGCCGCCGGATGACTTGTCAACAAAGACTGGCCGTACGCTGGCTTGGCGGCCTGCGCCATCATCTGGTAGGCGGCGGGGCGGTTTTTTAGGGTCGCGCTTGAGGCGTTTTTTTAGGTCGCACGTCTTGCCAAAGCGGCCGCGAAGCCTCACAATTGCAGAGGGGCCTGGCAATGCCGCCCCAACTCTACGTAGGGAGCCAATCATGAGCAAAGCGAACGAAGTTCTCTCGGCGGCGGCCAATTGCCGCTGGGGCAAAGCGTCTGCCGATATCGCCTGGGGCTATGCCAAGCATCTTAAATACACCTTAGGGGTCGACCGCTATTCGACCTCCGCCCATGACCGCTATTTAGCCCTGGCCTACGCGGTGCGCGACCGGCTAATCGATCAATGGATAGCCACGCAGCAGGTTCACCATGACGAGGACGTCAAGCGGGTCTATTACCTGTCCCTGGAATTCCTGATGGGCCGGGCGCTTGGCAATAACGTCATCAATATGAGGATCGAAGATGCCACCAGCCAGGCCTTGCAAGACCTGGGCTACGACTGGGAGGACCTGCGCGAGCAGGAAATGGACGCCGGCCTGGGCAACGGCGGCCTGGGCCGCCTGGCCGCCTGCTTCCTGGACAGCATGGCCAGCCTGGACCTGCCGGCCTTCGGCTATGGCCTGCGCTACGACTACGGCATCTTTAAGCAGCGCATCGAGAACGGCTATCAGCTGGAGCAGCCCGACGAGTGGCTGCGCTTCGGCAACCCCTGGGAGCTGGAGCGACCGGACATCACCGTGCCGGTGCAGTTCGGCGGCTGGGTGGAAACCCACGTGGACGAGGGCCGCACCCGCATGAAGTGGCACGGCGCCGAAACCGTGCTGGGCGTGGCCTACGACACGCCGGTAGTGGGCTACGGCGGCCACACCGTCAATACCCTCCGCCTGTGGAGCGCCAAGGCTACCGAGGAATTCGACTTTGACGAGTTCAACGAGGGCGACTACGTGGACTCGGTCAAGACTAAGGTGATGGCCGAGAATCTGACTAAAATTCTCTACCCGAACGACAAGCTGTACATGGGCAAGGAGCTGCGCCTCAAGCAGCAGTACTTGTTCGTGGCCTGTTCGTTGTGGGATATCATCCGGAGATTCAAGAAGTCGAAGAAGGATTGGTCCGAACTGCCCAATCTGGCCGCCATCCAGCTCAACGACACCCATCCGTCGCTGGCCGTGCCGGAGTTGATGCGCATCCTGGTGGACAACGAGGGCGTGGAATGGGACAAGGCCTGGGAGATCACGGTCAAGACCTTGGCCTACACCAACCATACCCTGATGCCCGAGGCCCTCGAGAAGTGGCCGGTACCGATGCTGGAGAAGATCCTGCCGCGCCACCTGCAGATCATTTACGCCATCAACCACAAATTCCTGCAGCAGGTGGCCTTCAAGTACCCCGGCGACATGGAGCGCATGAAGCGCATGAGTATCATGGAGGAGGGCGAGGTCAAGCACATCCGCATGGCCAACCTGAGCATCGTCGGCTCGCACTCCACCAATGGCGTAGCGGCGCTGCATACCGAGCTTTTAAAAAGCCGGCTGGTGCCCGATCTGGCCGCCATGTACCCCGAGCGTTTCAACAACAAGACCAACGGCATCACCCAGCGGCGTTGGCTGCTCAAGGCCAACCCGCCGCTGGCCCGCCTGATCACCGAGGCCATCGGCGACCGCTGGATCTGCGATCTGGACGAGTTGACCAAGCTCCGGCTCTTGGCCGAGGACGCCGTCTTCCGCCAGAAGCTGGCCGAGGTCAAGCGCCTGGGCAAACTTAAGCTGGCCGAACAGGTGCAGCGCGAGACCGGCTGGCTGCTAAACCCGGACAGCCTGTTTGACGTCCAGGTGAAGCGCATCCACGAGTACAAACGCCAGCTGCTCAACGTATTGCACGTGGTATTGCTGTACAATCGAATGCGCGCCGGCCAGGTGGCCGACTTCGTGCCGCGTACCTTCATCTTCGGCGGCAAGGCCGCGCCGGGCTACCTGACGGCCAAGCTGATCATCAAGCTCATTAACAACATCGCCAGCGTGGTCAACAACGACCCGCAGCTCGAGGATCGCCTCAAGGTCTACTTCCTGCCCAATTACCGGGTTAGCCTGGCCGAACGTATCTTCCCGGCCGCCGACCTGTCGGAGCAGATATCCACCGCCGGCACCGAGGCTTCCGGTACCGGTAACATGAAATTCATGTGCAACGGCGCCCTGACCATCGGCACCCTTGACGGCGCCAACATCGAGATCGCCGAGGAGGCGGGACACGAGAACGTCTTTATCTTCGGGCTCAAGGCCGACGAGGTGGCCCAGCTGCGCATGACCTACGACCCGCGCGAAATGTATGCCGCCAACCCGGAAGTGAAGGCCGCCATCGACCTGATCTTCTCCGGTTACTTTAATATCAGCGAGGAAAATATCTTCGAGCCGCTGCGCCAGAATCTCCTGCACAACGGCGACCATTACATGCACATCGCCGATTTGCCGGATTACGCCCGGGCGCAGCAAGCTGTCGCCGACACCTACCGTCGCCCGGCCGAGTGGTACAAAAAGGTAACCTTGAACATCGCCGCTTCCGGCAAGTTCAGCTCCGACCGCACCATCCGGCAATATGCCCAGGAAATCTGGGGCGTCAAGCCGTGCCCGATCAGCCTGGAGCACGACCCGCTGCTGACGCTGGACGAGGCCCGGCGCATGCGCTGAAGTACGCGAAGCCGATGGCCCGTTGCTTTACAAGCGCCGGGCTATCGGTTATAGTGGCGGCATGAATACCGACGACCCTTACCCTTCTACCGGGCTGCCGACCACCCTGCCTGACAGGCGGCCGGCAGCTTCCCGCACCGCCTTTCCGGCCAGGAGCCCGGCATGAGCCCAGCCCTGATAGGCGTCATCGTCTGCCTGCTGTTCTCGGCCCTTTTTTCGGGCGTCGAGACGGCTTTCACTTCCCTGACCGTTTTCCAGCTTGAGGGCATGAAGAAGCGCGGCTGGGCCGGTGCCCTGGTGGCGCGCCTGGCTAGGAAGCCGGAAACGCTGATCGCCACCATCCTGGTCGGCAACAATACCGTCAACATCCTGGCCTCCGTGCTGGCCACCGAGTGGGTGCTGCAGGCCTTCGGCTCCGGCGCCCTGGCCGCCATGACCGGCATCCTGACCTTTGTGATGCTGGTCTTCAGCGAGGTTACCCCGAAACGCATCGCCATCAACCACAACGAAGCCATCGCCAGCCTGCTGTCTCCCTTCATCTTCGTGGCTACCATCGTCTTCAAACCGGCGGTGTTGGTAGTCAACGGCCTGTCGTCGCTGGTTACCCGTTTCTTCAGCCGGCCGCAAAAGGCCGCTTTATCGATGGACACGGTCATCCAGATGCTGTCCATGGCCGAGCACCTCGGCATCATCGACTACTCGCGCACCCTGATGGTGCGCAATATCTTTCGCCTTAACGTCACTACCGTCCAGGCCATCATGACGCACCGCAAGGACGTCTTCAGCCTCGACAAGGACATGTCCTGCGCCGAGGCTTGCCGCCTGCTCATGCCGCGCGAGCACAGTCGCATCCCGGTCTTCACCGGCAGTACCGAGAATATCACCGGCGTCGTTACCCTGCACGCCATCGTTAACGAAGTGCTCAACCAGCGCGGCCAAACCCGCCTGGCGGCCATCAGCCGCGAGCCGCTTTTCATCACCCATGGCAAGCTGGCCGGCCAGCTGTTCACCATTTTTAAGGAGCGCAAGGAAACCTTCGCGGTGGTCATCGACGAGTACGGCGGCTTGGCCGGCATCGTGTCGGTACGCGACCTGATCGAGGAGATCGTCGGCATCATCTACGAGACGCGGCACGAAAAATCGCGCGAGCGGGTGGGGCAGCAGCCCGACGGCTCCTGGTTACTGGCCGGGGAGACGCCGCTGTCGTTGCTGCTCGAATTGTCGGCCGTGGAGCCGGTCGAATCGCCGCCGGCCCAGACCGTGGCCGGTTACGTTTCCTGGGTGCTGGACCGTTTGCCGGTGCAGGGCGACCGACTGGAGACGGAGCTGGGCGAATTCCAGGTTATAGCCATGCGCGCCAACCGCGTGGAGCAAGTCAATTACCGACCTCCGCAAGCCTGAAAGCGCTGGCCCGGCTGGGCCGGTCGCTGGTCCTCTCGCCGGGCCTTTCCCGGCCGGCTGTCGACAGCTCACTTGGTTTTCTTGATCGTTATTTTTCAGTTCGGAAAAAACCTCTATTATATCCAATCATTCGGTAGATTCTAATATTCAATTTTACAACTAACAATCTCATATAGAATTAGTAGCCATGTTTCACCAACGGCTGCCAGTTGGGCAGCGGTCCAAGCGCAATGGCAAGAGTGACATTGCTATACAGATATGTAGTGCTTTTCTACTAAATAATTCTGTCCAGTTACTTGCGCTCCAAGCCCTTTGTTGACATTGTGGGAATAAAAGGTAGTATATAGGGAGATTGTGGGAAAAAGTGGGAAAAAAAGGGAATTAGTGGAATGGATCTGTTAACCGGGGAGTTCAAGAACACCCTCGACGACAAAGGACGCCTCTCCTTGCCAGCCAAATTGCGTAACGGTTTGGCTGGCAACGTTCTGGTGGTTACCCGCGGCATCGACAAATGCCTGTGGGTGTTCACGCCGGAACGCTGGACCGCCTTGTCCGACCAGGTCTTTTCCAACACCAGCCTGTTCCAGCAGCAATCCCGCATTGTGCAATTACGTATTATCGCGCCGGCTCAGGAAGTCGAGATCGACAAGGCCGGCCGCATAGCCGTGCCGCAATCGCTGCGCGAGTACGCCGGGCTGACCAAGGACTGCGTGGTGCTCGGCGTGACCAAGCGGCTGGAAATCTGGGACCTAGAGGCCTACAAGGCCTGGCTAGATGCGACTGAAGCTGATTTTACCGCGGCCTCTGAGGCGCTTAATATCCAGAATTTTTAAGGAAGCGGGAGACGATGGACGGATATCATGTGTCGGTAATGCTGGACGAAGTCCTGGCCATGCTGAACACCACCAAGGAACAGCCTCTTCTGGTCGACGCTACCCTCGGCTTGGCTGGCCATGCCATCGCTTTTCTCGAAAAATACCCCGGCTTGCGCCTAGTCGGCGTCGATGCCGACCAGGAGGTGCAAGCCATCGCCCGCGCCCGCCTGGACCCCTATGGCGATCGGGTACGCCTCTTCCATGCCTATTATGATGACTTTTTTAAGGAATTCGCGGCCACCGGCGAGCGACCCGATCTGATTTTGTTCGATTTGGGCATGTCAATGTACCATTTTCGCAACGCGCGGCGGGGGTTCAGCCTGCAGTCCGACGACGAGTTGGACATGAGGCTGGATCCGCAAACTGGGAGGTCCGCCTTGCAGTTGCTCGAACAAGTCGACGAGGCCGAGCTGCGCCGCATTCTGCAGCAGTACGGCGAAGAACCGCAGGCCGGGCGCATCGCCGCTGCCATCGTACGCCAGCGCCAAAGCGCGCCGGTCCGGACAGCCAGCCAGCTGGCCGAGCTGGTGCGCCGAGCGGTGCCGGCCAATCAGCGTTACGGTCGGGTACATCCGGCCACCCGCAGCTTCCAGGCCATCCGCATCGCCGTCAATGACGAGCTGGGCCGCATCGAGCGGGTTTTGCCGCTGGCCGTAGACTGTCTGGCGCCGGGTGGGGTGATGGGCGTAATCAGTTTCCATTCGCTGGAAGACCGCCTCGTCAAGCGCTTTTTCCGCGAGCGGACGGTTCACCTAGAGCGCGACAAGTTTAAGCCGGCGGGCGTTGCGCCGATATCTACTATAGATGGGTTGCGGGCTTTGTATCCGGTCAACCGGAAGCCATTGGAGGCCGGCGCCGTCGAAGTGGCGGCCAATCCGGCGTCGCGTAGCGCCAAACTGCGCGTGGCCCGGGTTAGTCCGGCCGCCAGCCTGCTGGAGGCGAAGCAATGAAACGTGTCATGACCATTGTGATGCTGGTGTCGATTCCCCTGGTTCTATTGGCTCTGGTAATTCAGAGCGCCGCGCATTATTCCCTGACCAGCGAACTTCGCCTGCTGGAAAAACAGCAGGCTGTCCTGGTGGAAGCCAATCGGACCTTGCTGTCGGAAATCTCCCAGGCCGCCGCCCGCGAACGCGTCGAGGCGATTGTCCGTCAGGCGGACCGTTTTGTGCCCATCGGTCCGGCCAATACCCTGCGTATCCTAATTCAGAGCGCCGAGGATGGACTGGATGGCTGAAATGCTGCAGCGGCCGGATACGGCCTTCGTGGCCAAGGCGGGGCAAGCCTCCTTGCATGGTACCAGCCTGTCCTTTAACCGCGTCGTTACCGACTCCCGCGCCGCGGGAGCCGATTGCCTCTTTGTCTGCCTGTCCGGCGAGCGGGTAGATGGCCATGATTTCCTGCCTCCAGCCCGGGCGGCCGGTTGCCGGGCTTTCCTGGTGGCCGAGGCCTGGTTCCGCCGGCACGGCGGTGGTTTCAGCGCCGACGACGCCGTGGTGGTGGCAACCGATACCTTGGCCTGCCTGCAAAGCGCGGCCAAGGCCTGGCGGCTCTTGTGCCAGACCGCGGCGACAGCCAGCGGACACGGCCTGCTCAAGGTCGGCATCACCGGGTCGTCCGGCAAGACCACCGTCAAGGAAATGGTGGCGGCTATCCTGCTGGACTGGAAGCCCGGCGTCAAGAATCCGGGAAATCTCAACTCCGATATCGGCCTGGCGGCGTCGTTGTTCCTGCTGCGTCCGGAACATCAGGTGGCCATCTTCGAGATGGGCATCAACCGGCCGGGCGAGATGGATTTGCTGGCCGGCTTGTTCGAGCCGGATTGCGCGCTGATCACTAATATCGGCAGCGCCCATATCGGCGTCCTGGGCGGCAGCCGACAGGCCATCGCCGCCGCCAAGAAACGGATCTGCGCTTATTTTACGGGCAGCCAGCTTTTGCTGGTGCACGAGGAAGACGATTTCCGCGAATACCTGATGCGCGACGTGGCCGGGCGGGTAGCCTGCTTCGGCCCGCGCTCGCTGGCCGGCTTCTCCGGCGCCACTAGTCTGGGGCTAGCCGGCTGGGAGCTGCAGTATAACGGCTCGACCATCCGCCTGCAGCTGCCGGGCGCCCATAACCTGCTGAACGCCCTGGCCGCCATCGGCCTGGCGGCCGCCTGCCAAGCGCCTGAGGCGTCGATCCGGCGCGGCCTGGAGAGCGTGTCCGCGCTGTCCGGCCGCTCGGAGGTGCTGCAAGCCGCCGGCCTGACCATCGTCAACGACTGCTACAATGCCAACACCGATAGTATGGGCCGGGCCATGGCCCTGTGCGACGAAGTACCCTGTCAGGGTCGGCGCCTCTATGTGCTGGGGGCCATGAAGGAGCTCGGCGACTTCTCTACCGAGGCCCACCACCAGCTCGGCCAGGCCGCCGCCCGCTCGGCCGCGGCCTGCGTGGCTTTTTTCGGCGCCGAGACGGCCGATGCCTGGCAGGCCGCCTTGGCCACCGAGGCTGCGGATCTGTCCGAGGGCCGGCTGGCGGCGGCTGGCCGCAAGTCATACATCTATACCGCCGATTTTGACGAGCTGTGCCAGCTGGTCAGGGCCGAGCTGGCTCCCGGTGATCTGGTGCTGATTAAAGGTAGTCGCTCGATGGCACTGGAACGGCTAGCCGCAGCCTTGACGCAGGAGGTAGCCCGTGTTCCTTGAATGGATTTACCCGCTGGTGCGGTTCTTCACGCCGCTCAATGTCTTCCGTTACCTCACCTTCCGGTCGGCCTACGCCGCCGTTACCGCCTTGCTGCTGGCCTTTCTGCTTGGCCCAAAAGTTATTGAAAAGTTGCGTGCCATCAAATTCGGCCAGTCGGTCCGGCTGGACGGGCCGCAGAGCCATCTGGTCAAGAGCGGCACGCCGACCATGGGCGGGGTGCTTATCCTGCTGTCGGTTTCCGCCGCCGTCTTGCTGTGGGTTGACCTGACCACCATCTACAGCTGGGTCTGCCTCGGCTCGTTGCTCGGCTTCGGCGTCATCGGCTTCATGGATGATTACCTGAAAATCAAGAAGAAGAACTCGGACGGCCTGTCGGCCAAGGCCAAGCTGGCGCTCCAGTTCCTGGTGGCCGCTACAGCGGTACTGATACTTTACCTGGCGCGCACGCCCGATACCACCATGCTGTACTTGCCTTTCTTCAAGAACGCGGTGGTAGACCTGGGTTTTTTTTGGGTGCCGATCGCCATCGTCTATGTCGTGGCCTGGTCTAACGCGGTTAACCTGACCGACGGCCTGGATGGCTTGGCTACCGGCCTGGTCATTATGGCCGTCATCGCCTTTTCGCTCATCACCTATCTGTCCGGCCGGGCCGACTGGTCCGAGTATCTGGGCATCCCATTCATCCGCGGCACGGGCGAATTGACCGTCTTCACCATGGCCCTGATGGGGGCCTGCGTCGGCTTCCTGTGGTTCAACGCCCACCCGGCCGAGGTCTTCATGGGCGACGTCGGCTCGCTTGGCCTGGGCGGGGTGTTGGCCGTATTGGCCTTGATCGTCAAGAAGGAAGTGCTGCTGTTTATCGTCGGCGGCGTCTTCGTCCTGGAAGAGGCTTCGGTCATCATTCAAGTAATTTATTTTAAACTCACTAAAGGGAGACGGGTGTTCAAGATGGCCCCGCTCCACCATCACTTCGAACTCGTCGGTTGGAAGGAAACCAAAGTCGTCGCCCGCTTCTGGATACTGGGCGGCCTCTTTGCGTTAATCGCCCTTTCCACCCTCAAGATACAATAGGAAGGCTCAGGATGTCAGCAGCGGCCTTCGCCATGGAAAAACCGGTAGACAGAACTCGAAATGATTATGTGCTCTTAGTCTGCCTGCTCTTGCTGGCCGGCTTGGGGCTCGTGAACCTGTATTCGGCCTCTTACGGTTATGCCGTGGCCATCGGCAAGGAGCCGGGCTATTTCGCCTTCCGCCAGGCCTTCATATTCTTGCCTCCGGCCTTGTTGGCCTTCCTGGCCGGCACCTTTGTCAAATTCGACACCGTCCGGCGCCTGATCGGGCCGGCCATGCTGCTGGCCATCCTGCTGCTGGCCCTGCCGTTGGTGCCGGGCATCGGCATTACCAAGAACGGCGCCTCGCGCTGGTTCGGCGTCGGACGCTTCATGTTCCAGCCTTCGGAGCTTTTCAAGCCGCTGCTGGTGCTCTACCTGGCCCACATCCTGGGCAAGAAGAGCGACCGCCTGTCCGACTTGGTCAATTCGGTGCTGCCGCCCCTGATCATCGCCGCCGCCGGTATCGGCCTGGTCCTGCTCCAAAACGACTTTTCCACGGCCATCGTGCTGACGCTCATCGCCGTGGTCATGTTTTGGGTGGCCGAGGTTCCGGTCGTGTTTTTCACTGCCTTGGCTTCCATTGGCATTCCCCTATTCGCCTTAATGGTGCTGACCAGCGACTATCGCCTCAAGCGGGTGCTTGGCTTCCTCGTGCCGTCGTTCGACCCGGCCGACATTTCCTACCAGGTTAATGGTTCATTACGGGCCATCCGCTCCGGTGGCCTGTGGGGGAAGGGTTTTGGGCAGGGCGTGCTTAAGCTGCGCAATATTCCCGAGGTCCAGTCCGACTTTGTTTTTGCTGCCTGGGTGGAGGAAACTGGCCTCCTTGGCATGCTGTTGTTCGTGGCCTTGTGGGCGGTTTTTCTGGTTCGGGTCTTTGCGGCCGTTTTCCGGGTATCGGACCACTATGCCGCCCTGGTTCTTTTGGGTATGGGTTCCTACCTTGGTTTACAGACGCTTCTCAATATCGCGGTGGTGTCCGGCGTGGTGCCGGCTACCGGCATTCCGCTGCCCTTCTTCTCGGCCGGTGGTTCTTCCCTCCTATCGGTAGCCATCGCCAGCGGCTGCATCAACCAGGCGGTGCGCCTGAGCCGCGGTCAAGCCATAACGGCGGCTAGTGCCGATCGCGTGGTCAACTATGTCTGAAATCGTCTGGACCGAACATCCTTTCCGCGCCAAACCGCTGGCCTTGAGCGACGGCGCCGAGGCGCGGCCGTCCCGGTGGCTGCGCTCGGCCAAGTGGCTGTTGGCTGGACTGACCATCCTGATGTTGGCCGTACTGTTCGCCGTTTTGATCTTCCTGCCGGCCACCGGCATCGAAGTAGTGGAGGTGACCGGCAATGCGCGTTTGGAGGCTGGCGAGATACTGGCCTGGAACGTCATGCCGCTGGAGGCCAATTGGTTCTCGGTGGATCTGGCGGCCATCGCGGCCGGCTTGCTGCGCAATCCGCGCCTGGCCACCGCCACGGTCGACAAGCTGTTTCCCGACCGGCTGGTGGTCGCGGTCACCGAGCGTCAGCCGGTGGCCTTGATCCACGTCCGCGACGCCGACAACAGGCTGCGGCCGCAATGCGTCGACGCCGCCGGCGTGGTCTTCGCGCCGCTGGCCGACTGGGAGGACGCCGCCGCGATGCCCATCCTGTCAGGCCTCGAGCTGCGCAACCTGCAGTATGGCATGTCGCTGGGGCCGCGCTTCGGGCCGCTGCTCCAGTCGGTCGACCGCCTGCGCCGCGAGCAGCCGCTGCTGCTGGCCGCCATCTCCGAGTTGCGGGTCGTCGACCTGCACGAGGCCGGCCTGGAGCTCTTGCTGTATCCGCTGCACTATCCGGTGCCGGTGCGCATCCGCCCCATCCTGGATGCCGAGTTGGTTAAATCGATACTGCTGGTGCTGGACGTGGTGTCCGGCCGCGGCCTGATCCCCACGATACAAGAACTCGATTTCAGAACCGATACCTATGTGTATCGCATCAAGGAGGCCGTTTCTGAGTGACACTATCATAGTCGGGCTCGACATCGGCACGGCCAAGACCTGCGCCGTGATCGGCGAATACAACGATGCCGGCGTGCTGGAAATTACCGGCGTCGGCACGGTGCCCAGCACCGGGCTGCGCAAGGGCGTCGTCGTCAATATCGAGGCCACGCTCCAGGCCGTCGCCAAGGCCATCGAGGCCGCCGAGCTGATGTCCGGCCGCGAGGTTAAGGAATGTTTTGTCGGCGTGGCCGGGGCCAATATCGAGGGCATCAACTCGCGCGGCGTGGTGGCCGTCACCGGCAAGAACCGCGAGATATCGCGCGAGGACATGACGCGGGTCATCGAGGCCGCCCGCGCCGTCGTCATCCCGATGGACCGCGAGGTGCTGCACGTCATTCCGCAGAGCTACATCGTCGACGACCAGAAAGGCATCCGCAACCCGCTGGACATGATCGGCGTGCGGCTGGAGGCCGAGGTGCATATCATTACCGGCTCCATCACCACGGCCCAGAACCTGATCCGCTGCGTCAACCGGGCGGGCTTCAAGGCCTCGGGCCTTATATTGCAGAGCCTGGCCGCGGCCCGGGCGGTGCTTAACAACGACGAGAAGGAACTCGGCTGCCTATTGGTCGACTTGGGCGGCGGCACCACCGACGTGCTGATGTACGCCGACGGCGCGCCGTATTACACCACCGTGATCGGCGCCGGCGGCGCCCAGGTGACCAACGACCTGTCCATCATCCTGAACGTGCCGATGGAAGCGGCCGAGCGCCTGAAGAAGGATAGCGGCATCTGCTTCCTGCCCCACGTCGACCCGGAAGAGCGGGTGATAGTGCCGGGCGTCGGCGGGCGCGCGCCGCGCGAGATACCGCGGCTGGAAATGGCCAGCGTCATCCAATCGCGCATGGAAGAACTGTTCATGATGGTCAAGGAGCGCGTCGAGAGCATGGGCTACTGGCGCCACGTCAAGGGAGGCGTCATCCTGACAGGCGGCGGCTCCCAGATGCAAGGCGCCGCCGACCTGGCCTACAAGGTGTTCGGCGTGCCGGTACGCGTCGGCTCGCCGGCATCAACGGGCGGCCTGATCGAGGAATACCGCAACCCGGTCTACTCCACCGCCGTCGGCTTGGTCCAGATCGGCGCCGAGCGCTTAATAGCCCTGGAGGGCGACGAGCCGACGCGCAAACCCGACAAGAAGGGCAAGAAAGCCAAGAACGGCGGCGTCGGCCGCAAGATCAGCGATTGGTTCAAGGAATTTTTCTAGGTAAATCTCACAGACGACGGTCGGGGAACCGCCGTTTTAAGGTCTGTTTTTCGGGAGGGGAGACATGACAATCAGATTCGTGGACGATAGGGATTCGACGGCCCAGGCGGCTGTCCAGGACTCAAGTACCCAGCTGCCGGCGGACAAGGTTAGGCCCTTCGCCAGGCTGGGCGGCGATATCCGCCAGTCATCGTTCCCGCAGCCAGAGGCGATGTACCCGCTCGACGGTTTCGACGCGCCCAGCCCGACCTGCATCAAGGTGATCGGCGCCGGCGGCGGCGGCTCCAATGCCGTCAACCGCATGATCGACGCCGGGCTGCGCAACGTCGAGTTCATCGTTGCCAACACCGACAAACAGGCGCTGGTCCGGTCCAAGGCGCCGGTGCGCCTGGCGCTCGGCGCCAAGGTCACCAACGGCC
The DNA here is from genome assembly GCA_001829185.1 of Spirochaetes bacterium GWB1_60_80. Classification (GTDB taxonomy): domain Bacteria; phylum Spirochaetota; class Spirochaetia; order Treponematales; family UBA12059; genus UBA12059. The sequence goes on from MIAR01000023.1 coordinate 38,868, forward strand.
TGGGCGCCGGCGGCCGGCCGGAGGTCGGCGAGAAGGCCGCCCTCGAGGACCGCGCCATGATCGCCGACGCCCTGCGCGGCGCCGACATGGTGTTCGTGACGGCCGGCATGGGCGGCGGCACCGGCACTGGCTCCGCCCCGGTCATCGCCGCGGTGGCGCGCGAACTGGGCGCCCTGACGGTGGCCGTGGTCACCAAGCCCTTCGGCTTTGAGGGCAAGGTCAAGATGCGCCTGGCCGAGGAAGGCATCGAGCGCCTGCGCCAGTCGGTCGACACGCTGATCATCATCCCCAACCAGCACCTGCTCAAGATCGTCGAGAAGCGGACGCCCATCCGCGAGGCCTTTACCCTGGCCGACGACGTGCTGCGCCAGGGCGTGCAGGGCATCTCCGACCTGATCACCATCCCCGGCGAGATCAATATCGATTTCGCCGACGTGCGCACCGTCATGCTGGAGCAAGGCGACGCTATTATGGGCGTCGGCTTGGCCAAGGGCGACAACCGCGCCGTCGAGGCCGCCGAGAAAGCGGTCTGCAATCCGTTGCTGGAAGACGCCAGGATAGACGGCGCCCGCAACATCCTCATCAATGTCTGCGGCGGCGACAACTTCACGCTCAGCGAGTATGAAGAAATAATCACTATCATTACCGAAAAGGCCGACAAGGAGGCCATGATCATTTCCGGCCTGGTCAGCAACCCGGCTTATACCGACGAGGTGTCGGTGACGGTGGTGGCCACCGGTTTCATGCGCTCCATCAATTCGGCCGTCCCCGCCCCGGCGGCGGTCAAGGAAGCCGGCCACAAGCCGGACGATTACATCTCCAGCGACGAATGGAAGAATTTAGTCGATCCGCGCGGCAAGGCCTACTTGCTGGGCCGCAACGACAGCGACGACCTGGACGTGCCGACCATCCTGCGCGAGCGCAAGTCCGTTTTTGACCGCAGCGAGGCGTGAGCATGCCTGTTTCTCCCTGGCTGGAGCGGTACAGCGCCTGGCTCCTGGCGGCGCGGCGTCTGTCTCCCCTGACGCTCGACGTCTACCTGCGCGAGACCAGGCTGCTCCATGCCTGGCTGCGGGAGCGGTCCTTGGCGGTGGAGACCTTGACCAGCGTCGACCTTTTGTCCTATCTGGTGGCTCGGCGCAGCCAGGGCCTGAGCGCCCGCACCATTGCCCGGGTGGTCTCCAGCCTGCGTAATTTCTTCAAGTTCCTGCGCGTCGAAGGCCTGCGGGCCGACGACCCAGGCGAGCTCCTGGAGTCGCCCAAGCAGCCGCGGTCCCTGCCCGACGTCTACAAGGCGGAGGAAGTGGAGCGTATTTTGCAAGCCATCGACCTTTCGACCGCTGGCGGCTTGCGCGACCGGGCCTTGTTCGAGCTGATTTATTCCTGCGGCCTGCGCATCTCGGAGGCGGCCAGCCTGACCTTCGAGATGCTGTTCATGAACGAGCGCATGCTGCGCATCACCGGCAAGCGCCAGAAGGAGCGCATCGTGCCCTTCGGCGAGGAAGCGGCCAACTGGCTGCAGCGCTATCTGCAGGAGGCCCGGCCGCAGCTGGCCGGACCGGCGGCCGAGGCGGTGCGGCGGACCGGCCGCGTTTTTTTGAACCGGGTGGGCAAGGGTATCACCCGCAAGGGCATCTGGAAACGCTTCTCCGAGCTGCGCCTGACCAGCGGCGTCTCGGGCAAGGTGCACGGCCTGCGCCATTCGTTCGCCACGCACTTGTTGGCCGGCGGCGCCGACTTGCGCACCGTCCAGGAGTTGCTCGGACACGCCGACATCACCACCACCCAGATCTACACGCACGTCGACGCCGAGCAGCTGCACGCCGCCCACGATGCCTATTTCCCGGAAAGGTGAGGCCGATGTGCAGGCGAAGGCCAGACCCGGCCCGTACCGGGCAGCGGAGGACAGTATGATTCATGGAAACGTCGCGATCGGCCGGCCTTTACCGACCGCCATTTTGCTCCTGGCTAGCCTCGTCAGCCTGGCGGCCTGCAATAGCGAGCGCGAGAATTTCATCCTGCGGGCTTTTGATCGCGAAGCCCGCCTGGCGGCCGGAACGTCCCCGTCCACGATGGAAGAACTGCGGCTGGCCATGGCCGAGTCGGAAAGCGCCGTTAACGCCACCGTGGCGGCCAATGACCAGCTGGCCTCTTATTGGCGCCTGCTGTCGCACCGTTACATCGAGGCCGCCATGTACGGCGAAGCCTACGACGCGGCGCTGAAGGCCTTGCACTTCTATCCTGACAACTCCGGACTGTACAATATCGCCGGCATGTCGGCCGCTTGGCTGGCCAAGGTAGCCGACGTCGACGCCCGCCAGGTACAACCCAGCGCCGCCGGCCTGTTAGCCGCCGCCGAGCGGGCCTTCCTGACCGCCATCGAACTGGACGACCGGGCCACCCGCTCGATGTATGCCCTGGCGGTACTCTACAGCTTTGAGCTGGACCGGCCGGAAGAGGCGCTGGTCTGGCTGGAGCGTTACATGACCATCATCACCGAGAATATCGATGCCTTGTTCTTGTATGCCCGCACCCTCTACGTGCTCGGCCGACCGGAAGAAGCCATCACGGTCTACGACCGGATCATTGACCTGACCCGGGTTGACGAGAAGCGCGACCAGGCTAGAACCAACAAGCAACAGATACTGGACGAGCTCTATGCCGACTAGCCTGCGTTCCGTGAAGGCCTTGCTGCTGGCCCGGATGGCCTGCCTCAGTAACCTAGACCGCATCGCGCTCGACGACCTGGTGGCCGACGCCGGCGAGCTGCGCGCCCTGTCCCGCGCCCGCCTCGAGGAATTGTGCGGCCGGCGCTTCCGTTCCGCCGCCTGGGAGCCGGAACTGTGGTGGCATCAGGCCGAGGCCGATGGCCAGACCCTGCGCCAGCTATCGATTGCCTTCGTCAGCTGGTTTGATCCGGCTTATCCGGCGCTGTTACGCGAGACGTCCCGGCCGCCCTTCCTGCTCTACGTCCGCGGCCGCCTGCCGCTCCAGGATCGGTCGGCCTTGGCCATGGTCGGTACGCGCTTCCCGACGGGGACCGGCCTGGAGCTGGCCCGCCGTTTGGCCGAAGACGCCGCCGCCGCCGGCGTGATGGTGGTGTCGGGTCTGGCGCGCGGCATCGACGCGGCGGCTCACGGCGGCGCCCTGGCCGGCGGGGCCGTCGCCGGCGGCGCGCCGACCGTGGCCGTCCTGGGCTGCGGCATCGACCAGGTCTATCCGCCGGCCAACCGCTCGCTGGCCGCCCGCATCGTCAATGCCGGCGGCGGCCTGGTTTCGGAATATCCGCCCGGGACCAATCCGGCGCGCTGGACTTTCCCGGAACGAAACCGCATAATCGCCGGCCTGGCCCGCGCCACCTTGGTGGTGGAAGCGCCGGAAGGCTCCGGCGCCCTGATAACGGCCGATTTCGCCCTTGAGGAAGGGCGCGATGTCTTTGTGGCCGCGGCCTGCCTGCACAGCAGCCGGGGCAAGGGAGCGCTGGCCCTGGCCGGTGACGGCGCCCGGCCGATCGACAGCTTCGCCGACATAGCCGACGACTGGCTGGCCGGTGGCGCGCTGGCCGAGCCTGGCGTGGCTTACCCGAGCTCCAGGCCGGCTCGGTCGCCGGAATTCGCGTGACGGACACGCAGACTATGAACATCAGGAGTGAACAGCATGGCTACTGAGAAGACCGGCGCTAAAGCCGCTACCGCTGACGGAAAGCCCGTCAAGACCGTCAAGCCGGCTTTGGTTGGCGGCGCCGCCGCCGTTAAACCGGCCGCCAAGGCCGCCAAGAGTTCCTCCAGTAAGGCTGCCAAACCCCGGAAGGCGGTCGCCAAAACCCTGGTTATCGTCGAGTCGCCGGCCAAGGCCAAGACCATCGAGAAATATTTGGGCAACAAGTACACGGTGCTGGCTTCGATGGGTCACCTGATCGACCTGCCCAAGTCGCGCATGGGCGTCGACGTCGAGCACGACTTCACGCCCGAGTACCTGACTATCCGCGGCAAGGCCAAGCTGCTCAAGGACCTGCAGAAAGAAGCCAAGAAATCCTGCGCCGTCATGCTGGCCTCTGATAACGACCGCGAGGGCGAGGCCATCGCCTACCATATCCGCAACGCGCTGGTCGACAAGCTGCCCGACCTGCAGACCAGCCGCATCGTCTTCAATGAGATTACGCCCCAGGCCATCCGCGATGCCGTGCAGTCGCCGCACAGCCTGGACGAAGACAAGGTGAACGCCCAGAAGGCGCGGCGGGTGCTGGACCGCGTGGTCGGCTACAGCCTGTCGCCGCTGCTCTGGAAGAAGGTCAAGAATGGCCTGTCGGCCGGCCGGGTGCAATCGGTGGCCTTGCGCATTATTTGCGAGCGCGAGCGCGAGGTGGAGCAGTTTATTCCCGAGGAGTACTGGAGCCTGGAGGCCGATTTCAAGAAGGGCCGCTATGCCTTCTCGGCTGAGTTGGCCGCCTACCAAGGCGAGCGGCCGGCCCTGCGCAAGGAGTCTGACGTCCAGGCTATCATCAACGCCATTGACGGCCAGCCCTGCGTGGTGGCCGACGTGCGCGAGGCCGAGAAAACGGTCCGGCCCAAGCCGCCGTTCACCACTTCCACCCTGCAGCAGACCGCCGCCAACCGCCTGGGCTTCACCAGCAAGAAAACCATGCAGCTGGCCCAGCAGTTATACGAAGGTATCGCCCTGGGGAGCACCCGCATTGGCTTGATCACCTACATGCGTACCGACTCGGTGCGCCTGTCCGACCTGGCCCTGCAGGACGTGCGCGCCTGGATCGGTACAAACTATCCGGTGGAGCTGCCGGGTACCGTCGTTCCCTATGCCACCAGCAAGAAGGCCGAGGACGCCCACGAGGCCATTCGCCCCACCATGACCCAGTACACGCCGGACAGCGTTGCCAAGTACCTGTCCAAGGACCAGCTGCGCCTCTACACCATCATCTGGGAACGCTTCGTCGCCTGCCAGATGATTCCGGCCCGCCTGCGCTCGACCACGGTCGACATCGCCGTCGGCCAGGCTACCTTCCGCGTTTCCACCTCGCGGGTGGTGGAGAAGGGTTTCCAGAAGGTAATCAAGCTGTTGGCCTCCAAGGAAGACAAGGAAGTCGTCGTGCCCGAACTGCGCTCTGGCGAGGAACTCAACCTGCAAGGCTACCGCCCGGAGCAGCATTTTACCCAGGGCCCGGCCCGCTTTACCGACGCCTCCATCATCAAGATGCTGGAGGAAAAGGGCATCGGGCGGCCTTCCACCTACGCGCCCATCATTTCGGTGTTATTGGAACGTTACTACGTGACCCGCGACAACAAGCAGCTGGTGCCCACCGCCCTCGGCCTGATCATCAACGACCTTCTGGTAGCCTCCTTCCCGGACGTAGTCGACACCGGCTTCACCGCCGGCATGGAAACGATGCTCGACGAGGTGGAAGACAGCAAACGCGACTGGGTAGCCACCCTCAAGGAATTTTACGGGCCGTTCAAGCTCAAGGTCGAAAACCTGATGGAAACTCTGGCCTCGGTGCGCGGCAAACTCGACGAGCCGACCGACAAGGTCTGCGAGAAGTGCGGCAAGCCGATGGTCAAGAAACTCGGCCGCTTCGGTTTCTTCCTGGCCTGTTCCGGCTTCCCGGAATGCCGCAATACCAAAAGCGTGCCGCTGGCCCGTTGCCCGCGCCCCGACTGTTCAGGCGAGATCGTCGCCCGGCGCAAGACCAAGGGTCGCGGCCGCGAGTTTTACGGCTGCAGCCGCTTCCCGGACTGCGATTTCGTCACCTACTTCAAGCCGACCAATACCTACTGCCCGAAGTGCGGCTGGTTCCTGGTGGAGCGTTTCGACAAGAAACAGGGCTCGCATAAGGCCTGCATCAACCCGACCTGCGACTATCTGCACCTGCAAGGGGACGAGCATGTGCCAGAGAATTAACGAGTACCTGGCCTACGCCGACGGCGTGCGTTGCCTGTCGCGGCGCACCCTCGACGCTTACCGCGAGGATTTGCGGCTGTTCGAGGACTGCTGCCGGCGCCACGACCGTGACGTGCTGTCGGCCGGCGCTGCCGAGGTGCGCGCCTTCATGGCCGAGTTGGTCCAGCGCGGCTCGGCCAACGCCTCCGTCAACCGCGCCCTGTCGGCCGTCAAGGGGCTGTACCGCTACCTGGTGCGCTTCAAGCTGTGCCTGTCCAACCCGACCAGGGATATCGAGGGCCTGCCCAACCCGCGCCGGCTGCCGCACTTTTTGTTCGAGCAGGAGATGGCCGAATTCCTGGCCATGCCGGCCGACGATAGTTTCTGCGCCGCCCGCGACAAGGCGTTGTTCGAGTGCATGTACTCCACCGGTTGCCGCGTCTCCGAGATCGCGGCCATCCGGCTGGCCGAGCTGGATTTTGATACTCGCCGGGTCACCGTTCGCGGCAAGGGCTCCAAGGAGCGGGTGGTGTTCTTCTCCGTTCAGGCCATCAAGGCTATCGCCGGCTATCTGCCCTACCGCGCGGCCCGCGTCAAGCGCGACCACCCGGAGGTACATCTGTTCATCAATGCCCGGGGCGGGGCTTTAAGCCCGCGCGGCATCGCCTGGCTGGTGGAACGCTATGCCCTGCGCTCCGGCCTGCAAAAGCCGTTGTCGCCGCATGGTTTCCGCCATTCTTTCGCCACCCACCTGGTCAGTAACGGCGCCGACATCCGCACCGTCCAGGCCATGTTAGGGCATGAGAGCATCTCGACTACCCAAATTTACACGCATGTCAATCTGGAGCACTTGCGCGCCGTCTACGCCAAGGCTCATCCGCACGCCGCCCGCCAGCGACCCAAGCCGGCCGCTACAGCGCGCCCCAAAATCGGCACTGAGGCCGCCCCGGCCAGTCCGGGCAGCCTGGAGGATACACCATGAAATTCCGATCAACCACCATTCTGGCCGTCCGACGCGACGGCAAGGTAGCCATGGCCGGCGACGGCCAGGTCAGCATGGGCAATACCGTCATGAAGAGCAACGCCCGCAAGGTGCGCACCATTTACGACGGCAAGATACTGACCGGCTTTGCCGGCGCCACGGCCGACGCCTTCACCCTGTTGGAGCATTTCGAGATCAAAGTTAAGGAATATTCCGGCGACCTGACCCGGGCGGCCGTCGAGCTGGCCAAGGACTGGCGCACCGACAAGATGCTGCGCCGCCTGGAGGCCCTGCTGCTGGTGGCCGACAAGGACAAGACCCTGCTCTTGTCCGGCACCGGTGACGTCATCGAGCCGGCCGAGGCGGCCATCGCCATCGGCTCCGGCGGCCCCTACGCCTACGCCGCCGCCCTGGCTTACCTGGACGGCACGGCGTTGTCGGCGGCCGACATCGCCAAGCGCAGCTTGAGCATCGCCGGCGGCATCTGCATCTATACCAACGAGCGAATCATGGTGGAGGAGTTGTAATGCGCGAGGATTTCGCGGTTTTTACGCCGCAACGGATAGTCGAGGAACTGGACCGCCACATCGTCGGCCAACTCAAGGCCAAGCGGGCGGTGGCCATTGCCCTGCGCAACCGCCTGCGCCGCAAGCTCCTGGCCGAGGACGTGCGCGAGGAAATTGCGCCCAAGAACATCCTGATGATCGGCCCGACCGGCGTCGGCAAGACCGAGATCGCCCGCCGCCTGGCCAAGCTGTGCGGCGCGCCCTTCATCAAGGTGGAGGCCACCAAGTACACCGAGGTGGGTTACGTCGGCCGCGATGTCGAGTCGATGATCCGCGACCTGATGGCGGCCGGTTTCCGCCAGGTCATGGAAGAAATGACCGTGGCGGTGCGGGCCTCGGCCGAACAGCGCGCCGAGGAGCGGCTGCTGGATTTATTGCTGCCGGGTATCGGCGCACAGGCGACGGCCGCGACCAAGCCGCCGGCCGTTCCGAATGGCGCCGCCGACACTGGCGCCGCCGCTACTGCTGGCGCCGCCGCTACTGCTGGCGCCGGTGACTTGCCCCATGTCATCCTGATGCCGCCGGTTGAGGCGGACGAGCCGGCCGCCTCAACCGGCGGTCCCGCTAATGCCACCCGCGAGAAATTCAGGGCCATGCTGCGCTCCGGCAGCCTGGACGCTCGCCTGATCGACATCCAGCTGAACGGCGCGGCCCTGCCGAGCATGGAAATATTCGCCGGCCAGCCGATGGAAGACCTGGAATCGGCCTTCTCCGGCATCGCCGGTATTTTCGGCGGTAACCGCAACAAGAAGAAGCGCTCCGTGACCGTCAAGGAAGCCCGCGGCCTCCTGCTGGACGAGGAATCGGAGCGTCTGGTCGACAAGGACAAGGCCGGCGCCGAGGCTCGCGAGCGGGTCGAGCAGTCCGGCATCATCTTCCTGGACGAGATCGACAAGATCGCCGTCCGCGAAGGCCGCTCCGGTGGCGTCGACGTCTCGCGCGAGGGCGTGCAGCGCGATATCCTGCCCATCGTCGAGGGCTCCAAGGTCAGCACCAAGCATGGCGTGGTCGACACTACCCATATCCTGTTCATCGCCGCCGGCGCCTTCACGGTCTCCAAGCCGACCGACTTGATCCCGGAGCTGCAGGGGCGCTTCCCGATTCGGGTGGAGCTGGAGCCGCTGTTGGCCGACGATTTTTACCGCATCCTGGTGGAGCCCGAGAACGCCCTGGTCAAGCAGTATACCCAGCTCTTGTCGACCGAGGGTCTGACCCTGGACTTTGAGGACGCGGCGGTACGGCAGCTGGCCGAGATTTGCGAGAAGGCCAACACCCGCACCGAGAACATCGGCGCCCGCCGTCTGCATACCATCATGGAGCGGCTGTTAGAAGAACTGTCGTTCGACGCGCCGGCCATGGCGGGACAGGCCGTGACCATCACCACCGCCTTCGTGGCGCAGCGCTTTGACGGCATCTTCGAATCGCCGGATTTGGCTAAGTTCATCTTGTAGATTATTATGGCAAAATTCATCTTGTAGACAGAATTGCCGATACATAGGAAAGAACGGAGGACGACATGCTTGAGAATACCGGTTTTGGACGCAGCGTCGAGATGCTGCAGCGTTCGATGGACGTCAGCCTGCTGCGCCGCGACGTCATCGCCAACAACATCGCCAACGCCGACGTGCCCAACTACAAGCGTTCCGTCATCAATTTCGAGGCGACGCTCAGCCGGGCGGTGGAGGCGGAAGACCTGCAGCCGCGGCTGCTCTTGGCCACTACCGACGAGCGGCACATCAGCAACGACCGCCAGACCGACTGGCGCAGCGTGCAGCCGCGTCGGGTGCTCGACTACCTGTCGACCGAGAAGAACAACGGCAACAACGTCAATCCGGAAGAGGAATTCATGGACGCCATGACCAACCAGCTGACGTACTCGCTGATGACTCAGGCCGTTAACTTTGAATTCAACCAGGTTAACCTGGTGCTGCGCTGAAAATAGACCGAGGGGTGGCCGGCATTGTGGCGGCTTAAGGAGGAGTGAAGATGGGCATGTTTACCAGTATCAATATAGCGGCCAGCGGCATGACGGTGGAGCGGATCCGCCAGGATGTCATATCCAACAATATCGCCAACCAGGGTACCACCCGAACGCCGGAAGGCGGCGTCTTCCGGCGCAGCCGGGTGGTCCTCGAGCCGGTCACCGATACGCCGTATTTCCGGCTGCCCTTCCTGCCCAAGCAGTGGGACGAAGGCGCCGGCGCCGGAGTGCGCGTCTCCGAGATCCAGGAAGACCGCTCCACCGAGACCCGCCTGGTCTACGACCCGACCCATCCGGACGCCATCATGACTGGGCCGCGGGCCGGCTATGTCGAGATGCCGAACGTCAACATCGTCACCGAGATGGTCGACCTGATCGCCGCTTCGCGCGCCTATGAGGCCAACGCCGCCATCGTCAATGGATCCAAGGCCATGTTCATGAAGGCCCTGGAAATCGGGAGGTAAGTAAATGTCGACAATAATGCCGCTCGACGCGGTCAGCCTGTTCAACCGCGCCATGGGCGTTCAAGGCAACACGACGCTGCTGGAGCCGGGCCAGTCGGCCGTGCCGGCCCGCGGCCGCCAGGTGGAGCTACTGCGCACCGACCCCCGGCACATGATGCCCGGCGGCGTCATGGCTAGCCTGGACGAGGAGAGGGCGCCGACCTTCGACGAGGCCATGCTGGAGGCCCTGAACGGCGTCAACGACCTGCAGCTGGAAAGCAGCGACGCCATCGAGACGATGATGACCAATCCGGACGCCGTCGACCCGCACGACGTCACCATCGCCATGGCCAAGGCCAATATGTCGCTTAATATCACGCGCACCGTGCTGGACCGGGTGGTCCGGGCCTGGCGCGACCTGATCAATACGCGCTGACGATGAGGCGCCGGCCGGGACTGACAGCCCGCTGACCGCCACTGCTTGAATCGGCCGGCGAGAGCCGCGCCCTGTTCAGTCTTCTGGGAGGGGGAACGAACATGAATGCCATAAAAGAATTTTTTAACCGCATCAAGACCGCCTGGACCAGTTGGGGCCTGCCCCAGAAACTGATCCTGATCGGCGTCGCCCTGGCCCTGATCATCGCCGCGGTGGTGCTGATCGGCGTGTCGCGCACCCCCACCATGGTCCGCCTGATCAACACGCCCATCCAGGACGGCGAGGAACTGCGCCGCATCACCAGCCGGCTGGACCGCGAGAACATCGCCTTCAGCGTCGGCGAGGGCAACGTCCTCTACGTCAAGAACGAGCAGGTGCGGACCGACGCCATCTCCATCCTGATGCGCGAGGACCTCATCCCGGAAGGCACCAGCCTGTGGTCGGTCTTCGCCATCGACCGCTTTACGGTGACCGACTTCGAGCGCAACGTCAACCTGCGCCAGGCCATCATCCAGGAAGTGACGCGCCACATCGAGGCCATCGAGGCCATCGACAAGGCCAACGTCATCCTGGAGATGCCCGAGGAGACGCTCTTCGCCGCCGAGCAGAAGCCGATCACGGCCAGCGTCATCCTCTACCCGCGGCCGGGTTCGGACATCGCCACCAACCGCCAGCAGCTGGAAGGCATCCAGAAGATCATCCTGTTCGCCGTCTCCGGCCTGACGCCGGAAAACATCGTCATCACCGACCAGAACGGCATCATCCTGAACGATTTCGCCGGCATGGAGGACTTTGACCGCCTGGAGCGCACCCGGCGCGAACAGCAGCTGATCCAGCGCATCGAGGCCCAGTACCGGGCCGCCGTGCTGACCGCCCTGCAGAATACCTTCACCGCTGACCGGGTGCGTGACCTGAACATCAAGATCGACATGGACATGAGCAAGATGAACGTCACCACCCTGGAACACTTCCCGTTCACCATCAAGCCGGACAACCCGATTACGCCCTACGACGACTCGGACATCCGACCCAGCGTTCGCCTGTCCACCACCGAGGAAACTTACACCTACCAGGGCACCGGCTTCAATCCGGAAGGTCCGGCCGGCATGGAGGGCCAGACCTCGCCGGCTTATCGCGACCTGCAGAACATGGTCGGCTCGGCCGAAACCACCAGCGTAGTGGCCAACGAGGCCATCAACCGCCGCGACATTGTCGAGGACCGCTCGCCCAGCATGGACCGCGTCACCGTTTCGGTGAACATCGACGGCGTCTGGCGCTGGAAGTACGATGACAAGAACCAGCCGCTGATCGGGCCGGACGGCAGCATCGAGCGCGAGTACGTCGCCGTGCCCCAGGAGGTGCTGGATAGCGCCACCGCCTTGATCCGCGACTCGATCGGCTACGACCGGGCCCGCGGCGATTCGGTAACGGTGCGCAGCATCCAGTTTGACCGGTCGGCCCAGTTCAAGGCCGAGGATGCCGAGTACTTGCGCAAAGCGCAGGTAAACCAGATAATCCTCTATTCGCTGATCGGTCTGGCCGCGTTGCTGATCGCCTTTATCGTCTTCCGGATGGTGTCGCGCGAGCTGGAGCGCCGCCGCCGCATCGCTGAGGAAAAACGGGCCCTCGAGCAGCAGATGATGCGCGAGAACGCCATCCGCCAGGCCGAGGAACAGAATATCGAAGTCTCGATGTCGGTCGAGGAGCGGAAAAGGCTTGACTTGCAGGAGCACGCCATTAATATGGCAAAAGAGCATCCCGAGGACGTGGCCCAGCTGATACGCACCTGGCTCAGGGAGGAATAAGATCATGGCCGAAACGGCGCCCGCCAAAGGTAAGACTTCCGGCAAGAAACCGAAAAGCATCAAGGAGCTGTCGGGTCGCCAGAAAGCCGCTATTTTTCTCATTACCCTGGGCAGCGAGATCTCATCCGAGATCTTCAAGCACCTGCGCGAAGACGAGATCGAGACCCTGACCTTCGAGATCGCCCGGCTGGAGAACGTCGAGCCGGAGCTCAAGGACATGATCCTGCTGGAGTTCCAGGAATTGATGATGGCCAGCGACTTCATCTCCACCGGCGGTATCGACTACGCCCGCGAGCTCTTGGAGAAGTCGCTGGGCTCGCAGAAGGCCATCGACATCATCAACCGCCTGACCAGTTCGCTGCAGGTGCGGCCCTTCGACTTCATCCGCCGCACCGATCCGGCCAACTTGCTCAACTTTATCCAGACCGAGCATCCGCAGACTATTGCCTTGATCCTGGCCTATCTGGAGCCGAACAAGGCCAGCTACATCCTGACTAAACTGCCCAAGGAGCATCAATCCGACGTGGCCCGGCGCATCGCCACCATGGACCGTACCTCCCCGGAAGTGTTGCGCGAGGTGGAACGGGTGCTGGAAAAGAAACTGTCCACCCTGTCCAGCGAGGATTATACGGCGGCCGGCGGCGTCGACGCCATCGTCGAGATTCTCAACCTGGCCGACCGAACCACGGAGAAAGGCATCCTCGAGGCCCTGGAAGAGGAAAATCCCGAACTGGCCGAAGAAATCAAGAAGAAGATGTTCGTGTTCGAGGACTTGGTGATGCTCGACAACCGCTCCATCCAAAAGGTGCTGCGCGAGGTCGATACCCAGGACCTGACGCGGGCCCTCAAAGGCGTCGACAGCGAGGTGCAGGACAAGATATTCCAGAACATGTCCAAGCGCGGCGCCCAGGCCCTCAAGGAAGACATGGAATACATGGGGCCGGTGCGCATCAAGGACGTCGAGGAAGCGCAGCAGAAGATCGTGGCGGTCATCCGCCACCTTGAGGATTCCGGCGAGATCGTCATCGCCCGCGGCGAAGACGACCAGTTGATACAATAAGGGGACGTTGGCATGGCAAAAACCGTATTCAGGCCGCAGGAAACCGTACCCCTCAGCAGCGCCTTCATCGTCGGCAGCAAGTACGCCGCCGCCGTGGAGGAGGAAGTCGAGGAAGTTTCCGCCGTCGAGGAATATACCGGCCCCACCGCCGACGACCTCCGGCGCGAGGCCGAGGCCTTCAAGCTGGCCTGGGAGAACGAGAAAAATGCCATGCAGGCCGCCGCCCGGGCCGAGGCTGACGATATCGTCGCCAAGGCCGAGGCTACGGCCTTTGACGAGGTGAAGCGCAAGAACGACCAGGCCCTCAAGATTCGGCACGAGGCCGAAGCCGGCGCCGAAGCCGCCATCAAGGCAGCCGAGTCCAAGATCGGCGAACTGGAGCGCCTCGCCCAGGGCCGCATCGACGAGGTGACCAAGGCCGCCCAGAAAAAGGGTTTTGACCAGGGGCGCGAGGAAGGCTTCCGCGAAGGCAAGAACGAGGTCGAGCGCCTGATCAACCGCCTGCACGTCATCTTAGAGCGGGCCATGGATAAGCGGGCCGACATCCTGGACCAGACCGAGGGCCAGATCATTGAGCTGGTGCTGCTGGTCTCGCGCAAGGTGGTCAAGACCATTTCCGAAAACCAGAAGAACGTCGTCGTTTCCAATATCGCCCAGGCCCTGCGCAAACTCAAGGCGCGCAGCGAGGTCGTCATCCGCGTTAACCTGGCCGACCTGCAGCTTACATCCGACCACGTCAAGGACTTCGTCGAGCTGGCCGAGAACGCCAAGCGCATCTCGGTGGTCGAGGATTCGGCCGTCGACCGCGGCGGCTGCGTCATCGAGACCGACTTCGGCGAGATCGATGCCCGCATCCAGAGCCAGCTGCGCGAGCTCGAGGAAAAAATCCTGGATATTTCGCCGATCAAGTCGCGCGGCAAGGCGCAATAGACATGGACTTGGTGGCCAAATACCTGGACGTCATCGACTCCACCGAACCGATTAAATACACCGGCCGCGTCACCAAGGTGCAGGGCCTGCTCATCGAGAGCCACGGCCCGCAGGCGGTGGTCGGCGAGGTCTGCAAGATACTCATCCCGCGCCTCGACAAGGTGGCCTGGGCCGAGGTGGCCGGGCTCCACGGCCAGACGGTGCAACTGATGGCCTACACCGGGCTGGAGGGCATCGAGGTCGGCTGTACCGTCATAGCCTCCGGCGAGCTGCTCCAGGTGCCGGTCTCCTATAAGCTGCTGGGCCGCGCCCTCGACTCGATGGGGCACCCGATGGACGGCCTGGGGGATATCGCCAGTAGCGTCAAATACCCGGCCGTGGCCACGCCGCCGGACGCCCTGACGCGGCGGCGCATCGACAAGCGCATCGTATCCGGCATCCGCTCCATCGACGGGCTCTTGCCCTTGGGGCGGGGGCAGCGCATCGGTATTTTCGCCGGCTCCGGCGTCGGCAAGTCCACCCTGCTTGGGATGGTGGCGCGTAACACCAACGCCGACGTCAACGTTATCGCCCTGATCGGCGAGCGCGGCCGCGAGGTGCGTGAATTCCTGGAAAACGACCTGGGCGAGGAAGGCCTGGCCCGTTCGGTCATCATCGTCTCCACCTCGGACACGCCGCCGCTGGCCCGCCTGCGCGGCGCCTACGTGGCTACCGCGGTGGCCGAATTCTTCCGCGACCAAGGCGCCGACGTCATGCTGCTCTTCGACTCGGTGACCCGTTTCGCCCGCGCCCAGCGCGAGATCGGCCTGGCCATCGGCGAGCCGCCGGCCACCCGCGGCTACACGCCTAGCGTCTTCGATTCGCTGCCCAAGCTGCTGGAGCGCTCCGGGTCGTCCAGCAAGGGCTCCATCACCGGCATCTACACCATCCTGGTGGACGGCGACGACATGGACGAGCCGGTGGCCGACACGGTGCGCGGTATCCTGGATGGCCACGTCGTCCTGACGCGCAAGCTGGCCGAGCGCTTCCACTATCCGGCGGTCGATGTCCTCAAGTCCATCTCGCGCCTGACCAACGCCGTTACCGGCCCCATCACCCAGAAGGCCATGGGCATATTGCGTCGCCTGTTGGCCACCTGGGAAGAAGCCGAGGACATGATCAACATCGGCGCCTACGTCAAGGGCTCCAACCCGGCCATCGACATCGCCATCGACAAGCACCAGGCCATCGAAGCCTTCTTGGTGCAACTGGTCGACGAAAAGGCCCCCATCCTGGACACCATCAAGCGGCTGGGCGACATCGCCGGCCTGCACATCCCGGTGGAGGAGGTCCAAGCCTTCGCCGAGCCGGCCGGCAAGAGCTTCAGCCTGCCGCGGCCGGCCGACGAGGCGCTGGCATGAGGGCCTTCCGCTTCCGCCTGGAGCGGGTGCTGGAATTGCGCCGCTATGCCGAGAAGGCGGCCGAGGCTGCCCTGGCGGCCAAGGTCGGCGCCTGCGCCGCGCTGGATCTGCAGCTACGCGAAAACGCGGAGCGTACCCATAAGCTGACCGCTGAGCGTTTCCGTCTTGGGGCCAGCCTGGACGATTACCGGGCCAGCGAGCGCTTTGGCCAGCGCCTGCAGCAGGAGCGCGAACGCTGCCTGAAAGCCCTGGCCCTGGCCGAGGCGGAGCGCGAAACCGCCCGCCTGGCCTATGTGGCCGCCCGGCGGGCCAGTGAGCTGATCGACAAGCTGCGCGAGCGCGGAGCGGCCGCCTGGCGCAAGGACGCGCTGCGGGCCGAAACCGCCGTGCTCGACGATCTGGGCTCCCAATCACGTCAGCGCCGGCGCGCTCAGGCCGGCGTCGTTCCCGAAATCAACAGAGGATAGGTACCATGGCATCGTTCGGAAAGCAAAGGGTCCTGGGGCGCATCATCCTGATGCTCATCGTCATTATCGCCCTCGTCCTGGGCGGCTTGTTCTGGTTTGATTTCCTGGGCTTGATCGACGCCAAGGCGCTGTTCGCGCCGGCGGTCCGCCTGGCTGGCCGGGTGGTACGAACCCGCACCCAGGTGGACATCGACTCGCCGACCCTGCTGGATGACGAGCGCTTCGCCAAGCAGTTTGAGGCCATCGACGTGCTGCGCCAGGAGCTGACCGAACGCGAGCGCCTGGCCCTCGAACAAGAGGCCGTGTTGCTGGCCCAGGCCCGGGAAATCGAGGATCGGCAGAAAAACATCGAAGAACAGCAGAATTCCTTCAATAGCCTGCGCGAACAGTACGAAAATAGAAGAGCGAATATCGAGCAGAACGCCCGTTACCTGAGCGGCATGCCGCCGGCGGACGCCGTGGATATCCTGGCTGCCCTGGACGACCAGACGGCCATCGAGACTCTGCGCGCCGTCGAGGAGCTGGCCAAGCTGCAGGGCGAGGCTTCGGTGGTGTCCTACTGGCTATCCTTGCTGCCGGCCGAACGATCGGCTACCCTGCAGCGCAAGATGGCACAGATGCCGGACAGCCTGGACTAGGTCCCCCGGTCTGAGGGCTGCTCGATTCGGAAGGAGTTCGTATCGATGCAAGCCACCGGCCACCTCAAGGTCGCCCCGGATGCCAATCCGGCTGACCTTTCCTTGAAATCCATCAGGAAAAAGGCTGATAAGGCTTTCGGATCGCTGCTCGACAAGCTGAAGTCGACCTTAGCCGGCAAGAATAGCCCGGGGTTTGATGACGGCGCGGAGCAGGCCCTGACCGCGAAACGCGCCACAGCCGAATTGCTCCCGAAACCAAAAACAGCCCGTAACCTGGCGCCATCCACCCAGCCAACGCTCGGTGAAACTGACACAGCCGCCACACCGGCCAAGACGGCCGCCCGCCTGGCCGCCACGCCGGCCCAAACGGCTGTCGCCAGCAGCGATGCCAGCCGTCTGGCCGGACCAGCCACAGCGGCGCTTTCGGCTGCGGCTGGCGCGCCGGCCGCGCCAGAGTCGGCTCCAGTCCGCCCGGCCGCCCGCAAGCGCGACGGCGGCGATAGCGCCGCTGAGTCCGGCTTGGCTGCCCTAGCTGGACTGACACTGCCGGGCCAGCCGCCGTCGCCGCGGCCGGTGGCCGCCGCCACCAAGGCTACAGCCGAAGCTGGCCAGGATTTCACGGTCTCTAGTACGCTCACCAAGGAGGGCCGGCGCATCTCGGTGGTGGATATGCGCCTCGGCGCTAGCAAGCAGCGATCGGAGAATACGGCTGGCAGCGCTGACGCCAACCCAGCCGGGAAGCCGGCGACCGGCGAGGGCTTTGCCGCCGCCTTCGACGCCGGCAGTCATAATCCGGCGGCCGCCAGCCTGCCGCGCGACCCGGCCAGCGGCCAGTGGTCGTTGGCCGCCGACCGGCCGGCCGCCCCAACCCCCAGTCTGGCCGAGAATCTGGCCGCCCATATCCGCCAGTCCGGCGCCGCCGACATCGTCCGCGCCGCCCAGATCGTGCTCCAGGATGCCGATACCGGCCTCATCCGCCTGCATCTGGAACCGGAAACGCTCGGTAAAGTCAAGATTGAACTGAAAATTGCCGACAAGGAGATCAGCGGCAAGATAGTCGTGGATTCGGACCTGGCTGGCCAGGCTTTCCGCGATTCGCTGGATGCGCTGCGCGACGCCTTCGCCGCCGCTGGCCTGGAGACCACCGCCCTCGAGGTGGAAGTTCGCCAGGGCGGCCAGCAACAGGCCGGCAGCCAGGCCGACGACGACCGCTCGTCGCCCTTTTACAGCCGCCGCCTGAAAGACCTGGACGCGGCGGTGCCGGTCCTGACCGCCGCCTCGCGCGATGGCTTACTGAACGTTTTTGTGTGACAGAGCAAGGAGAAATAGATGAATACGACATTTATGCTGAATCCCGCCGAGCTAACCAGGGCGCGCCTCGACGCCGAGGCCGTTAATCGAGGGTTGGCCGAAGGCCGGCAGGTTAAGCAGGATTTGGACAAGGATGACTTCCTCAAGATACTAGTCACCCAGCTACAGCACCAGGATCCAACCGCGCCGATGGAGGACCGCGAATTCATCGCCCAGATGGCCCAATTCTCTTCGCTCGAACAAATGACCAATATGTCGCAGAATTTCGCCAGCATGGCCGGCGTGCTCAATTCCAGCGAGGCCCAGTCCCTGCTCGGGCGTACCGTCGAGATTCTCGACGGCGAGCGCACCGTCTACGGCCCGGTCAGCCAGGTAGTGCGCGGCGAGTTCCCGATGGTCATGGTCGATGGTTCGTTCTACGACCTCGACCAGGTCAGTAAAGTTTCGGAATAAGGAGGCTCTGCCATGATGCGATCACTCTACTCCGGCGTCGCCGGCTTGCAGAACCACCAGATACGCATGGACGTGCTGGGCAATAATATCGCCAACGTCAACACCAATGGCTTCAAGAAGGGCCGCGTAAATTTCCAGGACCTTCTGTACCAACAAATGTCCGGCGCCGCCCGACCGACCGAGCAGGTGGGCGGTATCAACCCAAAAGAGATCGGCTTGGGCATGAGCGTGGCCAGCGTCGACACTATCCACACCCAGGGCTCGCTCCAGACCACCGGCATCATGACCGATCTGGCCATCCAGGGTAACGGCTTCTTCGTCATGGAGCGGGGCGACTCGCGCTTCTTCACCCGGGCCGGCGCCTTCAGCCTGGACGCCGAGGGCCGCTTGGTCAATCCCGGCAACGGCTTCCGCGTCCAGGGCTGGAACGCCCAGATTCTGGACGGCATCGAGGTGCTGAACACTTCCGGCGAGCTCCAGGACCTGGTTATCCCGATCGGCGCCAAGGACCCGGCCCGCGCCACCGAACAAGTCTACCTAGCCTGTAACCTCGATAAGCGCCTGATCGAGATTCCCGAAGGCGCCAACGAGGCCGTCATCCGCCAGAACACCTGGCGCGTCGAAGAACGTATCTACGACAACTTCGGCATCGAGCATACCCTGCGCGTCGACTATACCCGCGTCCCGGGCCAGCCCAACCAGTGGCAGGGCACGGTGGCCATCGATCCAGAAGCCGCCGCCGGCGCCAACGTGACGCTGGGCCTGGGGCCGGAAGGTCAGGCCGGCGATACCTTCATCGTCCAGTTCAGTAACCTCGGCGTTTTGGAACGCGTCTACGACAGCCAGGGCAACGAATCGCCGACCGAGGGCCTGCTGTCCATGAATCTGTCCTTCGACGTGGCCGGCTCGACGCCGGACGCCGCGGGCAACCTGGAGCGGCAGAATTTCCAGCTCAACCTGGGCGAGGTCGGCAGCGTGCGCAACACCGTCACCCAGTTCGCCGAGGCCTCCAGCACCCGCGTCTTCGAGCAGGACGGCTATACCATGGGCTACATGGAAAACTTCCGCATCGACCAGTCCGGCGTCATCACCGCCATCTACTCTAATGGCTCGGTGCGCACGGTCGGGCAGGTGGCCCTGGCCAGCTTTACCAACCCGAACGGCCTGGAAAAGACCGGCGATACTAACTTCGTGGAATCGATCAACTCCGGCATGGCCAATATCGGACCCTCCGGCATCGCCGGCAAGGGCCGCATCCTGGCCGGCAACCTGGAAATGTCCAACGTCGACCTGGCCGAGCAGTTCACCGACATGATCGTTACCCAGCGCGGTTTCCAGTCTAACTCCAAGACCATCCAGACTTCCGACCAGATGCTGCAGGAATTGCTGCAACTCAAGCGGTAAAGGCGGCATGACGGCTGGCTAGGCGCGAGCCTGGCTGGCCGTGGCGCCTGAACTGGCTAGAACAGGCTGACGCCGGGCCGGCATTCCGGCGCCGGCGTTTATTTTTTGAAGCAGGGAGCAGGCAGATGATCCAGTTGACCAAGATGTCCGGCACTACGTTCTGGCTTAATCCGCACCAGATCGAGTATATTGAATCCACCCCCGATACCAACATTACTATGCTGTCGGGCAAGCACCTGGTGGTGCTGGAGGATATTGCCACGGTCCGCGCCAAGATTGTAGAATACCGCCGCCAGATAGGCGCTTTCAAGAACGAGGAGTAAGACATGGATTTTGCGACGATTATCGGCCTAGTCGGCGGTATTGGCTGTATCCTGCTGTCCATGATCACCGCCGGCGCCACACCGCTGACCTACGCCGATCTGCCGTCCTTCTTCATGACGGTAATGGGTTCCTGGTTCGCGCTGATGATCAACTATACCATCAAAGATATGTTGGACGTCTTCAAGATCCTGGGCAAGGTTGGCCGTACCGTTGACTACGGCGAAATGAAGGTGGCCGAGGCCCTCATTTCCCTCTCGGAGCGCGCTCGCCGCGAAGGTATCCTGTCGCTGGAAGAAGAAATCGAGAGCCTCGACAACATGTTCATGAAGCGCGGCCTGCGCATGGTGGTTGACTCGGTCGACCCCGAAGTCATCCGCAATATCATGGAAACCGAGCTCAACCAACTGAACGACCGCCACGGCAAATGGCTCAAGATGCTGGACCAGTGGGCCAAGCTGGCCCCCGGTATGGGCATGTTGGGCACCGTCCAGGGTCTGATAGCGATGATGAAGAACCTGGAAGATACCGCCAGCATCGGCCGTAACATGGCGGTGGCGCTGGTCACCACCTATTATGGCGCCATGATGGCCAACTTCCTGATCATGCCGATGATGGGTAAGCTGGCGGTGCGCGACGCGGCCGAAACCAAGGTTTGGGAAATGGTCATCGAAGGCGTGCTGTCCATCCAGCAAGGCGACAACCCCCATATCCTGCAGATGAAACTGACTTCCTATCTGACTCCCGCCGGACAGAAACAGCTCGACGAGGCCCATCCCCAGACTTGACCGAAGCTGATCGAGGAGGCTGCCCATGGCGCGAAAAAAGAAAAAACAGGAACTAGGCGGTATCGCGGAGTGGATCGTGACTTATGGCGACATGATTACCCTGTTGCTGGTCTTTTTCGTCGCCTTGTTCAATATTACCGAATCCGACACCACCCAGGTATCGCAGTTGATCTCGACCTTCAACAATATCGGCATGGGCGCCTCCACCGGCGGCAACTCGCTGGCCAGCGGCCGTCTGGCCGAGATGGGCAACTCCATCGCCACCCTGCCGTCGATGGAGCGCGGCCGCATGCTGGCCGTGGCCATGCGCAAGGCGGTGTCGCTCTTCCAGCCGGAAATCCGCTCCAACAAGGTGCGCATCACGGCCGACGAGCGCGGCCTGGTCATTACCCTGGCTTCGGACATGTTTTTTATGCCGGCCAGCGCCCAGATCAATATCGACGAGACGCGCGGCACCCTGATTCGCCTGGCCGAATTACTTAATTCCGAACAGCTTTCCGGCCGAAAATTCAGGATAGAGGGACACACCGACAGTCTGCCGACCGATCCGGCCGGACCTTGGTTTAGCAACTGGGAATTATCGGCGGCGCGGGCGGTGAACACCCTGCATTACCTGACCGACTTTGGCGTCCAGGAAAGCCGTTTCCAGGTGGCGGGCTTCTCGGCTACCGTGCCGGTGGCCGAGAACGCCACCGAGGAAGGCCGGGCTTACAACCGGCGGGTCGACATCATCATCCTGGATGAGGGTCACCTCTAGTTTTTAAAAGCGTTGAAAAGCCGCCTTCGCGTTTTTCAACGCCTTGCTCGCTGATAAGGCCAGCCGATTTTAACTAAATAGCCAGGCAGCGGCCGATCCCCGGTGGCCTGCCAGAAAAGGATAGCTGCGATGGGTGATTTCGAAGGTGGCGTTGATTTTTCCGAGAATCAGGAAGCGGCCGGCGCTCCCGGCAAGGTTAAGGCTCGGGGCGGCGGCGGCAAGGCTATTCTCGGCTTGCTCAAATGGATAGGCATCGGCCTGGGGTTCATTATCCTGGTCTTCGTGATCGTGGCGGTATCGATCCGCATCCTCGGCAACCAGTCGCGGCCGCTGTCTGATTTGCCCAACGCCGAGACCATGCAACGGGTCAGCGAGGCCTGGGCCGTCTACAACGGCGTCGAGGAAATCCGATCCACGGTGCGCGGCATCAAGGATACCGAGCAGTGGATGGTGGTCATCAAAATCAACCTGGCCTTCGACGGCGCGGATAAGACCATCCCCAAGGAATTGAGCGACCGCCGCTGGCAGATCCAGGATTTCCTGCGCAGTTATATCAGCCGACTGCGCATCGACGAGTTGATGGCCGACCAGGAAGAGCTGCTGAAGGTCGATATTCGCGATCGGCTTAATAACCAGATTTTCAGTCGTCCCTTCATCAAGGACATCTATTTCGAGAATTTCCAACGCACTCAGATGTAAATTCCGGCTTGGTGGCGTTGCGGAATCGCGCTTTCTGTGTCATTATAGGGTAACGGGTCGCCGGCGGCCGCGCGCCAACCGATCGGCTCGTTCCAGTCCACCGGCCGGTGGCCAGCCATCCAGCGCAAAGGCGGAGTACCAGCATGACCGAAGTCCTGTCTCAGGACGAAATTGATCAACTACTCACCGCCATCAATGCCGGCGATACCTCGCTGGAAACCGTCCAATCGGCCACCGATTCGCGCAAGATCAAGATCTACGACTTCCGCCGCCCGGACAAGTTTTCCAAGGAGCAGATGCGTACCGTGCAGAACATGCACGAAACCTTCGCCCGCCTGACCACCACCAACCTATCGGCGTCCTTGCGCATCCTGTCCAACGTGCACGTCGCGTCGGTCGACCAGCTGACTTACGAAGAATTCATCCGCTCCATCCCGACCACCACCACGCTGGCCCTGGTCAGCATGGATCCGCTCAAGGGCCAGATTATCCTGGAGATCGACCCGGCCGTCACCTTTACCATCATCGACCGCCTGTTCGGCGGCCAGGGCGAGGGCTCCAAGCTGACCCGCGAGCTGACCGACATCGAGCGCTCGGTGGTCGAGGGCATCATCGTCAAGATCCTGGGCAACTTGCGCGAAGCCTGGACCCAGGTCATCGACCTGCGGCCGCGCCTGTCCCAGATCGAGGTCAACCCGCAATTCGCGCAGATCGTGCCGCCCACCGAGATGGTGGTGCTGGTAACGCTGGAAACCAAGATCGGCGAGGTCGAGGGCATGATGAACCTCTGCATTCCCTACCTGACCATCGAGCCGATCATCTCCAAATTGTCGGCCCAGTATTGGTATTCGTCGGTGCGCCGCGGCGCCACCACCGAAAACCTGAACATCCTGAAGGATAAACTGTCCACCATCGAAGTACCGGTCATCGCCGAGATCGGCCGCATCAAGGTGACGGTGCGCGATGTGCTCAACCTGCACCTGAACGACGTTATCCGCCTGTACAACGTCAAGGTGGACGACGCGATGCTGCTCAACGTCGGCAACAAGAAGAAGTTCCTGTGCCGGCCCGGCGTCATCGGCCGCAAGATGGCGGTGCAGGTTACCAGGCGGCTGGAAGAAGCCGGCCATGAGGAATTCGAAGAATTGACTGCGGAAGGCGAGGATAGTTATGAGTGATGGTTCCCTCTCCCAAGAAGAAATTGATTCCCTGTTGTCCGGCCTCGATCCGGGAGTAGGCGCGGCGGCATCGCCCAAGGCCGGCGCCGGCCTGTCGTCCGGCGAGGTGAAGGCCTTCAAGGAGATGCTCGACTCGCTTAGTTCCACTCAGGCCCAGAACCTGTCGGCCATCACCGGCGAAAATGTCCAGGTGAGCGCCTTCTCGGTCGACCAGACTAACCGCGACGGCATGTTGCCGTCGCTGCCCGACGAGGCTCTTGAGGTGCGGGTCGACATGACCGGCGGCATCCCCGGCGACCACTTCTTCCTCATCCCCAAGGATACGGCGGTCAAGATCGCCGCCCTGGCCAACAAAGACGAATCGCTGACCGACCTCGACGACATGGCCATTTCTATCGTCGCCGAGTGCGTTTCCAATATCACCGGCACCGAGATCACGCTCTTCTCCGAGAAATCGGGCAACCGCTCGCTGCAATCCGACCCGGCTGAAGGCAACTTCGGTCCCAAGGCCATGGCCCGCTTCCCGAACGGCGACTTTTTCCGGGTGGCCTGGGAACTGCAGATGGAGGGCAAACCCTTCCGGCTGTGGGAGGTCTTCGCCCAGTCCTTCGTCAAGGATATCGTGGCCGGTTCCGGCCTGGCCGTCGACAACAGCCCGGCGCCGGCCGCCATGGGCATGCAAGGCGGCATGGGCCAGGCGCAGATGGGCAACATGGGCATGCAGGGCGGCATGGGCCAACAGCAGATGGGCAACATGGGTAACATGGGCATGCAGGGCGGTTATGGCCAGCAGCAAATGGGCAACATGGGCATGCAGGGCAACATGGGCCAACAGCAGATGGGCAACATGGGTATGCAGGGCGGTTACGGCCAGCAGTCCATGTACCAGCAAGGCGGCATGCCGGGCATGATGTCGCCCAACGTCCAGCCGGTCCAGTTCGCCAACCTCGGCGTGGGCATGCCAATGCACGAAGGCGGCAATATCGGCTTAATCATGGACGTCTACATGGAGCTGACCGTCGAGCTGGGACGCACCAAGCGGCTGATCAAGGATATCCTGGGCATCGGCGAAGGCACCATCCTCGAGCTGGACAAGCTGGCCGGCGAGCCGGTCGACATCCTGGTAAACCACAAGCCGATCGCCAAGGGCGAGGTCGTGGTCATCGACGAAAACTTCGGCGTGCGCGTCACCGAGATTCTGTCGCCCATGGAACGGGTCTCCGATCTGGGCTGATCCAAGCGGCCCGTGCATCATCGAACCGTCCGCCAACGCGGGCGGTTTTTTAGTCTCCCCGGAGTGGCTAGCGCTGCCGATTGCCGACCGGCGGCCAGCCAGATCAAATCAAGGCCGGATCAATAAATATTCGCGACTGCCCCAGCACGGGGCGTGTTGCCATTTTTACCTAAACAGGATAGAATAAGGCTTGGGGGAGGGGCATTGAAAAAAAATATCCGGATACTCTGCCTATGCTCGGCCTGGCTGTTGCTGAGCGGCCTGGCGATGGCTCAGAGCGCCGCTGCCCCGCTAGGCGATGGCAACACGAACGGTGGCGCCGCTGTCGCGGATGCTACCGAACCAGCCGCCGCCCCGGCCATTACCGACGAGACGCTGCTTGGCTTTGGCGACGATGCCGGCGCCACCGCCGTTAATCTGCCTTCCACCTCCCTGGTGCCCTACTTATTGCGCATGATCCTGGTGCTGGCCCTGGTGCTGGCCGCCATTTACGGCCTCTATGCCCTGCTCAAGCGTCGCGGCGGTCGGACTCCGGCCGAAGACCCCTTCGTCCGCGTCCTGGGCAGCGTCAGCCTGTCGCCGGGCCGCTTCGCCCAGGTAGTGGCGGTCGGCAGCCGCGCCTGGCTGGTGGGCGTCGGCGAGGGCGGCATCTCGCTGCTGGCCGAGCTGGACGACAGGGAACTGATCGAGGCCATGGTCAAGCGGGCGGAAGAGAATCCGCAGCCCGCCAAGGCCGATTTCGCGACTATCCTGGCGGCCATGCTGCCCGGCTCCAGGGGCGATGCCGCCAAAGCGGGGCGCGGTTTCTTGGGCCGCCAGAAAGACCGCCTCAAGAAATTCTGAACCGACGGGGGACGCGGAGTATGTCCATGAAGCGCATGATCTTGCTGATCGCCCTCCTCACCGCCTTGGTCGGCTTGTACGCCCAGGAAACGGGCACTCGCCTGCCGTCCAGCCTAGCCGACACCGCCCGCAATATCGTCATCCCCAACGCCAACCTGCCGGAGAGCGACTTCCCGGACGGGACGGCCACCGGGAACACCGATTTGCCGGACGTATCGTCGCTGATCCCTTTCGTGGACCTGCAGGTTCGTTCGCCGTCCAGCGGCCAGGAAGTGGCCTTCAGTCTGCAACTGCTGCTGCTGCTGACCGCCTTGTCGCTGGCGCCAAGCCTGCTCATCCTGCTGACCAGCTTCCTGCGCATCTCCATCGTGCTCGACTTTATCAAGCGCGCCTTGTCTTTGCAACAGGTGCCGCCTAACCAGGTGCTGCTCGGCATCGCCCTGTTCCTGACCATCTTCATCATGTGGCCGACCTTTACCACCGTCTACGACAACGCCATCAAGCCGATGGCCGACGGCCAGATTTCGGTGGCCGAGGCCTACACCGAGGCCGAGAAGCCCTTCCGGCTGTTCATGTACGGCCAGATGCGCGAGGACCCGGAGAATATCCGCCTCTTCATGAGCATGAGCGGGCTGGAACGCCCCCAGACTCTGGCCGACGTGCCCACCTACGTGCTGGTGCCGGCCTTTATCCTGCACGAGATGACCGTCTCCTTCAAGATCGGCATTCTGTTGTTCATCCCGTTCATCATCATCGATATGGTGGTGGCCTCGGTACTGATGTCGATGGGCATGATCATGTTGCCGCCGGTGATGATTTCCACGCCATTTAAGCTGATCCTCTTCGTGCTGGTCGACGGCTGGAACCTGATGACCCGGCAGCTGGTTGAGTCCTTCCTCAGGAACATGACATGAGCATCGGCCAGATCAGCAGCCTGATGGCCGGCGCCATCACCCAGATCCTGCTCTTGTCGGCGCCGGTGCTGCTGGTGGCCCTGGTAGTCGGCCTGGTCATTAGCATCCTGCAGGCCACCACCAGCATCCAGGAGCAGACCCTGACCTTCGTGCCCAAGATCACGGCCATCATGCTGACGTTGATGTTCCTGATCGGCTGGATGTTTACCTCGCTGGGCGAATACACCACCGCCCTGTTCGAGCTCATCCCGGAGATGGCCCGTTGAGGCGCTCCGGCGCCGCCGAGGCCTGGCTGCCGCGGCCGCGGCGGTAGGCGCCATGTTTTCGCAGCTGGTAGCCGATGCCGACATCTTTTTCCTCATGGCGGTGCGCGTCTTGGCGCTCATTCAGACCGCGCCGCTGATGTCCGGCGAAGCCGTGCCGCAGGTGGCCAAGATCGGCCTGGCCGGGATGGTTACCGTGGCCATTTTCCCCTGGCTCAAGGAAGCCGGTTACCCGATCCCGGACAGCGCCGTCGCCTATTTCGCGCTCATCATCGGCGAGGCCATGATCGGCATTATTATCGGTTTCTTCCTGTCCATCGTCTACGCTACCTTCACCACGGCCGGCCAATTTTTCGCCCTCCAGATGGGCTTCGGCGCCTCCGAAACCTACGACCCGCTGTCCGAAATCTCCATCCCGGTGGTCGGGCAGTTCCTGAACCTGATTGCCATGTTCATCTTCGTGGCCACCTCCGGCTTCCAGCGGCTGTTCCTGCTCGGGGTGCAGGGCAGCTTCCAGGCCCTGCGGGCCGTTGACCTGCTGGAGCGGCGTGATAATTTTATGGCCTTCGTGACTAGCGCCCTGGGCGGCCTGTTCGCCAATGCGCTGATCTTGTCCTTCCCGATCTTCGGCACGCTGCTGTTGGTATCGGTGGGCATGGGCCTGCTGACCAAGGCCGCCCCGCAGATGAACCTGCTGACGGAGAGTTTCCCGGTTTCCATCCTGACGGCTTTCGTACTCCTGGCTATCGGCATGCCGTTCATGATCGAGGCCTTCTCCGGGCTGATCGACGCCAGCTTCGACACGGTCGGCCGCCTGATAGCCGGGGCCGCCCCGTGACGCGGCTGGACGACTGGCTGGCGCTCCGCGCCGTCGGCGGCGCAGCCGGCGGTCAGGCGGCGCGGAGCGCTCTGGCCTACCCGCCGTCGGCCCTGGCCGGAGTCCACCTGCAGTGGTTCGCCCAGGACGACGAGAGCAAGACCGAGGACCCTACCGAGCATAAGAAACGCAAGGCCCGCGAGGAGGGCCGCGTCCCCAAGAGCCAGGACCTGACGGCCGGCATCGGCCTGATCCTGACCATGGGCACGCTGGCGATGTTCGGCCCCTACATGCTGGCCAACCTGCGCCAGATGCTGCGCTGGTTTCTCGAGGTGTCCGTCGAGCTGGACATCACCCGCGACGGCGGCCCGATCGTGTCAGTATTTTTCTATTACTTCCTGCGCATCATGCTGCCGGTGGTGAGCGTGGCCTTCGTGGCCGCCATTGTGTCCAACCTGCTGCAAGTTGGCTTCCTGTTTACCACCAAGCCGATCCGGCCGGATTTCAAGAAGATCGTGCCCAAGTTCGGTCAGTTTTTCAAACGCATGTTGTTCTCGGCCGAAGGCGCCTTTAACCTGATCAAGTCCATTTTTAAGGTCTGCTTGATCGGCGTCATCGTGTTCGTCAACATCAACGGCGCGGTGCCGGAGTTGATCCGCCTGTTTACCAGCCCCCTGTGGAATTCCTTCACCTACATCGCCAGCCTGGCCATGCGCATCATTTTCCAGTGTACTTTGCTGTTGCTGGCCATCGCCATCCCGGACTACCTGTTCCAGCGCTTCCAGTTCAACAAGCAGCTGATGATGACCAAGCAGGAAGTCAAGGAAGAGCACAAGATGATGGAGGGCGACCCGCTGGTTAAAGGCCGCCTGCGCCGCCGGATGCAGGAGATAGCCGCCCGCAACATGATCGCCAACGTGCCCAAGGCCGACGTCGTCATCACCAACCCGACCCACTACGCGGTGGCGCTGGAGTGGAACCGCCAGCGGATGGCCGCGCCGGTGGTCAGCGCCAAGGGCCTGGACGAGGTGGCGCAGCGCATCAAGACTATCGCCCGCGAGAGCCGGGTGCCCATCGTCGAGAACCGGCCGCTGGCCAGGGCCCTGTACGCCGAGAGCGAGCTGGGCGACCCGATCCCGGAGAAATTCTACGAAGCGGTGGCGACGGTGCTGGCCCACGTTTCCAAGGCCGATGCCCGGGCCCGGGCCCGTTATCTGGGGCAAGCCCAGTCGGCGCAACCCGGCTTTCCCCCGCCGGCCTCCGCCAGCCAGCCCGGCGCGGCGGCCAGCCGGTGACGCCGCAACCAGGCCGCGGCTTGAACCACGCCGCGATGAACAGGAGTTACTCTGATGTCTGATACCAGGCGCTTCTTGAAGGCCACCTTCCTGACCAACTTCTCCGACTACGCCGTGGCCTTCGCGGTGGTGGCGGTGATCTTCATGATCATCATTCCGCTGCCCACCATCCTCTTGGATCTGCTGATGGCCGTCAATCTGGTGCTGGCGCTGTTCATCGTCCTCCTGGTGCTGTACACCAAGAAGGCTATCGAGTTCTCGATCTTTCCGACCGTATTGCTTATTTCCACCATCTTTGGACTGGCCCTCAACATTTCGTCGA
Organism: Spirochaetes bacterium GWB1_60_80; assembly: GCA_001829185.1. Lineage (GTDB taxonomy): Bacteria > Spirochaetota > Spirochaetia > Treponematales > UBA12059 > UBA12059. The sequence continues at coordinate 68,067 of MIAR01000023.1, forward strand.
CGCGGCTCATCCTGGCCAAGGGCGAAGATTTCAACGGCCAGATCGTGCGCGCCTTCAGCCGCTTCGTGACCGGCACCGATGGCACCACCGGCATCGTGGTCGGCTTCATCATGTTCATCATCCTGATCGCCGTCCAGGCCATCGTCATCACCAAGGGCGCCACGCGCATCGCCGAGGTGGCGGCCCGCTTTACCCTCGACTCGCTGCCCGGCAAGCAGATGAACATCGACGCCGAGCTCAACTCCGGCGCCATCAGCGAGGAAGAGGCCAAGCGGCGCAAGGCGGAACTGCAGAAGGAAGTCGATTTCTACGGCGCCATGGACGGCGCCAGCAAGTTTATTTCCGGTAACGTCGCCCTGGGCATCCTGATTAGCGTCATCAACCTGATCGGCGGCTTCATCGTCGGCATGCTGCTGCATGGAGAGCCCTTCGAGCGCGCCCTGACCACCTATACCACGCTGACCATCGGCGACGGCATCGTCTCCCAGATGCCCGCCTTGCTCATATCTATCGCCACCGGCCTAATCATTACCCGCGCCAACACCGAGGGTACCTTCGGCGAGGACGCCACCAAACAGTTCACTCAGAACGCCCGCATCTACTGGATCGCCGCCGTGGTCATGCTGTTCATGGCGCTGATCCCGGGCTTTCCTTGGTACGTCTTCCTCGTGTTGGCGTTGGCCACCGGCTACCTGGCTTACCGCCTGTCGCGCAAGAGTCAGGCAGCGGCTGACCGGGTCAAGGCTCAGGAGGGCGAGGCCGGCGCCAGGAAGGCCGAGCCGAGCCAGGAGCTGTCGCCGGTGGTGCCGCTGGACCCCATTAGCCTGGAGCTGGGCTACGGCCTAATCCCGCTGGTCGACAAGGACAAGGGCGCCGAACTCCTGGAGCGCGTCACCCGCATCCGCAAGGAGAGCGCCCTGGACATGGGCCTGGTGGTGCCGCGCATCCGCATCATCGACAACATGCGCCTGGAACCGTCCGAGTACTGTTTCAAGATCAAGGGCGTTGAGGTCGGCCGCGGCCTCATCCGCCTCAGTTTCTACCTGGCCATCAATCCCGGCGGCGTGACGCAGGAACTGGCCGGCGAGAAGACGCGCGATCCGGCCTTCGGCCTGAGCGCCGTCTGGATCGCCGAGGACAGCCGCGACAAGGCCGAGCGCGCCGGCTACACCGTGGTCGACCCGCCCAGCATCATCGCCACCCACCTGACCGAGATTATCAAGCGTTACGCTTCGGACATCCTCGGCCGTCAGGAAGTGCAGTCCATGCTGGAGGCCCTGCGTAAGGATTACCCGGCGGTGGTAGAGGACGTCCAGAAGCACCTGTCGCTGGGCGAAATCCAGAAGGTGCTACAGGGCTTGCTGCGCGAACAGGTGTCGATCCGCAACCTGGTGGCCATCTTCGAGACCCTGGCCGATTACGCCGGCATCACCAAGGACGCCGGTTTCCTGATCGAGAAGGCCAGGCAGGCGCTCGGCCGCCAACTTTGCCTGCAGTACGCTGACGACCAGAAGCTGCTGCGGGTGCTGACCGTGGAACCATCGCTGGAACAGAAGATTATCGACTCGCGGGTCGACACCCATGGCGGCACCATCGCCGCCCTCGAGCCGGCCGTGCAGCGGCAATGGATCAAGGCGCTGACCACCGCCGTCGCCGCCGTGCAGAAAAAGGGCTACTTTCCCCTCATTCTCTGCTCGGAGGCCTCGCGGGCGCTGGTCAAGTCCAGTACCGAGCGGGAGATTCCCGATCTGGTGGTAATGTCGGTGCCGGAATTGGCTACCGACGTCCATGTCGAGGCCATCGGCGAAATTAGGCTGGAAGGATGAACGGGTAATGCAGTATCTGACAGAGCAGGGCGCCTCGCACCGCGAGGTGCTGGAAAGAATCCGCGGAAAATACGGCGAGACCGCCAACATACTCACGCACCGCAAACTGCGCCAGGGCGGCATTTTCGGCCTGTTCGGCAAGGAGATCGTCGAGATAACCTTTTATCTCAAGGACGACGCGCTGCGCGATACGGAGCGCCGGCGTACCGAGGTGGAGGACGACAAGCGCAAGCTACTGGAGAAAATCAACCAGGACCGCACCCTGCACGAGGTGTTGGCCGAGGTGCGTTCGCTTAAGGAAATCGTCGGCGACGCCAGAGCGCGCGGCCCGGAGGCGGAGCATCCCAGCCTGGAGGCGCTTGAAGCCTTGCTGGAGGACAACGACTTTTCGGTTGCCTATCGCCAGGAATTGATGAATCGGGTGCGGGCCGGCTTCTCGCTCGAAGAGCTGAACGACTTTCTGAAGATCCAGGACACGGTGTTGGAGTGGCTGGGCGATGCCCTGGTCACCAAGGCCGCGCCGCCCAAGGCTATCCGGCCGCGCGTCATCGTGCTGGTCGGCCCGACCGGCGTCGGCAAGACTACGACTATCGCCAAGATGGCGGCCATCCACAAGCTCGGCATGCTGGAACTGCCGCCGCATGACGTGCGCATGATCACCATCGACACCTTCCGCATCGGCGCCCGCCAGCAGATCGAGACGTACGCCTCTATCATGCAGATCCCGCTATCCAGCGTCGAGACTGCCAAGGATCTGTACAAGACCATCGCCATGCACGCCGATACCGACCTGATCCTGGTCGATACCATCGGCAAGAGCCCCAAGGACGCGGTCCGGTTGGCCGAGATGCAGCAGATTCTGGAGGCCGCCGGCTCGCAGGCCGAGGTCTACCTGGCCATCGCCGCCACCACCAAGACCCAGGACCTGCTTGAGATATTCCGGCAGTTCGAGCCCTTCCGCTATAGCGGCGTGGTGGTCACCAAGATGGACGAGACCAACCGGGTGGGCAACGTGCTGTCCGCCCTGGCCGAGCGCAACAAGCAGGCCCTGTGGGTAACCGACGGCCAGCGCGTGCCGCTGGATATCGAGCGCGCCCATCCCCTGCGATTTTTAATGAATCTCGAAGGTTTCAGGGTAAATCGGCCGAAAATGGAACATAGGTATGGTGAATACGCCGAACGCGGCTGATCCGGCCCTCCCGGGCCTAATACCGGCGCTAACCAGCAATGTAGGACGGAGAAAGTAGTAGTATGGAAGACCAGGCCCAGAAATTGCGCGAATTGATGAAAACCAAGCCCCAGACCAGCTCGGCGGCCGGAAGCAAAAAAACCAGGATCATCACGGTGGCCTCGGGCAAGGGTGGCGTCGGCAAGACCAATCTCTCGGTCAACCTGGCTATCGCCTACGCCAAGATCGGCAAGAAGGTAATCGTGATGGACGCCGACCTCGGACTGGCTAACGTCAACATCATGCTCAACGTCATTCCCAAGTTCAACCTCTACCATGTCATCCGCAAGCAGAAGACGATGCGCGAGATCATGATCGACACCGAATTCGGCATCCAGATCCTGGCCGGCGCCTCCGGCTTCTCCAAGATCGCCAACCTGTCCGAGGAAGAGCGGCAAAATTTTATAACCGAGCTGTACACCCTGTCCAATGCCGACATCATCATCATCGATACCAGCGCCGGCGTCTCCAGCAACGTCCTGTCCTTCATCGCGGCCGCCGACGACGCGGTCATTATCACGACCCCGGAACCGACCGCCATCACCGACGCCTACGGCATCATCAAGATCATCGCCACCGAGGTGGAGAATTTGAACATCAACCTCAAGCTGGTGGTCAACCGTGTCAAGAACGTCACCGAGGGACGCAAGATCGCCGAGCGCATCATCAATATTTCCGGCCAGTTCCTCAATCTCAAGGTCGACTATCTGGGCTGCATCTACGAGGATCCGATTGTCTCGGCCTCGGTCATCCGCCAGCGCCCCTTCATCGTCAACGACCCGAAATCCAAGGCCGCCATCTCGGTCCAGCACCTAGTGTCGCGGATTGAAAAAACCGAGTTCGCGGCCGAGCCAGGCGTCGCCAAGCTGATCCGTAAGTTGTTCGGCCGCGATTAACAGCTGGTTGAAAAAGCCGCTTCCAGGATATCGAGGCGACGAAAAGTGGTTAAAACGATGGTTCGGGCCGCCTTTTGGCACGGTCTACCGGCCGCGACGGCAGTAAAAGCTTGACGAGAGCTCCGGTTATACCTTAATCTAGGGTATGGGAGGAACCGCAAGCTTGGATACCGGGGGGCGTGTCGCCATCTGGGCAGGGGGAGTGGCCTTTGTCCTTTCAATTTTGACAGCCATCTTCTCACGCATCTCCTTCGGTACGCTGGTGCTGCGGGCCGTCTTTTTCGGCTTACTGTTTGCGGCCCTCGGTTTCGGGGTCGTTCTTTTCCTACGCCGCTTCCTGCCCGAGCTTTTTGAGCCAGCTCACGATTCCGACAGTCTGGTGGCTGAACCTCCGGCCGGCGGCCGATTGGTCAATATTGTCCTGCCTGGCGACGCCGACGAAACGGCGGAGGGAGTAGAGGACGCTGATGACGCGGCCGACGGCGCTACAGCCTTCCCGATGGCCGAGCTGGAGGAGGTCGAGCCGGCCCGGGCTGACAGCCGCCGCCAGGCACCCCTGGCGGCGGCTGTCAGCCCGGCTAGTGGCACCAAGCCGTCCGGCAGCGGCGACTTCAGCGACTTGGCCAGAGAAGTCGGCAGCATACGACAGGCCGACCTGGCACCGGATCCGGCCTCGGCCACCAACGGGCGGAACGGGTCTTCGGCCGTGCCCCGACCCCATGTTTCGGTCGACGACCTGGATGTGCTGCCGGATCTTGACGGCTTGAGCGACTCTTTTGCCGCCGCGCTGCCCGAATCGGCCAGTGACTTTTCCGATGACGATACCGATACCGATACCGATGTCCGGTATTCTTCCGGATCCTTCGCCGGCAGCCGTTCTTCGGGCGGTTCGGGCGGTGATAAGGAAGACCCTGCCGCCCTCGCCAAAGCAGTCCAAACTTTATTGCGCAGAGATCAGAAAGGGTAAGCGTCGATGAATAATTCCCTTTTGGAAACCCGAAGCGAGGAAGAGCTCTGGGCTTCATACAAAAAGAAACGCGACCCGCTTATCCGGGAAGCCTTTATCAAGCAATACGCCCCGCTGGTAAAGTATGTCGCCGGCCGGGTAGCCGCAAACATGCCTCAATCGGTCGAATTCGACGACTTGGTCGGTTTTGGGGTATTCGGCTTAATCGATGCCATCGACAAGTTTGACCCCGAAAAGAACGTTAAATTCAAGACTTATGCCGTAACCAGGATCCGTGGCGCCATCTTCGACGAATTGCGCAGCATCGACTGGGTGCCGCGCTCGGTGCGCCAGAAATCACGCGAAATCGAGGACGCCATCGTTACCGTCGAGTCCAAGTTGGGTCGGCCGGCCACGGACAGCGAAATCGCCAATGCCATGGGCGTCAGCGAGGACGACTTTGCCCGCACTATGATGAAGATATCCAGTACCTCCATCTTGTCATTGAATGATGTCTGGTATTCGGCCGATGACAGCGATAAAATCTCGATTGGCGACAGTATCGAAAGCCCGGTTAGCCTGAACCCCGACGCGGTTATCGAGCGTGAGGAAATTAAACGCGTTATTGTCCTGGCTATTCAGGAACTGCCGGAAAAAGAAAAGAAGGTGCTGGTACTCTATTATTATGAGGATCTGACCCTCAAAGAAATCGGCAAGGTTCTCGATGTCACCGAGTCGCGCATTAGCCAATTGCACACCAAGGCTATCCTGCGGCTGCGCGCCAAACTGACCAATGTCCGGAAGGGCATAGTCTAGATGGCCAGCCGGATCGGCATGGAAGCCGTGCGCGAGTTGATGCGCCGCTACCTGGACGAAGATGGCGAAAAACGTACCATAGAAGCCGACGGTCTTACCTTGGAAGAAGCCTTGGAAAGCGCGTCCGTCCAGCTGGAATGCTCGATCGGCCGCTTGGAGTACGAGATCCAGGAACGGGGCGCCGCCGGCTTCGCCGGATTCGGTAAAAAAAAATGGAAGATTACGGCCCACGAAACGGCCAGCAAGAAAAAGGTCGAAGCCGTAAAGACCGAGGATTTCTCGCTCGACCTCGATGATGTAGCCGATGCCCTGCCGATCATCAAGGACAAGGATGGTCAGGCCTATGTCCGCTTGGCCAACGAAGGCGCGCTACTCAAGATTGCGCCACCGGTCGGGCGCGGCAAGAAAGTCACCGAGAAGCGGGCCGTCGAGAAGCTGCACATGCGCGCCGTCCACGATTTCGACGAGGCCTACGTGCGGGAAATGGTTAAGGCGGCCAACGGCGAATGGGCGAGGGTGGGCAGCTTTATTGCCAATCCGGCGGCTGACGCCCTGCTGACGGTCGACGTCGGCGCCCAGGACATGGAGGCCCGAGTCATTCTGACGCCGCCGCAACCGGGGGGCAGCGATCTGTCCGGCGATACCATCCGCGCCTACCTGCGTAACAGCAAAGTGGTATTCGGCGTCTTGGAAGACGCCATCCAGGAGCTGGAGGACGCGCCGCGCTACAAGGAACCGGTATTGGTAGCGGCCGGCCAGAAACCGCAAAACGGCCAGGACGCCTCCATCCAGTTCTTCTTTGAGACCGACAAGACCAAGCTGCACCTGGAAGAGAAGAATGGCAAGGTTGACTACAAGGAACTGCAGCTGGTTCAGAACGTCATGGAAGGCCAGCCCCTGGCCAAGAAAATGCCGGCCAAGCAAGGCGTCGCCGGGCGGACGGTGACCGGCAAGGTTCTGGCGGCCAAGAACGGCAAGGACATTCCGATGCCGGTCGGCAAAAACGTCAAGGTTTCCAACGACGGCTTGACCATGCTGGCCGAGGTCAACGGCGAGGCTAATTTCCTGAACAACAAGATCAACGTCGAGACCGTCTACACCATCAACGGCGACATCGACCTGAAAACCGGTAATAAATTCTTCCTCGGCACTATCATCGTGCTGGGCAACGTGGCCGACGGCTTTTCGGTCAAGGCTACCGGCAATATCGAGATCAAGGGCAACGTCGGCAAGGCCGAAATCAGCGCCGAAGGCGATATCGTGGTGCACCAAGGTATCACCGGCAAAGGCGGCGGCAGCATCACGGCCGGCAAGAACGTTTGGGCCAAATTCATCGAGAACGCCAACGTGGTAGCCAGCGACAGCGTCATCGCCACCCAAAGCATCGTCAACTCCGAGATCGTGGCCGACAAACGCATCATCTGCTTCGGCGGCAAGAATTCAACCATTGTCGGCGGCCGTTACCGGGCCTGCGAGGAGATCAGTTCCAAGATCATTGGTTCCCCGACCGGCGGCGCCGAGACGCTGCTCGAGGTCGGCACCGATCCCAAGAGTAAGTCCCGGCTGGATGAACTGGACGCCAAGATCAAACAGTTCGAGAAGGTGATCGACGAACTGGAAAAGAACATCAGCGTCCTCAACGACATGAAGAAGCAACGCAAGACCCTGACCGAGGAAAAAGAAGCCTTGCTCGGCGACTTCATGCTCAAGAAACAGGACGCCGACGCCGAATTGGAAGCCATGAGGGCGGAGTACAACTCGATTTTAAGCTATCTTAACAACCTCAAGGTCAAGGGTAAGGTTTCCGTCTCCGGCAAGATTTATCCGGGCACCAAGATAACCATCAAGGATATCCGCGAAGAAATCAAGAACGAGCACAAGGCTATCACCTTCTTCCTTGAGAACATGATGATCAAGACCACCAAGTACCAGGAACCCGATGAGGATTTCCTCAAGAAGGGACCGGGCGATGTCCATTAAGCCGCTGGACCTGCAAACCTTATTCATGCAAATGGGGCACGTCCATCGGCAACAGGCGGCCGAAAAGGATACGGCAGCCAACGGCGAGGCCTTCCGCCGGGCGGAAGCCATGAAAAAGGACGACAAGGAAGCCCGGACGGTGCACGGCAAGGACGACAGCGATTTGGAATCCGATCAGGTCAAATCGTCAACCGAGAAGGAAGATACGCCCTTCTATCAAGCGCCGCCGCCGCCGGCCGACAAGGCCAAACCGGCCGAATCCGAAGCGCCGCCCGACGATAAAGAAGTGGTGCGTGATCCGCGGCTTGGCAGCAAGATCGACATTTCGGGATAGGATGTGACAGGCTTGCTCGTCTCCGTAGGCATACAACTCGTGTTCTGCGTCGTGGTCGTCATCTGGCTGCGCTACCAGACCAGGCGCCATTTTTCCAGCAACGCCACCATCGATAGCGTTCGGCAGGAAGTCAACAGCCTGCTGGTGGAACTCGACGCCAGCGCCGAGCGCAATATAAATATTATCGAGGATCGCATCCAGCAACTGCGCGCCGCGACGGCCGAGGCGGACCGCAAGTTGGCCGTATTGCTGCAGGAGACGCGTAACCGCCAGCTGGAAGGCGGCGTCTACAATCGGCTGGGCCAGTTGCACGGCCGCAGTACTCAGGATGGAGCGCCCGCAGCGAACGGGCCAGCCGAAAGGCCCGTGACCAGCCAGAGCGCGGCCGACCGGTCTGCGCAACAGCCAGCCGCGCCGCGGTCGGCCGCGCCGCGGTCGGCCGCGCCGCGGTCGGCCGCGCCATATTCCTTCGGGCAAAATCTGTCGGCTGACGGCCGGTCGCCGAACCAGGCCACCGACCTCCCGGCTGTCGAGGCTGTCGCAGCCCGGCTGCCCAACGCCGTCGGCCGAGACACCAGCGATGGCGAGGCGGTGCCTTTTATCCACCTGTCCGGCAATACCATCCAGACCGAGGCCAGCTTCGTCGACCGGGTGCTGGATCTGCACAAGCGCGGATTCTCACCCGACATCATTGCCGCCAAGACCAGGGCTACCGTCGCCGAGGTGGACATCGTCGTATCGATGGACAAGCTGCGCAATGGCGGCGGAGACGGCTGAGATCATGCACGGCATCATCGGCATCGACTTCGGCACCACCAACACGCTGTGCGCCTGGTACGACGGCGAGACCGTCCTGGTTCTGCCCAATGACCGCGGCGAACGACTCACCCCGACCGTCTTCGCGCTGAGCGAATCCGGCGAGGAGCTGGTCGGCGCCTCCGCCCGCAACCAGGCGCTGGCCGATCCGGCTTCGGCCTTGGCCGGCGTGAAGCGTTTGCTGGGCGCTACCGACAGCGTTAGCCTGTCCGGTCGGCCGATGCCGGTGGTGGAAGTGGCGGCGGCCATCATCCGCAAGGTTCGCCAGGATGCCGAAGCCTTCCTCGGTCTTGATATCCGGGAGGCCGTGATCACCGTTCCCGCCCGCTTTTCCGATCCCCAACGCCGGGCGGTGCGGGCCGCCGCCAGCCTGGCCGGGCTCAAGACGGCGCGCATCCTGAATGAGCCGACCGCCGCGGCTCTGGCCAAGAGCTGGGCCTCCATCAAGGATGTGGTCAGCGGGCGGGTGCTGGTCTACGATTTTGGCGGTGGAACCTTCGACGTTACCGTCCTGTCCATGGCCGACGAAGCCTGCCAGGTGTTGGCCTCGGAGGGGGACGCCGCGCTGGGCGGCATGGATATCGACGCCTTATTGTTCGACCATGTCCAGGCGGCCTTCCAAGCCGGCTTTGGGGTCGATGTCCGGGCCGACCCTTATCTGGCCCGCCACGTGGCCGACCTGTGCGAGCGCGCCAAGATCGAACTGTCCACCAGGCTGGAAACGGTCATCGCCGTGCCGTTTGTACGTGGCGCCGACGGGTTGTCGCATCCCAAGTTAAATGTCAGCCGAACCACCCTGGAAGGCCTGATTGGGCCGATTATCGACCGCTCTATCGCCTTGACCGCAAAGGTGCTCAAAGAAACCGGTTTATCGGCCGACGCTATTGATGTGCTGATCCTGTCCGGCGGCTCGAGTCGCATTCCGCTGGTCGCCGAGCGCTTACGGGCTTGCGGGCTTAAGGCGGCCGACGCCAGGGTTAACCCCGAGGAAGTGGTCGCCATCGGCGCGGCCATCGAGGCCGCCCGCCTGCAAAAGCGCCTGCCCGGGTTTTCCTTCACCGATGTCTGCTCGCGGGCCTTTGGCCTGGAGATCGAGGATGGCAGCTTCGTGCCAATCCTGCCTAAAAATACCGCCTTGCCGGCGCGACGCAAGAGGGAGTTTACGACTGTGGAGGATTTCCAGACCGCCGTCGAGATCCATGTCCTGCAAACCGCCTCGTTGACTGACGACCAGGCCGTTTCGGTCGGCAAGTTTCTGCTGCCGGGCATCCGCAAGGCCAGGAAGGGGCAAGCCCGCATCGAGATCGATTTTTTCATCGACGAAAGCGACATCCTCAAGGTTAAGGCGCGCGACCTGGATAGCGGCGTCGAGCAATCGGTGGTTTTCTACGAAGGCCTGGAGGAGAGCCTGCCGCCCCTGCAGCGACTGACCCTGCTGATGCATCGCCTGCAGGCCGCGTCGGCCGCCTTGAACCTGGATTCGGCCATGGCGCAGGAAATCAAGGAGCTGGGCGGACAGACCGAGGCCTGCCTGTCCGCCGCCGACCGCGAGCGCGCCGTCCAGTTGACCGCGCTGGTGGAGAGTCTGCTGGCCGATCTGGCCGCTCGGGCCGCTACCGGGATAGGCGCATGACAACCGATGCCTGCTATACCGTGCTGGGCTTAAACCGCGACGCGCCGTCGGCCGAAATCCGCAAGGCCTATCGCAACCTGTCGCTCAAGCTGCACCCTGACGCCTCGGGTAGCCCTGCCACGGCCGGCGGCTTCAGCCGGGTGCAGCGCGCCTACAAGATACTCACCGCCCGGAAGATTGGCGACCGGGCGCCGGCGCGGCCGACAAGGCTGCCCAGCCTGCCGGCCGCGGCGCTGGGGGACGTTTTCTCGCTCGGGGGGCTGCTCGTCTCGCACCGGGACGCCGCCACGCGGGCCGAGGCGGCCAAGCAGCTTGGCCTGTCCGGCAAGCGCTCGGTTTGGGTGTTCTTGCGGCGCGGGCTCTATGACGCTGACGAACGGGTGCGCTGTTCCTGCGTGCGTGCCGCCGCGGTGCTCGGCTTGGCCCAGGGGGGGGCGGAGATCGCCAGCGCTTGGCAGGCCTGCAGCCTGGCTTGCCGCAAAGCCATGCTGCGCATCGCCGAGGCCACGGTGGCCAGTATTCTCCTGCCAGCCCTGAAGGCCGCCCTGCGGGCCGAGGAACCCGAGTTGCGCCTCCAAGCCATCCGCATCATGCGCGAGTACCAAGACCAGCCGTCGTCATGACCGCCGGGAGGCTCACTCCTCGTCGGCTTCCAAACCATAATCGCGCAGTTTTTGGTAGAGGGTTTTCCGGCTGATGCCCAGGATTTCGGCGGTGCGGCTTTTGTTGCCTTCGTTGGCGGCCAGGGTATCGCCGATGATGATACGCTCGGCCGCATCGAGCCGGATACCCAATGATAAGCGGATGCCGCCGCTTTCCTCGCTGCCGCGCAGGGCGGGCGGCAGGTCGTCGAGGGTGATGATGTTGCCGCTGGTCAGTACTACCGCGCTTTCCATGCAGTTGCGCAGTTCGCGGATATTGCCGGGCCAGCCGTAGTTGTACAGCGCGGTCCGGGCCTTGGCGTCGAAGCCGTCGATGCGCTTGTTGTTGTCGGCGGCGAATTCCTGGAGGAAGGCGCTGGCCAGGATGGGGATGTCGTCCTTGCGCTCGCGCAGGGGCGGTACGTCGATGTTGACGACATTAAGCCGGTAGAACAGGTCTTCGCGGAAGCTGCCTTTCTTTATCTCCGCTAGCAGGTCCCGATTGGTGGCCGAAATGACGCGAACGTCGGTTTCCAGGGTGCGCTCGCCGCCGACCCGCTCGAAACTGTGTTCCTGCAGGACGCGCAGGATCTTAACTTGGACGCTCTGGTTGATTTCGCCGATTTCGTCCAGGAAAAGCGTGCCGCCGTTGGCCATCTCGAAGCGGCCTTTCTTGGCGTTAGCCGCGCCGGTGAAGGCGCCTTTTTCGTGGCCGAAAAGCTCGCTTTCCAGCAACGACTCGGCCAGGGCGGCGCAGTGCACCTTGATGAACGGCTTGTCGGCCCTTTCCGACAGGTTGTGCAGGGCGTCGGCCACCAATTCCTTGCCTACGCCGCTCTCGCCGGTGATCAAGACGCCGGCCTTGGTCGGCGCCACTTTCCGGATGCGTTCGAAGATCGACTTGATGGCCGCGCTGCGGCCGATGATGCTGGAGGTCTTCTTGCCGGTCTCGATTTCCTGCAGCAGCTCCTGGTTGCGCTGGGCCAGCGCTCGGCGGTCGAGGGCCCGCTTGGCCAGTAAGGCCAGGTGGGCGAGGTTTACCGGTTTGGTTATGAAATCATAAGCGCCGTCGCGCATCGCCGCCACGGCGTCCTCGACCGTGCCATGGCCGGTCAGGATGATCACCGGCAGGGACGGATAATGGCCGACCACGTGGCGTAGCACGTCCATGCCCGATATTTTGCCCATTTTGAGGTCGGTGATCACCAGATCCACCTCGCCGCGGTCCGTCTCGGCTATGGCCTCGTTGCCATCGGCCGCCAGGCAGGTGTCGTAACCTTCCATGCGAAGGTACTCGGCGATGCCGGCGCGGATGTTCGGCTCGTCATCGGCAATCAGTATTTTGAGGCTCATGCTCATGCTCCCTGTCCGCGCAGCGGCCGGTTATCAGTTTCTGGTTGGTTTGCGGTATCGGCAGCGAGACGACGAATTCCGAACCGAACCCGGCCTTCGATTTGACGGCGATGTCGCCGCCGTGTTCCTTGACTATCTTGTAGGTGAGGGTCAGGCCCAGGCCCGTTCCGTCCGACTTGGTGGTGTAGTACGGCTCGAAAATCTTGCTCAGGTTGCGCTCGTCGATGCCGCAGCCTGAGTCCTTGACGGTGATGCGCGCTTCGTTGCTGTCCTGCCCCGTGCGCAGCAACAGGCTGCCGCCGTGCTCCATGGCGGCGCTGGCGTTGGTAATCAGATTGAGTAAGGCCTGCTTCAGGAAATGGCGGTCGAAGGGAATGGGCGGCAAGGTCGTATCGAGTTCCAGCCGCAGCTCGATGTCGGCGGCCTCGGCCTCGGGCCTGAGGAAGTCGGCCAGTTCCTTGACCAGCCGGTTCAGGTCGTCGTTGATGGTGGTGATATTCATCGGCCGGACGGCGAACAGGAAGTCAACCACGATGCTGTTCAGGCGGTTGATCTCCTCGTCGACGATTTTCAGGTAACGGTCGACAGCCGGCGCGGTGGCGCTGCCGAGCGCCTTCTTGAGCAATTGGACGTGGATGCTGATGGCGCCCAGGGGATTCTTGATTTCGTGGGCCACGCCGGCGGCCAGGGTGGTGAGCGCGGCCAGGTTCTCGGCGCGGCGCAGGCGGCTTTCGCGCTTGCGCTTCTCGGTGGTCTCCTCGATGTGCACCAGGGTGCCGGTGATGCGCTTGTCGCGCACCAGCGGCGTGATGCTGATGGCGATGATGCGCGGGCCTTGCTTGGTGTCCAGGGTAAACTCGCGGTCGAGGATTGTCTCCTCGGCCTTCATGATGGTTTCGAAAAATTCGGCCAGTTCGTCGTCGCGCAGGCTGTGCCAAAGCGGACTGTCGTACAGTTCGGTGGCGATAAGCGGCACCAGCCGCTCGGCCGACTTGTTGATCAGGATGGGCAGGTGCGAATCGTCGCAGACGATGATGCCGTCCAGCATCGAGTCGAGTACCGTCTCCAGGCGGTCGTTTTCTTCCGCCAGGGAGCGCAGCAGGCTGCGGATGGAGTCTTCGTTCATCCGGGAGACCCTGGCCATGGCCTTGTTCAGGAAATTGCGCATCGCGTCAACTCGCCGGGTTAGTGTCGGACAGGCTGGCCAGCAGCCATTCGCCCAGCGCGGCCGGGTTAAGGTTGTAGGCCGTGTAGCGCATCAGGCTGTCGCGGCTGCAGGCGGCAAAGCGTTCCGCGAAGCGCAGCAGGCCCGGGGAGCGGCTGTCGCGCAGCCAATCGGCCAGCAAGCGGCCGCCTTCCTCGAGGAAGGCCGGGAAGAGCCAGGACATGGCGTCAACGCTGCCGCCGAAGTTGGCCGTTTCCTTGAGTATGCCGGCCATGACGGCCGCGGCCGGTTGGTGGCTGTCGCGCATGGCCGCCAGCGGCTGGCCGTCGAGAACCAGACCATCGTCGTGTCGCTCGGCCAGGACGGCCAGCAGGAAGCGCCGCGCCTGGAGCGTCACCGTTTCCATGGCCCCGCCGCGATGCTGGGCGAAGTAGTCGCCGATTGAGGTGTCGAGTGCCAAATCCGGCTCCCGCTGGTCGATGCGGAAAACCCGGACTAGCACCTGGCGGGCGGCGGCCGCGTCGCGCTGGACGAAGCGGTAGGGGCGCAGGCGCGACAGGATAGTGGGGATGATGGCCTGGCGGCGCGAAGTGGTCAGCACGAAGGTGGTTTGTTCCGGCGGCTCCTCGAGGATCTTGAGCAGGGCGTTGCGCGCCGCGTCCATCATGCTGTCGGCATGCTCGATGACGATCAGGCGCCGCCGGTGCCAGGCGCCCTGCCGGGCCTGGTGCTCGATGGAGCGCACCTGGAACACCGGCGTGCTGGCCGGGATCTGGTCGTGCAGCTTTTCGCAGGTGGTCAGGAGCTTGCGTGCCTCGGTTGCGGCCAGCCGCCCGTCGCCATTGCCTGGCAAGCAGTATTCCAGCCCTTCCATCACGATGCGCAACAGCGGCTGGATCTTGGCCAGGCGGGCTTCCTCGTTGCCGTATAATTCGGGGTCGAAGCGCTTGCACACCTTGCGGACCGCGCGGATGAAAAAGTAACGCGAGGCTGGCGTCGGCGCCTGGTCGAGCATGTCCACCGCGATGGCCAGCTCCGCCCGCGACGTTTTGGGGCCCAGCAGCAGCAAGTCCGAATGGGTCAGCGCCCGGTGCTTGGCGCATTGCGGGCAGTCGCAGTTCCAGGCGGCGCCGTCGTCGCAGGAGCTGACGCGGGCCAGCTCCAGGGCGCCGCTCAGTTTGGCGGACAGGGGGGGGCCGTCGAACAGCAGCGAGCCCGGCAGCTGGCCATCCTTGATGTCTTGGCTGAGTCGCCGAATGGCTTCGGCCTGTCCGATGATATTTTCGAACATCGGCTTAGGCTGACCGCGCGGGCCGCGTTGCCGGAATCAGCCAGGCGGCCATTCCGGCCTTCAGGGTTCCCGACAGGGCCGAGGCTTCCTCGGGAGTCACCGGGGCGGCCGGCAGGCGGGCGCGCAGGAAGGGCATCAGGAAGCGGCTGATGAAGCTTTTCTCAAGCAGGTTGGTGACATCGAAGAATGACTGGTAATGGATCACCGCCAGGATGACCAGTACGATGGCTAAGCCTTCGAGCAGGCCGAAGACCAGGCCGAGAATACTGTCCCCGGCATTGAGGTTGGTGCTGTCGATGATGGCCTGGGCCGAGTGGCCGAGGATCTTGACCAGCAGGAAGGCCACCGCGGCGGCCAGCAGGAAGCCGAGAACGGGCGCCAGGAGCCCGAGCGGGACGACTAGGTTGATCCAGCCGCCGACGATGCGGTACATCAGGAAGCCGCAGACCACGGCGGCCACGACGGCCAGCTTGGAACTGAGTTCGGCCGCCAGGCCGCGGATCAGGCAGCGGATGCCGGTGAGCAGCAGGATGGCGATGAAAATAAGGTCGAGGGCATTCATGCTTGTCTCCTCGTGGCCTGGCTGACCACTAATGCGGCGATGTCGGCGGCGGCGGCGGGATTGGCCTGCCGGCGCAGGGCTGCCACTAGGGCGGCTCTTTCGGCCGGTGTTTCCAGCAACTGGAGTATGCCTGCCAATAGCCTGTCCGGGTTGGCCTCGTCGCCCAAGAGGCAGCGGGCGGCGCCGGCCGCTGCCAGCAGCTTGGCGTTGTGCACCTGGTCGCCGCGCGTGCCCGAGCCGGATAGCGGTATGAGCAGCAGGGGCAGCCCGCAGGCGCTGCTTTCCCAGATGGTGCCGGCGCCGGCCCGACCGACCACCAAGCTGGCGGCGGCCATCAGGTCGGCCATTTCGGCGTGGACGAATTCGAAGCCCCGGTAGCCAGAATCGGCCGGCCGGCAAGGCGCAAAGCCAGCCCCGGTTTGGTGAGCCACGAAGGCTCGGCCGGCCAAGCGCGGCAGGATGTCGCCGATCAGGCCGTTGACTTGTAGCGCGCCCTGGCTGCCGCCCAGCACTAGGATAACGGGCAAGCCGGCCGGGCAGCCCAGGAAGGCCCGGCCGCGCGCCGCGTCGCCGGCGGCCAGGCTGCTCCGTACCGGGTTGCCGCAGATAATGGTTTTGCGTTGCCAAGCCGGCTTGAGGTAGTTTAAGGTGGCTTGCCAGCTGACCAGGATGGCGGCCGCCCGGCCGGCGTTGAGGCGGGTGGCCAGGCCGGGGCTGACGTCCGACTCGTGGGTGAAGTAGGGGATGCCCAGGGCGGCGGCGGCGGCGCAGGGCGGCACGCTGACGTAGCCGCCCTTGGAAAATAGTAGGCAGGGCCGCAGGCGGCGCAAGATGCCCAGGGCGGCGACATAGCCGGCCGCGATGCGGAAGAGATCCAGGAAATTGCGCAACGAAAACTGGCGGCGCAGTTTGCCCGAGGGGATAGCCAGGAATTCCAAGCCGGCCTTCTCGACGGCTGCCCGTTCCATGTCCTTGCTGGAGCCGATCCAGACGATGCGGCCAGCCCAGCTGCGACGCAATTCTTCTATCACGGCCAGGCCGGGGAAGATGTGGCCGCCCGAGCCGCCGCCGGTGAAGACGATGCACTGCGGGTCAAGCTTCATACCGCTCCCGTCAGGCCGGCGTAGGCATCCAGCAGGCTGTCGCCGGAGCCGCTGGGGGCCAACACTTGCTGGGTGAGTTTCTTGCCCAGCTGGACGCCTTCCTGGTCGAAGGAGTTGAGGTTCCAGGCGAAACCCTGGAACATGACCTTGTTCTCGTAGTGGGCCAGCAAGGCGCCGAGGGCCCGGCCGTCCAGGGCGTCGCCGACCAGCAGGCTGGAGGGCCGGCCGCCGGAAAAGGCCTTGTTGGGGTCAGCGTCCGGCTTGCCGCGGGCGAAGGCCACGATCTGGGCTGTCAGGTTGGCGTTCAGCTTGCGCCGGGCGCTGGAGCCCTCGAAGGCCGGGTCGTGGTCGGTCTGGTTGCGGCGGAAGGCGATGAATTGCAGCGGCACGATGTCAACGCCCTGGTGCAAGAGCTGGTAGAAGGAGTGCTGGCCGTTGGTGCCCGGCTCGCCCAGGATGACCGGACCGGTCGGTAGTACCGTCGGGCGGTCGTCGCGCCGGTTGGTCTTGCCGTTGGATTCCATGTCCAGCTGCTGCAAGTGGGCCGGGAAGCGGCTGAGCGCCTGGCTGTAGGGCAGGACGGCCGTGGCCGCCCGACCGAGCACCGAGCGCTCGAAGACGCCCAGCAAGGCATCGAGCAGGGCGGCGTTGCGGCGCGGGTCGTGTTCCAGAGCCAGGCGATCGGCCTCGGCGGCGCCGTCCAGCAGGTCCTGGAAGAGCTGCGGGCCGAGCGTCAGCGCCAGGATGACGCCGCCGACCGCGCTGGTGGCGCTGTAGCGGCCGCCGATGTAGTCGTCAATATAGAAAGAATCGAGGTAGGCCGGGTTGTGGGCCAGCGGGCTAGTCTGGCTGGTCACCGCCACCACCTGCCGGGCGGCGTCCAGGCCGCGCTCTTGCAGCCAGCCGCGCACCAAGGCTTCGTTGGCCAAGGTTTCCTGGGTGGTGCCGCTCTTGGACACCACGATGAACAGACAGCGCGCCGGGTCGATGGCGGCCAGCACGCCGTTGGCGTCATCCGGATCGACATTGCTGATGAAATGGGCGCGCAATTTCAGGCTGCCGGTGCTGCGGGCGTGCTGCTCCAGGGCCAAGTAGAGGGCGCGCGGCCCCAGGTCCGAGCCGCCGATGCCGATTTGGACCACATCAACGAAGCTGGCGCCGGCCGCGGTCTTCAGGCGGCCGGAACGCACCGCCTCGGCGAAGCGGTAGAGGCGCTGGCCCTCGGCGGCGTAGAAGGCCGTGAAGTCGAAGCCGTCCACCACCACCGGGCCGGCCGGCGCGCCGCGCAGGGCATGGTGCAGCACCATCCGCTTCTCGCCGCGGTTCATGACTTCTCCGGCCAGGACAGATCGATACTGGTCGATCAGCCCCAATTCGGTGGCGGCCTGTGTCAAGCGGTCGATGGCCTGGTCGGAAACGTCCATGGCGGCGTAACTGTAGGTTAGCCCACCGCCGGCCGGAACCTGGCGGCGCTGGACGCGGCCGGCATCCAGGCAGTCGGCCAGCCGTTCGGCCGGTATAGTCCGCAGGGCCGGCCAGGCGGCGGTTTGGTCGATCGATGTATATGGTGCGTCCTGCTTCATGGCAGCCTCCTGTCCGAAATCATGTCCAATAGTATGCGGGTGGCCCTCTTTTTGCAAGGGTAATAGCCTAGGAGCCTGTCGGACTCAGGAGCGCCAAAAAAAATAAGTGAAATAACCCTGCCACGCTAAAGAACCCAGAATTCTAGCAGGGTGTTGAAAAACGCGGATGCGGCTTTTCAACACTTCAAAAGCCGGTACAATTACGCAGCATAGCGCAAGCTATGCGAGGAATTGTTAAGGTTGTTGAGAAAGCAACCGGCTTTTTCAACAACCTGCTAGCCTGTTTCCCTCGCTTTTTGGCCGATCTCAGCGCCCCGCGGCGTAAAATCGGTTCGTCAATCGGGCCATACAGGAAGTATGGCTCTCAATCCTCACCTATTTTCCACTCGCGGCTCGCTTTCGCTGGGCCAAAATCCTAAGTCCGACAGGCTCCTAGCCGTAGGGCTCGATGCTGTGCACGGCGCAGACCTCGAACTCGGCGAAGGCCTTGCGCAGGGCCGGCAAATGCTCGGCCAGCAGTGGCAGGTTGGCGTCGCGGGCGGCCTGCTCTAGGTCGCGCGCCAGGTTTCCCAGCGGCCGGGCGGTCATGTTCCAGGCCGCGCCTTTAATGGAATGGCAGATTTCGCGCGCCTGGCGGTGGTCAGCGTTCTGAATGGCCGCCGCCAGCTCGTCGAGCTGTCCCCGGGTTTTGCTGATGAAGCGACCCACCAGGTCAACCACCGTTTGATGTTGGCCCAAGAAGGTTTCGACCAGCTCGACGAAGTCGAAGCTGCTGTCGCCGCAGGCCGCCGGGATGGGCTCTTCGGCCTCCACGATCGGCAGCATGGACTGGCTGTGGCTGGCGCGGTTCGACCAGAAGCTGATCATCGCCTCCAAGTCCTTGCGTTTAAACGGCTTGATGAGGATGTCGTTCATGCCGGCGGCGATGCACTTGTCGCGTTCGCCTTTGAGGGCGCTGGCCGTGACGGCGATGATCGGCCGGTTGAAGCCGTGCTCGCGTAGTTGGTGGCTGGCCTCGTAGCCGTCCATCACCGGCATGAAGATATCCATCAGCACCAAATCGTAGTTCTTGGCTATGGCTTTGTCGACCGCTTCCTGGCCGTTACCCGCCACGTCAACGCGCGAGCCCATCTTCTTGAGTAGCAGGGTGAAGAGCTCCTGGTTGACCAGGTGATCCTCGGCCAGCAGGATGTCGAGGCTGAGTTGCGGGTTTTCAGGCTTGGCCAACCCGGCGTCCTCGGCCTCGTCGGCCGGATCGAGCTCGGTTTTTTCTTCCAGTACCAGCTTGATGGTCTCGAAGAACGACTGGGGGTTGATGGGCTTGGAGAGGTAGGCGTTGAACCATTTGAGATGCTTCATCTTGACTTCGGCGTTGGCGGTTCCCTCCGGCGCCATCAGCACCAGTTTGGTGTTGTTGATCAGGCGGTCGGCGGTGATTTCGGCCGCCAGGCGCCAGCCGTCCATGCCGGGCATTTCCTGGTCAATCAGGCAGATGGAAAAGCCATGTCCGCCGGTGGCGGCCTTCTGTAATAGCTTGATGGCCGAGGGGCCGTTATCCACGGTGACCGTCTTGAGCCCCAGTCGCTCGGCCAAGATTCTGGCTTGCTGCAGGGCGGCGGCGTGGTCGTCGACGATCAGCAGGCTGGCCGGCCGCGGCAGGCGCCAGTCCGGCGCCGGTAGGCTATAATCGGCCAGGCACAGCGGGTAGTTGAGGCTAAAAACCGAACCCTGCGGGTGGTTCGGCTCATAGTAGACGCTGCCGCCCATCAGCTTGGCTAGGTAGCGGGAGATGGCTAGTCCCAGGCCCGTGCCGCCCTGGGTGGTGCGACCGCTAGAGGCCTGGGTGAACGGCGTGAACAGCTTGTCGACCAGCTTGGCCGGAATGCCGCTGCCCGAATCCGAGACCTTGAGCAGCATGATGGGCTGGCTGGGGCCAGCCTGCAGGCCGGTGCCAGCCGGCTGCCCCGCGCCGGTTTGCAGGCTGGCCGTGATGACGATCTCGCCGGAGGCGGTAAACTTGATGGCGTTCTTGAAGAGATTAACCAGGATCTGGCGCAGCTTGCCGGTGTCGCCGCGTACCAGCCGCGGCAGTTGCGGGTGGATGTCGATAATCACCTCGAGCTGTTTTTTGTGGGCATCCAGGATCAGCAAGGCCACCGATTGGCGCAGGAAGGCAGGCAGATCAAAGTCGACCTCTTCCAGCTCGATCTTGCCGGCCTCGATCTTGGAGAAATCAAGGATGTCGTTAATCAGGCCCAGGAGGACGTCGGCCGAAAAGCGCACCGACGAGATGTAGTCCTGTTGCTCGGTATCCAGACCGGTTTCGTTAAGGAGCTCGGTCATGCCCAGGATGGTCTGGATGGGGGTGCGGATCTCGTGGCTCATGTTGGCCAGGAACTGGCTCTTGGTAAGGGTGGCCTTTTCGGCCGATTCCTTGGCGCTGACCAGGTCGTGCTCGCGCCGTTTCTGGGCGGTGATGTTCTGGAACATGCACCACAGCCAGCGGTCGTCCGACGGCTCGGGCTGCGATTCGCGCGGCGTGGACAGGAGCGAGATCATGGTACGTAGCCAGACGCGGCTACCCTGGGCGGTCTTGAGGTTGGTCTCGATGCTGGCCGAGCCCATGCGGCCCAGCAGCACCTCGGTCAGGTAGTAGGAGTACTGGAAGGCGTCGCGTTCCTGCAGCCAGTCGAAGAGCGGCACCGCCAACTGGTCGGGACCCAGGCCGGCCAGCTCAAAGAACAGTTCGTAGAAGGCCTCGTTCCAGAGCACCGGGATGCCTTGTTCGTTGAGTACGATCATGGCCTGATGAGTCTGGTTGAAAGCGGCCTTGAACAGGGGGTCTGGTAGAGCCATACCTAAAAATTCGCCTTGAGGATTTCCAGGGTCTTAGTCAGGATCTGCTGCGGCTTGAGCGGCTTGACCAAGTAGCTTTTGACCCCGGCGCGATAGGCCTTGACAACCGCCTCGCGCTGGGTGATGGCCGACAGGACGATGATCGGTATCTGCAAGTCGCGGGCATGCAGATTGGACAGCACCTCAAAACCGTTGACCTGGGGCATGCGCAGGTCCAGGAATACCAGGTCGAAGCTGCGCTGTTCGGTGGCTTCCAGGAAAACCCGGCCGTTGTTGAAGGTACTGACCTTGGCGTTCAAGCTGGCGAAGGTGGTCTTGATGAGTTCTTGGATGACGAAATCGTCGTCCACGGCCGCGATTTCCAGGTCACGGCCCAGGTCGTTCAGGCTGGCCGGGGAGGTTTGCGCCCGGGCTTGCTCCGTGTCGAAGCGCATGGTAACCGTCTCGCTGCGTTTAGCGCCGCTGGAGTTCAGGACTTTTTCCGAAATGATGGCGGCCTTGTCTTCCGGCAGGTCGGCGGCGGTGGCCGCTTCGGCAATTAGGCCGTCGATGGCGTATTCCAGCGACTTGACCACCTCGACGCCGGCGTATTCGGCCCGGCCCGCCACGAATTCCTGCACGAAGCCGGACAGGGTCAGGATCTTGAAGGACCGGCTCTTGGCTGAGGCCGCCGCGATGATGGTATTGAGCAACAACTCCAGATTGGCGCCGTCGACGAAGGACAGCTCCATGTCGCTCAGCATCAGGATGACTTTGGGCTTCTGGATGCTGTAGAGGTCGATCAGCTCCTTGATCTTGAAGCGCAAGAGGTCGATTTTGTCGCGGTTGAGGCCCATGGCCAGCTCGATGAACAGGATATTGTCGTTGACGTGGGCCTCGACGATACAGGGTGTCTTATCCATGTCGAAACGCACGCCGGTTACCTCGGCTACGGTTTGCAGGAAGATATCCAGCTTAAGCGGCTTCATGAAGATTTTCTTGATATTGAAGGGTAAAAGATCGAGCAGGCGATTCTTGTCGAGCTTGTGGGCGGTCAGCATGACCGGAATATCGGCGGTGTTCGGGTTCTTGGCCTTTTCCTGCAACAATTCCTGGGCTGTCTTGCGGCTGAGGTGGTAATCCATGATGATCAGCTCCGGCGGCTCCTTGCGCATCTTGGACAGTCCGTCCAGGCCGTTGATGGCCACCTCGACCGCCAACCCGGCCCGCAGCAAACGGTTCTTCAGATAGTCACGGAACAGGTCGGATTCGTCGATAATCAAGACAGCCGGACGCGCCATACATACCTCTGGCCTGAGTATATAGCACACCGATTGTCAGTACAAGTCAAACTGTAGTATTCTAATTCGACCTTTTTTTCCGTTTTTTTTGTCGAATAGAAAAAAGTGGGGTATACTTTCCATAATAATATTCTCCGGCTATACTGTTCATGGGACAAATCTATCCGGGGAATATTAGCAGGGTGTTGAAAAACGCGGATGCGGCTTTTCAACACTTCAAAAGCCGGTACAATTACGCAGCATAGCGCAAGCTATGCGAGGAATTGTTAAGGTTGTTGAGAAAGCAACCGGCTTTTTCAACAACCTGTTAGATGATGCTCTATTATTGGATGATACTAGAGGATAGCTTGCGGTGATTGTCGACGACTCGGTCGATAGAGGAGTGTATATGCAGCGACGGTGGGTAACGATCGGTTTGATGATTTTTCTGGCCTGTGCCGGCTTTGCCCAGGAAGATGGCACGGTGACCAGCTCGCCCGACACTTCGACGCCGCCAGCTACGCCGCCGCCAGCTACGACCCCGGTCGCTACGCCGCCAGCCGTGGCGTCCCCAGCCCCCACTGGCCGAGATTACATCCCCGCCGAAGGGCTGGAAAACTGGCAGCTGGAATACGACCTGTCGGCTTATGCCCCCGGAACCTACAATATCCTGGTGCGGGCCACCGATTCGGCCGGCAACGAAGCCTTGGCCGGTCCATTTAATATCGTGGTCGACCCGGAGTCCGATCTGCCGGTTACCCAGATCAGCCACCCCATTAGCCAGATGCGCGTCGGCGGCGACCTGATTATCGTCGGTACGGCTGTCGATGACGACGCGGTCGGCAAAGTGCAGCTGCGGCTCAACGACGGCGAATGGATCGACGCGACCGGTACCGATTACTGGTCGTATCTCTTGGGGACGGCCGATTTACCCGATGGCCAGCATCAGATCAGCGCTCGGACGGTCGACGTCACCGGCGTCACCGGCGCGCCAGTGTCAGTCGTTTTCCACCTGGACCGCACCAAGCCGCTGCACAGCATGAGCCAGCCAGCCTTTGGCGCGCTGGTCTCCGGCCGTTTCACCATTACCGGCTCGGTCTACGACGCCAACAGCGTCAGCCAGCTGCAATACTCGATGGACGCCGGTACAACGTGGCGTGACCTGCGCCTGACGCTCGACAGTCCGAAAACCACCGGCGGTTTCAGCCTGGCGGTCGATACCCGCGATATGGCGGACGGCCCGTCGGTGGTGTGGTTTCGTACGGTCGACAAGGTTGGCTCGGTCGGCACCTCCGTTTTCCTGTACTTCGTCGACAATACCAAGCCGGAGATCACCTTCATTTCCCCGGCTGAGGGGCAGGCCGCCAACGGCGAGTTTGTGGTTACCGGCCGGGTCTACGACGTCATCGGCGTCGCCGCCTTGGAATGGGAATTCGGCGATCAAAGCGGCGTTATCGAGCTGCAGCCAGGCAACCCCTATTTCAGCCAGCGCTTCACGGCGCCGGCCACCCGCGGCCGGGTGAACGTCCTGTTCCGGGCCACCGACATTACCGGCAATATCACCATCGCCGCCTTGACGCGCGATATCGACCCGGCCGCCAATCTGCCGCGCCTGGACGTCAGCTTGGCAGACGCCCCTTACCAGGATCGCCTGGTGGTCTCAGGCCAGGCCCGCGACGGCGACGGTATCGCCAGCGTCCTGTGGCGCATCGACAATGGCAACGAGACCGAGATCGCGACCGACGGAGCCTTCGCCTTTGAATTGGCGGACCTATCCAGCGGCGCCCATAGGCTCTTCATGCGCGCCGTCGACAGTCGCGGCGCCTCCAGCCTGGTGGCCGAGCGCCCCTTCACCTGGTCGGCCGCCGCTCCCGTCATCAGCCTGGGTCAGGTCAGCGACGCCGCCGGGACCCGCGCCTTCTTGGTCGGTATCCCGGTCAGCACCCTTGAGGGGCGCGCCAGCCTGAGCGGCAGCGTCCAGGCCCGCAACCCGTTGAGTACCCTGACCTATACCATCAACGGTGGCCCGGTCCAGAATCTGCCGGTGGCCCGCGCCGGCGCGGCCATTGAATTTACCATCCCCTTGCCGCCCACCTTGCCCTTCGGCGTCCTGTCGCTGGCCATCGTGGCCGTCGACAGCGCCGGCCGCGCTGGCCGCTTGCTGGCGCCGCTCTACGCCATCAACTATACCCGCCCCCGGGTGGGGCCCTGGCTGGACTTCGGCGATGCCGGCCGAGATACCGAAGGCCTAGTCCAGCTTGGCCGGGGGGAAAGCCTGGTCGGCCGCTTCGTCGTGCCCTACGCCGGCGAAGACATCCGGTCGGTGCGGCTGGAACCGGCGACCGCCCTGTTAGCGGTCTCCAATACCGGCGACTTGATTAACGTCACCTGGCGGGCCGATGGCATTACCCCGGCCACCACCGTTGTGGTAGAAACCGTCCGGGGCCATCGCTTTGAATCCGCCACCCTGGTTTTTAAGACCGACGACACGCCGCCGGCTATTAGGCTGACCGCGCCGGACTTTGGTACTTGGCACCAGGCCGATTTCCGGCTAGCCGGCAGTATCGAGGAAAGCGCTGGGCTGGCCAGCCTGCGCTACCGGCTCGATGAAGGCTCGTGGCAGGATATCCCGCTTGGCGCGGCCTTCGAGACTAGGGTTGGCTTGGGCGATCTGGCCGGACCGATCCTGATAACGGTCGAGGCTGTCGACCTGGCCGGCAACCGGACGCTGGTCACCAGCGCCGTCATGGTGGACAACGCGGCGCCCGCTCCGCTGCGCCTGCTGCCGTTGTCTGGCGCCCCAGTCAAGGGTAGCGTCAATTTCGCGCTGCGGCCCGGCGAGCCGGCCTTTAGCACCGCTAGCATCGAACTGGAACGCAACGGCCGGACCGAAACGCTGGCCTGGGCGCCGCTGCTGGCCTTTAGCGCCGCTACCGACAGCCCGGTACGGCTGCGCATCACCGACCAGGCCGGCAACTCTAGCAGCCTTGACCTCTTGGAGGGCCTGGCCCTGGACCGCGCGCCAGTCGTGCCGGCCGCGGCCGAATCCATCCGCGTCAACACGGCCGGCCAAGGCGTCTCCGCCCTGGAAGCCACCTTCACCGGCCGGGATGCCCTGGCCGCCCTGTCCTGGATAGCGCCTTTCGTCAGCCAGGCCGTCGACGGCGAATTTCCGGCCGACCTCAACGAGCGGCCGCTGCGCGTCTCCGGCGCCGCCAGCCTCGATTTCAGTTTCTCAGGCGTTAAGCCGGACACCCGCCGCCCGGAAGCCTTCTGGGGCTATTCGCCGCAGGAGGCCACCCAGGCCCTGCCGCTGCGTACCGCGCGCGACAGCGGCATCTTTACCGGTTCGCTGCGGCTGCCGGTCCAGCCGGACGGCCGGCGCGATATCTGGATCCGGCTGCCGGATCTGGAACGCGGCGACGTCTTTACCCGTCTCCGCCTGGAATACGACAGCACGCCGGCCGAACTTAACTTGCTGGCCCCCGGCGAACGGGCGCCGGGCCGCTTCGCCCTGGTTATCTCGGCCACCGACGCCTTCGGCATCCGCTCCGCCGAGTACGAGACCAATCGCCTGACGACGCCGTTCAGCTTTACGCCCGGCGACAGCGCTTTCTACGCCGAATTCGATCTGTCGCCCCAGCTAGCCCAGCAAGCGATCATCGTTCGGGTGGTGGATGGCAGCGGCAATCTGACCACTAAAACCTTCACGGTGCGCTATGACCGGGCGGCCGACACGCCGCAGGTCCGGTATCTGACGGCGGTGGCCGATACCGTCTACGGCGCCGGCCAGTCGTTGGTGGTGTATGCCACCGACAACGCCGGGCTGGCCTCGGTCTCTTTAGCCGTGGCCGACCAGACGCAGGGGCAGGAAGGCCCCGGGCCGCTCTACCGGCTTAACCTGCCGACGCTGCCCAGTGGCCGCCAGGTGACTGGCCTGGTCGCCCTGGATACTTCGAGCCTGCCATCGGAGCGACTGGCCGGCAGCATCGTCTACCGGCAGGCCGGCCCGAAATTTGTCTTTTCGGGTTACCAGCAGGACAAGGCCGCCGCGGAATTCCTGCTGCCCGGCGGCTTGGTGCAGATTCTGGCCAATACTCTGGTCAATATCACGGCGCAGGCGCCGAACGGCCTGGCCACCGTCGAATACCGCTTCAACGACGGCGAATGGACCCGGCTAGCCTTGCCGGCCCGCGCCGCGGCCGATGGTTCCTGGCCGCTGCAGGTGAAGCTGCCGGCCAGCCTGCCTTATGAGCGCTTCGTGCTGGCGGTGCGTGTCGCCGACAGCCAACAACTGGTCAGCCAGCAATCGATTGGCTTGTACCGGGTAGCGCCCGCCCCGGCGGCGGGCATGGTCGACGCCGAGGGTATCTATATCAAGGACGGTCGCCTGAACGACGACGGCAGCCTGCTCTTGGCTCCCGGCGACAGCCTGGAGGCCCTGTTCAACGGCCGCCCGCTGGAGAGCGTTCGGCTGGAGCCGGCGCTGGCCTTTGCCAGTCTGACTTTTGAAGGCAACCGTCTGAGCCTGACGACGAGCGCCGAAGGCTTGGCCGGCGCCACGACCATGGTGGTCAAGACCGTCGAGGGCGAGGAATTCCGATCCACTCGCCTGCTTATTACCAGTGACGCCGCCCCGCCGGCGCTTGAAATAGCCGGTCCGCCGCAAAATAGCTGGTGGCGCGACCAACTGCCGCTGGAGCTTAACGCCAGCGACTTTAATGGCCTGGCCACGGTCGAGTATTCGTTTGACCAGGGCCTGACCTGGCTACCGCTCACCCTGCCGACGCCAGCCGGGACAGTACCGACCACGCCGGGCGCCGGCGCCGCGCCGCTCAATATCAAGGCCGCGCTGCCGCTGGCCGCCGCCGATGGCGCCGCCGTGCTCCTGCTGCGGGCGGCCGACCAGGCCGGGCGGATGGCCTACGCCAACCTGGCATATTTCAAGGACAGCCAGCCGCCGGCCGTGCAAGTAGTGGCCCCGCGCGGCGGCGACTTGGTAAACGGTTCCATCCTGCTGGTACTGGAAGCCGCCGACTCGGGCGACATCGCCAGTTACGAATTCTCCCTGGACGGCGAAAGCTGGCAGCCCCTGCCGCCGGAAGCGGTCGGACGGCGCGGCACCGAGAGCCTGCTGCCGACGGCCCGCGACGCCGCGCTGCCGGCTTACTTGGCTTACAGCAGCTTCAGCCTGACCATCGACTTCTCCTCGCTTCCGGCCGGGATCGAGGCTCTGGCCTTCCGCCTGGTCGACAAGGCCGGCAACGCCACGGTCTACGCGCCGTTGGCCGCCGATCCGCCCTTCTTCGCGGTCGATGTCGAGGCCGACAAGCCAGTGGTCGAGGTCCAGATTCCGGACGACAACGAGGTAATGCAGGCCAATTTCGTGGTTTCCGGCATGGTGTTCGACGACGACGGCGTCCAGGACCTGTTCTGGCGCGTCCGCCTCGTGCCCGATGACTACGCCGGCGAGGAGCTGCCCGACGAGGGCGAGTGGCAGAACGTGCCCGGCGGCAACAACTTCTCGGTGCCCTTTACCCTGCAGGAAATGTCCGACAACCGCCACCTCTTCGAGGCCTACGCCGTCGACCTGTACGGCGTGCGTGGCGAAATCGCCCGCAAGGTGTTCCGCGTCTCCCGCGAGGAGCCGACCGGCCGGCTGGTCACCCCCGACGTCAACTTCACCAACCGCGGCATCGTCCACATGGGCGGCGTCGCCTCCGACGCCAACGGCATCGACCAGGTTTGGTTATCATTCGATAACGGCAACACCTGGAACCGGGCCGAGGGCGCCGAGGCCTGGGAGTACAGCCTAGATAGCCGCATCCTGCAGGATGGCGTGCACAGCATCTACCTGCGCTTTATTGACGGCTACGGCATTACCGGCTTCTCGGCCGGCCTGATTTCGGTCGACAATACCGCGCCGGTCTTGGCGCTGGACCGGCCCTTCGACGGCGGCGATTTCATCAACCAGTTCACGCTCGGCGGCCGCGTCTCGGACGGCATTTTCGTCGCCTCGCTGACGGTGGAGATCACGCCGGTCGGCAAGGCGCTCGAGCCGCTGCGCATCGAACTGCCGACTACCACCGTCTTCTCGCGGGTGGTGGACATCAGCGCCCTGGAGCCGGGCTGGTACAACCTGCGGGTCAGCGCCAGCGACCGCGCCAGCAATGAGTCTTTCGTGACCAGGAATATCATGGTCTTGTCCGACCAGCGGGCGGAATCGATCGAGTTTATCTTCCCGGCCCACGGCGAGGAGTTAACCGGTACCTTCTCGGTCGATGGCCGCGTCTTCAGCACCAATCTGCCGCCGCGCGCCGTGGTCTACCTCAATAATGAAGTCCTGGAAACGGTCGACGTCAACCGCGAAGGCTTCTTCTCGCTGTCCATCGACGGCGCGACTATGGCCGCCCGTCTGGCTGAGGAGGGGGAGGCAAGCTTCCGGCTGGAGGCCAGCCGCGCCGATGGCAGCAAGCTGGTGTCCGAGGAGCGGGCCGTGGTTTATAAGCCGGATGGCCCGTGGCTGCTGGTTAACCAGCTTATTACCGGCGATTTCATCACCGGGCGGCCCTACGTCAGCGGTACCGTCGGCTGGCTTATGCCGGAGGTGGACCGCGCCGACCGCGTCGCCCTGGCTGCCTACCAGCGGCTGCTGGCCGAGCGCAAGGTGACGCTGGTTGAATTCAGCCGCGACAATGGTCGCAGCTTTGAAGAGGCCGCCGGCACCGCCGAATACCGCTTCCGGCTGGAAACCCAGGAATACCCGAATGGCGAGCTGCGCCTGCTGATCCGCGCCACCTTCGCCAACGGCCAGACGGTGGTGCGCAAGCGCATCTTCATGGTCGATACGCTGGCGCCCGAGGTGGAAATCGTCCGGCCGGCCGAAAACGGCCGCTTTAACCACTCCATCGCCATCGAAGGCACGGCCGGCGACCTGAACGGCCTACGCGAGGTGGCGGTCATCGTCCGTCCCGGCGACAAGGCGGCCTATGAGGTGCCGGCCTTCATCCAGGGTTCCTATCTTGATATCAATTTGTTTGGCGCTACCCGCATCCAGGCCGGCATCGGCCTGACCTTCTTCGAGGATAAGGTGAAGCTGCAAGTCCAGATCGGCCAGGGTTTCTGGGTCAATCCGACCTGGGAGAACCCGCTGGGCATGCTGCTGCCGGACACCGTGCCCGGCCAGATATCGCGCTTCCGCGGCTGGGTATTGGGCGCCAAGCTCTTAGCCAGCGTGGCCTACATCCCGTTCTCCTATTATTTCGGCCCGGACTGGGATTTCTTCTCGATGTCCTTCGCTATCGGCGCCAGTTTTACCTACTTCAGCCAACAATCCGACGTGACCCTGATCTTCAATCCGTTGAACGGCCAGTTCATGGTCCTGTCCGGCGTCGTGATGCAGTGGGAAGTGGCCAAGTTCAGTTTTGATTGGGCGTTCTTCAAGAGCTTCGCCTTCTACGTGGAAGGTGGCCTGATCTTCATCCCGTCGGAGGCCTCGACCACCCTGGAGGAATTCATCGCGCCCACTCTGGCTTTTGGTTTGCGCATCGGCCTGTTCTGACCGGCTGCGCCCGATGGGGTGTGACTGATTCGGCCCTGTCTGCTCGGACAGGGCCACTTTTTTTAGGGCTGACTTTGCCCGGCCTGGCGCTGGGCCACGGCATAGTCGTCTTGCAAGAGGCGGTTGGCCGGCGCCAGCGTCAGGGCGCTTTCCAAGATGGCGCGCGCCTCGGCGTAACGGCCGGCGTTGAACAGGGTCGCGAAGCGGTTATGGACGCCATAGGCCCAGTTTTGGCCAGCCTGCCGTTCCAGTTCAACCAGCCGGTCGTTGTCCGGCCAGCGGGCCAGGCCGGCCTGGAGTAGTTCCCAGGCGGCCTGCCATTGCCGGTCGCGGGCGGTGGCTTCGGCCACGCGGCTGTAGAGGTAGGCTATCAGTTCGTCAACGTCGGCCGCCTCCAGCCAACCGGCCTCGTGGCCGGCGACGATGGCGGCCTGCCCGTCGGCCAAGTCGGCGCCGGGCAGATACTCGGTCAGCTGCCCGTAGCGGACCATGGCCAGCAGGCCGTCCAACTTGGCCGTGGTCGGGTAGGCGGCGGCGAAGGCTGCCAGGAAGGCGGCGGCCTGGCCCCAACGCCGGCCGTTAGCCAGGCTGCCGGCATAGTTGCCGGCCCGGTCGGCCAGCGAGCTCAGGCTGGCGGCATCGGACTGCCAGGCATGCAGATCGACCATTAATTCGAAGGCTTCCGGCCAGCGTTGGCTTCTCTCCAGCAAGGTGATCCGGTTCTGGGCGATCAGGCCGACCAGGACGCGGTCGGGCACGGTTTGGCGCTCCGCGTAGTCGCCGGGTGGCACGTAACGGTAGCCGACGCCACCGCCCTGGTTGTCGGCGAACTCTTTGTGGCTGCCGGGATCCCAGCCGAAGCGGTTGGTGGTCTCGGCGTCCACGAAGCGGTCCGGCGCCAAGCGGACGGTGCAAAACGAGTGGTCGGTGGTGATGACCCCAAAGCTGTCCAGCCCGGCCGCCCGGGAGAGTAGCAGGAAAAGCACCGAGGCCGAAACGCAATTGTAGCGGCCTTCCAGCAAGGCGGCGCTCAGGGTGGTGGTCGGCTCGTGGTAGGCTTTCAGAGCCTTGTCGTGCAACAGCTGCATCACGGCTTCCCCCCGTTGGTAGGGGTCCTGGATGGCGATGGCCAGAAGGGCGGCCTCGGCCAGTAGGGCTTCCAGTATTCGTTCGGCGGCCAGGGCGCTAACGCTGTCGTGGCCCGAGAGCAGGAAGGCCGCGGCCGTCAATTCAGTCAGACTGCTGGTGTCCGACGCGGCCAGGTGGCTGATGGCCGGCAATGGTTCGAGCCGGGGTAGCCCGCTAGTCGCCGAACCTGCCGTCGGGACAGCCCCCGGCCGCGCCGGAGCCACCGATGGCGTGGTTTGAGCTATGGCTGGTGTAGATAATAGACCAAGTCCAGCCAAGAGCAGCCAGAGCTGGATTCGTCGGCCGGAAAAAGGATAAACCATGATCGTCCTCGTAACGCGTGATAGCGGCCGCTTAGGCCGCCAGTTCTAGTCGCCGCCGCTGGTGACAAAAACCGATATTAATAGTATAGTAAAAATCGCGTCGATATCAAACCGCGAGGAGTACCCATGGCCATAGTCCAGGATTTCATCATCATCGGTGGCGGCGCCGCCGGTTTGGCCGCTGCCCAATACGCCGCCCGGGCCAATTTGTCGGCTCTGGTGATTGAGGAAATGGCCCACGGCGGCCAGGCCTTGCTGATCGACAAATTGGAGAACTACCCTGGTATCTTGACGGAGGTGGACGGCTACAGCTGGTCCGAAGCCATGCATCGGCAAGCCGAGTCCTTCGGCGCCGCCTTCATGGCCAGCAGCGTGTTATCCATCGTTAAACAGGGCGAGGTCTTCCTGGTGGAAACCAGCGATGGCCCGCTGCAGGCCAGGACCGTACTCCTGGCCACCGGCGCCAAACACCGCCACGCCGGTATCCCCGGCGAGGAGACTTTCGCCGGCCGGGGCGTTTCCTATTGCGCCACCTGCGACGGTCCCTTCTTCAAAGGCAAGCCGATAGTGGTAGTTGGCGGCGGCGATGCCGCCTGCGACGAGGCCATGTTCCTGGCCAAGCTGGCTTCGCGCGTCACCATGGTGCACCGCAAGGACCGTTTCCGGGCCCAGAAAGCCCTGGCCGCCCGCGTCTTGGGCAATCCGGCCATCAGCGTGCGCTGGACCAGCACCATTGACGAGATTTCTGGCGACAAGGCCGTTCGGCAGGTCAAACTGCGCAACCTGGAAAGCGGCGCGGTCGAGACGCTGGAAACCGCGGCCGTGTTTGTTTTTGTCGGCTCGGAACCGCAAACCGCCGCCTTGCCAGCCGGCGTGGACTGCGATGAGTCCGGCTACGTGGTCACCAATCAGCGCATGGAAACCAGTCTGCCGGGCTTGTTTGCGGCCGGCGACATTCGCACCACCCCCTTCCGCCAGGTGATCACCGCCGTGGCCGACGGAGCCGTCGCCGCCCATTGCGCCGCCCAGTACATCGATGAGCTGCAGGGAAAGGCCTATCATTAACAGGTTGTTGAAAAAGCCGGTTGCTTTCTCAACAACCTTAACAATTCCTCGCATAGCTTGCGCTATGCTGCGTAATTGTACCGGCTTTTGAAGTGTTGAAAAGCCGCATCCGCGTTTTTCAACACCCTGTTAAGCCAGGCGTCGCCCAGCCGCCTCGGCCGCGTCGCTTTTTCTTTTTCCGCCTGGCCATACTGACTATTGTGGCCCTGGCTGTGGCGCTGGGTGTTGCTTGCGTCGGTGGCGGCTTGGCCTTGGGCAGCGTGGCTGTACCGACCCTGCCGCCGCCCCGCGCCGGCGCCGACGGAAGCGCCGGTAGCGATGACGGTAGCGCCGCTGGCAGCGCTGGCCACGCGACTGAGGCCAGCGCTATGTCGGTGACCAGCGCCGAGTCGGCGATCGGCCAGTCGGGTTTTGACTCGTTCTGGGACCTGACCAGCCTGCCCGAAGCGGCGGCCGTCGACTGGCTCTTTGGCCGGCTGAGCGACGACCAACGGCTCGCCCAGCTGTTCATGCTCACCTACAGCGGCGCGACGCCTGGGGCCGGCTTGCTGGACTGGTTCCAGCAACGCGGGCTGGGCGGCGTCAAGATTTTCGGCTGGAACGCCGAGAGCACGCTGTCGCTGGCCGGGGCGATGCGCGGTCTTTACGGCGCGGCCGATGGCGCGCCGCTGCAGATTCCGCCCCTGGTGGCTACCGACCAGGAAGGCGGCTGGATCCGGCATGTCCGCGGCGGCACCAGCCTAACCCCCGGCAACATGGCCATTGGCGCGGCCGGGCTGGCCGCCGATGCCTACCGCAGCGCCTACTACATCGGCCTGGAGCTGGCGGCCATCGGCATCAATATGAATTTCGGCCCGGCCGTCGACCTGGCCACCCGGCCGGACAGCGCCATCATTGGTTCGAGGGCCTTTTCGGCCGACCCGATGGCCAGCGCCATCCTGGCGGCGGCTTGGTCGCGCGGCATGCTTGACGCCGGCGTCATCGCCACCGCCAAGCATTTTCCCGGTCACGGCGATACCGCGCTGGATTCGCACGGCGTCCTGCCCGTCATCCGGATCGACGAGGCCATCCTGTGGCAACGCGAGCTGGTACCCTATCGCTTGCTGATCGCCGAGGGTTTGCCGGCCATCATGAGCGGCCACCTGTCCTATCCGCTGATCAGCGGCGACGCCGTCCCGGCTTCCCTGTCGGCGGTGATGCTCAAGGGCATCTTGCGCCAGCGCCTGGGCTTTGACGGCTTGATCATTACCGACGACTTGATGATGAACGGCGCGGCCGCCCCGGGCGGGCTGGCCGAGACGGTTGAGCTGGCGTTGCGCGCCGGCAACGACATCGTGATGATTTCGCGCGAGCTGGACCCCGACGGTTCGGTCTGGCGCCATGCGCTGGACCTGTATCGGCGCGATACTAGCCTGGCTGCGGCCATCGATCAATCGGTTCGCCGGGTACTGCGCGCCAAGCTGCGCTACTTCCTGCCGGGCGGCCGGGCGGGCATTGGGCCGGTGTCCGATCCAGAAAGCCATTTCCGCACTGCCGAGGCCAGCGCTTTTTTTCTCGGGCAAGCCCAGCGCTCCGCCACGGTGCTGGACGCCGCGACCTTTGAGCCGCTGGCTAATCGGCCGGGCATCATCCTGGCCGGCCAATTCAGCGACTTCTTCCAGGCCGCCTCCCGGGTTTATCCGACGGCGGCTACCTTTTCGCTTTCCTACCTCCCGGCCGACAGCGCTGATCCAGTGGAACTCGCGGCCTTTCGCCTGGCTATCGCCCGTCACGATACGGTAGTGCTATGCGTGGCCAATCGCGCTTCCGGCGCCTTCGCGCGCGCCGCGCTGCAAGCCGGTAAACGCCTGGTCATCATTTCCGTCTTGAATCCGTATTACGCGCTCGAGTTCCGGCAACGGGCGGCGGTGATAGCCGTCTATTCCTTCGCCGCCGAGTCGTTCACGGCCGCCCTGGCGGTGCTGTCCGGCCAGAGCCAGGCCTGCGGGCGGCTGCCCCTGGAGGCGCTGCCGGCCATCGCCGGTAATCCAGTCGGGCGGTCGGCCGCCGGCGGGCAGGATGCCAGGCCATGAATCCGGCGCTGGCCGTGTCCCCCGACCTGAGTTGGACGGCTGCCTCAGCCCGCGACCAGGCGGCGATCAAGGCCTTCCTGACGGTACATGAAGCCTGGGCCTGCGGCTGCAGCGACAAAGTCCGGACGGCCCGTCTCGGTAAACGCTTTCTAACCGGCCAGAAGACCTTACTGGCCATGGGGCGAGACCGAAACGGCCAACTCGATTCACTGGTGCTTTTTTCGGCCAGCAGCCTGGTTTTTCCGGTCCTGAGCCCGCTGGCGTTGGCCCAGCCGGCCAGTCTGGAGAGCCTGCGCGCCTTCGCCGGCGGGCCGGGCGGCTATGGCCGGGTCCGGCCGCATTCCTGTATTGGCCTGCGCGACCAGGTCCAGGCGCTGGAGACGGCCTTCGGCTGGCGTCCCCAGGTCGGCGTCAACTATTTCGCCATGGCGCAAGGCGACCCGGAAGAGTTGTTAACGGTAGCGGCTGCTCCCCGCCCGGAGCGGCGGCTGCCGGGTCTGTCCGTCCGGCTGGCGGTCGCAACCGACTTGGCCGCGCTCTTGCCGCTGGCCTGCGCCTATGACCGCGAGGAAGTCCTCACCGCTAACCATGCCTTCAACGCCGAATGGTGCCGGGCGGCTCAGGTGAACAGCCTGCGCCATTTTACGGTTATTCTGGCCGAGCTGGACGGAAGGGCCATCGGGCGGGTTCAGACCAACGCCGTCGGCTATAGCCGCGAGCAGATCGGTGGCGTGTATGTGGCGCCAACCTGGCGCGGCCGGGGCGTGGCCCGCGCCATGATGAGCCTGATGCTGGCCGAGCTCGGCCGACGGGGCCGCCTGGCCAGCCTGTTCGTCAAGCGGCGCAATCAGGTGGCCATCGGCTTGTATGAAAGTCTTGGCTTCCGTAAGGTAGCCGATTACCGGGTGGATTATTTCTGACCGGTTTAAGGGTTTGTCGGGCTTAGGTCGTTCGGGCCGGTTTCCGGCTGCCAGGATTCGCCCTTCAGGGCATAGCCGACCGGCGCGGCCACGAAGACCGACTGGTCGGCGGCCTTGTAGGCTACCAGGTCGGCCTGGCCGTGCCGGATGGCCACCTCGGGTTCGCAGAAACCCCAGGCTCCGGCCACCACCAGCGAC
This sequence comes from Spirochaetes bacterium GWB1_60_80, assembly GCA_001829185.1. GTDB lineage: Bacteria > Spirochaetota > Spirochaetia > Treponematales > UBA12059 > UBA12059. The sequence continues at coordinate 103,622 of MIAR01000023.1, forward strand.
CAGGCCGCGCCAGCCAAGGGGTCGATACCGGTGCAGCGCATGGTCAACTGCTGCCGGCTGATGACGCCGAGCTCGACCCTGGTCGTTTCCGGTTGGCGCTGGCCGGAGCGGCTACTGCCGGCTGGCCGGCGGCGGAGGGGGCCGTCCAGGACGTCGACGGCCAGCCGTCCGTCAGCCAGGTCCAGGAGGGCGGTGCCGGCGTAGTTGTCGGCGGCAAGCTTGCCGGCCTGGCGAGTCGGTCGGCGCAGCCCGGCCTGCGGCTGGTAATCGGCGGCCGTCAGTAGCCGCAGGCCGAAGGCCTGGGAATCAAACATGATTAGCTCGCTATAGCCGGACGTGCCCAGCAGCCGGAGACTGTCGCCTTCGGCCTGACCGGTGTCGAACAGCCAGCGCGCGGCGCAGAGCAGGGCCGCCGGGCTGGCTGGCCCGACCCGGCCCCGGGCGCTCCATTGCCGGACGATGGTATCGGACTGGCTGCGTTCCAGGACGACCAACCCGTCGGCGCCGGCGCCGTGCAGTCGATGGCACAGGCTGCGGGCAACCCGATCCCAGGCGCCGTCCTTAAGCGAGGCGGCGCTATTGTCTATGAGCAGCCAGGCCGTGCCGGCGGTATGCAGTTTGTAGAACGTCAGGTCCATGCGGCGAGCATAGCCTATCGGGCGGCGCGCGACAATACGGTCGGCCGCTGGCTGACACAGCCCGCTGGCGCTATGCTATACTAGGAGCCTGTCAGGCTTTGAAACGCGAAGAATGATGGTCGGGGAAAATGGGGAGACAAATCTGATGAATCCAGAATCTCGGGAGATTTTTCACGCTTTTTGGCCGATCTCGGCGCCCCACGGCCCAAAATCGGTTCGTCAATCGGGCCATACAGGGCTATGAAACGCAAGCAAGACGCGGGGCGGCCGAGGCCTGACGGCCCGGCGCCGCCGTTCGCGGCCGCCGCCGCGCCGGACTGGTCGGCCTGGCCGGTCTGCGGCATCGACGAGGCCGGTCGCGGTCCGCTCGCCGGTCCGGTCTACGCCGCCGCCGTGGTGCTGCCGCCGGATTTTCCCCTGAACCTGCTGGACGATTCCAAGCGCTTGAAAGAAGGCGCCCGCCAGGCGGCCTTCACGGTCATCGCCGAACGCGCCTGGTGGGCCATCGACTGGTCGACCCCGGCCGAGATTGACGAAATCAACATCCTGCAAGCCAGCCTGCTGGCCATGCGCCGCGCCTGGCGGCAGCTGCAAGCCAGGCTGCCGGACAACCTGCGCGCCTGCCCGGTGCTGGTGGACGGCAACCGGCCGCCCGATCTGCCCGGCGGCTGCCGGACCGTCGTCCGGGGAGACAGCCTGGTGCCGGCCATCATGGCGGCCTCGATCCTGGCCAAGGTGGCCCGCGACCGGGCCATGGTTCGCTTCGACTGGCTGTACCCGGAATACGGCTACGCCCGGCACAAGGGTTACCCGACGGCCGCCCACCGGGCCTGCTGCCTGTCTATCGGGCCCTCGCCCTTGCAGCGCCTAACCTTCCGTTGCCAAGTCTGAGCGTCGGTACACAGTAGTCGTTTTAGGTCGTTGCAGGCTATAATCACCGCCCCGTCAGCCGGCTGCCAGTCGGCTCACTTCGCGTAAAAAGGAAGGTTTCTATGCACGCAAAGACCATCGTGGTCGCCCTCGGCGGCAATGCCCTGATCGAGGAAGGCACCAAAGGCACTATCGAAGAGCAGTTCGCCAACACCCGCAAGAGCATGGCGGCCATCGTCGGCCTCATCAAAGAAGGCCATCACGTCGTCCTCAGCCACGGCAACGGCCCGCAGGCCGGCGTCCACCTGGTGCGCAACGAGGTCGGCTCCAGCAACGGCGCCGCCCCGTCGCCGCTCAACGTTATCGTGGCCGACACCCAGGGCTCCATCGGCTACATGATCCAGCAATGCCTGCACAATGCGCTGATCAAGGCCGGCGTCAAGAAGGACGTCGTCACCGTGGTCACCCAGGTGGTGGTCGACAAGAACGACCCGTCCATGAAGAACCCCACCAAGTACGTCGGCCTTTATTTTAAGGAAGGCGACCTGGAAGCCTGCGGGGCCAAGGGTTGGGTGATGAAGGAAGACCCGGGCCGCGGTTTTAGGCGCGTGGTGGCCAGCCCTATCCCGGTGGACGTGGTCGAGAAGGAGACCATCCACGAGTTGTTGAAGAGCGGCAAGGTAGTTATCGCCGTCGGTGGCGGCGGCGTGCCGGTCTGCCGCGACAAGGACGGCAGCCTGGAAGGCGTCGACGCCGTCATCGACAAGGATCGGGCCAGCGCCCTGTTGGCCAGCCAGATCAAGGCCGACGAGCTGGTCATCCTGACCGGGGTCGACAAGGTGGCCATTAACTTCAAGAAACCCGATATGAAGGTTCTGGACAAGATGACCGTGGCCGAGGCTCAGAAGCACCTGGCCGACAAGCAGTTCCCGGCCGGCTCGATGGGCCCGAAGATCGAGGCCGCCATCGACTTCATCAAGCTGGGCGGCAAGCTGGTCGTCATCACCAGCCTGGAGAAAGCCCAGGCCGCGGTCGACGGCACCGAAGGCACCCGCGTCGTTCCGTAATTGCCGCCCAGACCGCGCCTTGGAACGCCCTGGTGGTGTTTTCTGGGCGCGGTTGCGAAGCAATAGAGCCCGCCCACCGTCAAGGTAGGGCGGGCTCGGTTTTTTTTAAAAGGTGGTTGGCGGCCGCCCGCTTACCGGCTTACTCTACCGTGACGCTCTTGGCCAGGTTGCGCGGCTGATCCACGTCCCGGCCCAGCTCCAGGGCGCAGAAGTAGGCGAAGAGCTGCAGCGGCACAATCATGGTAAAGGGCTGGAAACGGCTGTCGCAGTCCGGCACCGGGATAAAGTCGTCGGCGATGGCGGCTACTTCCAGGTCCTTTTCGCTGGCGATGGCGATGACCGGGCCGCCGCGGGCCTTGATCTCCTTCAGATTGGTGATAGTTTTTTCACGCAGGTGGTCGTTGGGCACCAGGAAGACGCTCGGCGTCTGGGGCGATACCAGGGCGATCGGGCCGTGCTTGATCTCGCCGGCGGCGTAACCCTCGGCGTGGATGTAGGAAATTTCCTTGAGCTTGAGGGCGCCTTCCAGGGCGATGGGGTACAAGAGGCCGCGGCCGAGGAAAAGGAAATCGCTACAGTGGCAGTATTTCTTGGCCAAGGCCTGGATGAGGTCGCGCTGTTCCAGGGCGCGCTTGACCAAGCCGGGGATGGCCTTAAGCTGGGACAGGAAGAGGCTGCCGTCGTGGTGCGACATGTCGTGCATCCGCGCCAGGCTGAGGGTTAGGAGGTAGAAGGCGGCCAGCTGGCTGGTGAAGGCCTTGGTGCTGGCCACGGCGATCTCCGGGCCGGAGTGGACGTAGATGCCGCCGTCGCTCTCGCGGGCGATGGTCGACCCGACCACGTTGCAGATGCCCAGCACGGTGCCGCCGCGACGCTGCACCTCGCGCATGGCGTAGAGGGTGTCGGCCGTCTCGCCGGACTGCGACACCGACAGGTAGAGGGTGCCGGGTTCCACCACCGGGTTGCGGTAACGCAGCTCGCTGGCCAGCTCGGCCAAGGCCGGCAGCCGGGCGATCGATTCGACCAGGTGGCAGCCCACCAGGCCGGCGTGCCAACTGGTGCCGGCGGCGATGACGCGCACCCGCTGCATGGCGTGCAATTCCTTTTTGGACAGGTTCAGGCCGCCCAGCTTAGCCAGGCCGTACTCGCTATCCATGCGGCCCTTGAGGGCGCGCTCGATGGAGTCCGGCTGCTCGAAAATCTCTTTTTCCATGTAGCAGCCGAAGCCTTCCTTCTCGATGGCGTCCAGCTCCCAGGTGACGTGGTCGATCTTGGGGTCCACGCTCTGGTCGTCGCCGTCGCTGATGCGGAAGTCATGCGGCCAGAGGGAGACCACCTCGCCGTCGTTCAGGTAGACGACGCGCTTGGTGTGGGCCAGCATGGCGTTGACGTCGCTAGCCAGGAACATTTCGCCGTCGCCGACTCCCACTACCAGCGGGCTGCCGTTGCGGGCGCCGACGATGCGGCCGGGCTCCTGACTGCAGACGCAGCCGATGCCGAAGGTGCCCTTGAGGTGCTTGAGGGCGGCCTTGAGCGCCGCCTCCAGGTCGCCGTCATAATGGTAGGCCACCAGGTGGGCGATGACCTCGCTGTCGGTTTGGCTGGCGAATACCATGCCCTCGTGCTCCAGCATTCCCTTGAGCGACAAGTAGTTCTCGATGATGCCGTTATGGACGATGGCAATGCGGTTGCTACCGTCGGCGTGGGGATGGGCGTTGACCTCGTTGACTTCGCCGTGGGTAGCCCAGCGGGTGTGGCCGATGCCGCAGTGCCCGCTCAGGTCTTTGGGGACGGCTTGGCGCAGGCTGGCGATCTTGCCGACGCGCTTGATAACCGTCAAAGCGTTGGCTCGCTGGTCGGCCGGGTCAGTTTGGACGGCGATGCCGGCCGAGTCGTAACCGCGGTACTCCAGACGCTTGAGCCCGTCGACGAGGATGCGCGAGGCCTGCTTTGGCCCCGTGTAACCGGTGATTCCGCACATGGATGATCCTTTCTGGCCGCGTTCCTGCCACAACCCCTGGAGTCTGTCGGAAGACGGCGCCGGCGCGGCCCGATCTATCGCCGGGGCGCGCACAGCCAGTACTGTAGCGCAGCCAGGTGGAGGCGTCAAGTCGGATTCTTGCCGACTAGCCGAGACGCCGCCAGCTTGTTCGCTAGCCGATAAGCGGCGCTAGCCGGACTGGGCAAAAAGCGCCATACTGGCCCGGTATGAGAATCACGCCCAGGAATGCCTCAAGCGCCATGATACGCCCCGCCAGTCCGCCGTCCCAGTCCGCTCAGGGGCTGGCGCCATGACGCCGCCACCGCCCGTCCCGCCGGTTCAGATACCAGGCGCCTGGCCATGGCCCGATTTCAAGTTCTGGCAGGTCGCGTCGACGACCAGCACCATGGACGACGCCCGTCTGCAGCGTGCCGCCGGCTGCCGGCGCGGCGGCGTGCTGGCCGACGCCCAAAGCGCCGGCCGCGGCCGGCTACCCGGCCGGCGCTGGCAGGCCGAACCCGGAGCCAGCCTGCTGTGCACCCTCTGGCTGCCGCGGGCCGAATTCCAGGCGGCGCCGCCATCGCTGCTGGTAGGCGCGGCCGTGCGCCTGGCGCTGGAACAATGTCTGACCGGCGAGCTGGGTCGCCTTGAGATCAAGTGGCCCAACGATCTACTGGTGGACGGCCGCAAGCTGGCCGGCCTGCTCTGCGAGGCCGCCGGCGATACCGTTTTTTGCGGCCTGGGCTTGAATATCGAACCGGTGACCGTCGGTGCGGCCGCGGCGGCCGCCTTCCGCCGGCCGCCGACCTCGTTGCGCCAAGCCTTCGGTCAGGCGCCGGAGCGCGGTCGTCTGCTGGCTGCCCTGGCGGACAGCTTGGCCGCCTTGTGCGGGGGCCGACTAGATTGGCTCGAAGTGGTCCAGGCCCACTTGGCCTGGCGCGGGCAGACGGTCGAATTCCGCCCTGGTCTGGGCAATGGCCCGGCCGTCCGCGGTCGCCTGGATGGCGTGGCCGTCGACGGCAGCCTGGTTTTAACCACGGACGCTGGCTGGTATTGCGCTCTGTCCGGCGAATTAACGTTGGTTGGCGGGCTGGAATAATTTAGCCTGACTTATTGACCAGCGGCACAGAGCATAGTAAGCTGTGCAGGTATGGCAAACAAGCTCGACGCACCCGGTAAACCGCAATCCGGCACCAAAGGCGAGGGGGGAGGCTTTCTCCAGCGCCTGTTTAATATATTCCTCGGGGGAGGTGACCCGGATGCCGAGCGCAAGAAGCAACTGCGCCTGCTCGGCAAGGATCTGACGCACTCGCGCTTTAAATTCTATCGACCAAAGAGTTTTGAGGCTCTTCCCGGGCTGGCCCGGTTTTTCTACGAGGTCTACAAGACGGTCGCCCCGGCCCAGGTCAGCCTCAACAACGCCGCCTCCAGCGGTGTCCTCAAGGCCTTCGTCATCGAGAGTTTTCTGGGCGCCGAACAAAAGGCCATCCTGGAGCGCCTGACCGAACCCTATATCATGGAGCAGTCCAAGACCAAAGCCACCAAGGATCTGCAGGAACAAGTCAAGCACGACATGATCAATTTCTTCGCCGCCATCGACGCCGAACGCAGCACCCAGATCGACGGCGCCTACAATGTCCTCTTGACCTTCATCAACTTTACCAATTTCGACTTTTACTTCCTGCTCAAAAAATTCGACGCCAACATCACCGAGCGTTCCTTCGCCTACAACCCGCGCTTCGAGCCGATCTCGGCCGACTATATCGCCGACGACATGGCTGATTTCCTTGAGGTATTCATGAGCCTGAACCTGGAGGCCGACTGGAAGCGCATCTTTGGCGCTCTTAAGGAATACCGGAATATCGACGTCATCCAGATCGATACCTGGCAGAAGCTGATACCGGCCCTGGCCGAGGTCCGCAAAGGCCAAATCCTGGAACAGGTCGTCCGCCACGTCAAGCAAGATCCCTATATGCTCTTTTCGCCGCGCCTGGCCAACGAGCGCATCGTCGAGCCGTATATCGACAAGATCAAGAACCAGACCACCATGCTCATCCAGAAGATTTCCCAGGAGCGGCGCTCCAGCAAAATCGAGGAACTATCCAAGGCGGTTTTCGGCACCAGCGTCATCCTGCGCATGAAGAATTATACCGAGAAGGCCAACCTGGTCTATGCCAAGAAAATGCTGGGCGGCTATATCCAGACGGCGGCGCTCAATTACCTGAAGGCCTACCTGATGGATTATTTCAAGAAGGACATCCGCGAGCTGGTCGACGTGCTCCTTATCCGCGGCCAGTGGGGCACCAATATCCAGTCGCAGCAGCTATCGGACAGCTACCACGTCATGCTGGATATGTCGGACCAGATCATCCGCTTCGACGACAACCTGGCCGACGACGGCGACATGGGCAGCCGGCTGCGCAATGCCGTCAACAAGGCCGACCGCGACAAGGACGCCGGCAAATACCTGCGCCAGCTGCTTAAGGATACCAACGACATGGCCACCGCCATCGTCAATAAGTCGGCCGTTAACCTGATCACCATCGGGCGCCATTTGCGCGGCATGATCGACGACCTCAGCAAGCCGCACCACGAGATGATCCTCAATTGGCGCGAGATCGAAAACGTCAGCGGCAAGCCGATGAAGGAGCACCTGACCCAGATCTACAAGAAGATTTACTACATGGTTCAGTTACTGCAGTATTACGTCAAGGAAGACAAGGAATAATTACCAGTTGCCCTGTAAAAAGCCGGCCCCTCGGGGCCGGCTTTTTTGTCGGCTGTCTGGCGGCGGCGCGCTGCCGTCTGCGCAGTTCAGGCCCGGTAGGCCTCGGCCCGGGAGACCAGCCGCTGCGGTATGCGGGCCCGGATCAGGACCGCCTCGTCGTCATGGTTTTCCGACAGCACGGTGGCCTCGCGGTACAAGAGCGACACGAAGGCGTAATCGGCCATCGGCACCCGCAAGTCCATCTCCTGCTCGCTGGCGGACAGCTCGCGCTCGATGCGCTCTACCAGCTTATCCAGCCCCTCGCCGGTCTTGACCGACACGAACAAGGCCTCTGGATGGCGTCGCGCGAAGAAATCGAGCGGCGAACGGTCGGCCAGCTTGTCGATCTTGTTGTAGACGATGATGGGATGGTCGGTATCGACGCCGATTTCGGTCAACACTTGGCAGGTGGTCTGGTAGTGTTGGTCGCATTCGGGGTCGTTGGCATCGAGGACGTGCACCAGGATGTCGGCGTCGGCGGCCTCCTCCAGGCTGGCCTTGAAGGCCTCGATCAGGCGGTGCGGCAGCTTGCGCACGAAGCCGACGGTGTCGGTCAACAGCAGGGTGCCGGAGCGAGTGTTCATGCGTCGGGTGGTCGGGTCGAGAGTGGCGAATAGCTTGTCTTCGGCCAGGACATCGGCGTTGGCGATGCGATTTAAGAGCGACGACTTGCCGGCGTTGGTGTAACCGACGATGGCCGCCCGCGGGATGCCGACCCGTTCGCGGCGCTTGCGCTGGGTAGCGCGCACCTTGCGCAGCTCGATCAGCTCGTCCTGGATTTCCTTGATGTGGCGGCCGATCTGGCGGCGGTCCAGCTCCAGCTTGGTTTCGCCTGAGTCCTTGGTGCCGTAGCGGCCGCCCTTCTGGCGGTTGAGGTCGCCGGAGGCATGGGTCAGCCGGGGCAGGCTGTACTGCAGCTGGGCCAGCTCGACTTGGAGGCTGGCTTCTCTGGTGCGGGCGCGGCTGGCGAAAATTTTGATGATCAGCTCGGAGCGGTCGTAGACCGACAGGCCGGCCAACTCTTCCAGGTTGCGCTGCTGGACCGGGCTCAGGGTATGGTCGAAGATGATCGAGTCGGCGCCGGCCGCCCGGGCGGCGGCCACGATCTCGTCGGCCTTGCCGGTGCCGACCAGCAGGGCGGGGTTGCGCTCGCGCAGTTTGACCAGCATGGTGTCGGCCACCTCGATGCCGAGGGTGTTGGCCAGGTTGGCTAGTTCGGCCATCAGGTTCTTGGCCTCGTTATCGCGCGTCGTCTCGTCCTGCACGCCGATAATCAGGGTTTGTTCCGCCCGCGCGGCGGTATGCTGCAGTTCTTTCATGCTGTAAGAGTACTCCGGATGCCCGCCCCGCGTCGAGGGGACAAGTTGACTTGTACCTGATGAGTAGTACCGCTGGTTCTGATTGCCCCACCCGCCATTTCCGTGTTAAAATCCGGGTTGTGGCCTGGAACTGGCTCTGGCTAGCGACAGCCTCAAAAAAGGAGAAAATCATGGCTATCAAATTGGCGGACCTGGGCAAGGCCGTGCTCGAGACCGAGTATGCCGTGCGCGGGCCGATCGTGGCCAAGGCCCAGGAGCTGGAGAAGCAGGGCCGCGACATCATTTACTGCAATATTGGCAACCCGCAGGCCCTGGAGCAGAAGCCGCTCACCTGGGTGCGCCAAGTGTTGGCGCTGTGCGAGTACCCGGAATTGGCCGAGAAGGCCGCCGCCCTGTTCCCGCTTGACGCCATCGAGGCCTCCCGCGCCATCATCAAGGGCTCGAAGTTCGGCCTGGGCGCCTATTCCGAGAGCAAAGGCGTCCGCTTCATCCGCGAGGCCGTGGCCGATTTCATCCACCGCCGCGATGGCATCGCCACCGACCCTGACGCCGTCTACCTGACCGACGGCGCCTCCAAAGGCGTCCAGGCCGCCCTGCGCATGCTCATCGCCTCGCCGCACGACGGCATCATGGTGCCGATTCCGCAGTATCCGCTCTACTCGGCCACCATCACCCTGTACGAGGGCAAGCAGGTCAACTACTACCTCGATGAGCACAACGACTGGAAACTGTCGCGCCAGATGCTCGAGGAGTCGCTGGCCGAAGCCAAACGTTACGAGGTCAAGGTCAAGGCCATCGTCATCATCAATCCCGGCAACCCGACCGGCTCGGTGCTCGATAAAGAAAATATCGCCATGGTCATCGACTTCGCCAAGGAGCACAACCTGGCCATCCTGGCCGACGAGGTCTACCAGGAGAACGTCTACCGCCAGGGCGACAGCTTCGTGTCCTTCGCCAAGGTGCTGGAGGAGAAGAAGGAAAAAACCGTCTCGCTGTTCAGCTTCCATTCCACCAGCAAGGGCTTCCTGGGCGAATGCGGCCACCGCGGCGGCTACTTCGAGATCCGCAACATTCCGGTCGACGTCAGCGCCCAGATTCTCAAGCTGCAGAGCGTCAGCCTCTGCGCCAACCTGCCGGGCCAGGTGGCGGTCTATTGCATGGTCAAGCCGCCGGTAACCGGCTCGCCGAGCCATGCCGCCTACGTCGCCGAGCGCGACGGCGTCCTCAACCAGCTCAAGCAGCGCGCCCGCCTGCTGCAGGACGGCCTGAACGCCATTCCTGGCATCCGCTGCAACGACGTGGCCGGCGCCATGTACGCCTTCCCCTGCGTCGAGCTGCCGGCCGGCCGGACCGACAACGAGTACTGCATGGCCTTGCTGGAAGCTACCGGCATCTGCGTGGTGCCCGGCACCGGCTTCGGCCAGATACCCGGCACGGCCCATTTCCGGACCACCATCCTGCCGCCGACCGCCAAAATGGAAGAAGTCATCAAGCGCATCGCCGAGTTTCAGAAAACCTATCATTAAATTCACCGCCAAGCTTCCCTCCGTGGCAAGCCTGGCCGAAAGGAATACAGTATGGAATACAAAGCCAGCCACATTCTGGTCAGCGACCGGGCCCTGGCCCAGGATCTGTCGCGCAAGGCCAAGCAAGGCGCCGATTTCGGCGGCCTGGCCCGCGAGTTCTCGACCTGTCCCTCCAAATCTTCGGGGGGCGACCTCGGCTGGTTCGGCCCCGGCAAGATGGTCCAAGCCTTCGAGTCAGCCTGTAAGGGCCTGGGCGTCGGCTCGATCTCCGACCCGGTGCAGACCCAGTTCGGCTATCACGTCATCAAGTTGACCGGCAAGCGCGACTGATGGACCAGCCTGACCGGCGCTGGTTTGCCAGCGACAACAACGCCAGCGTCCACCCGCAGATTCTGGCGGCCTTGGCCACCGCCAACCACGGACACGCCGTCGGCTACGGCGGCGACCCGCTCACCGCCCGCGCCGAGGCTGCCCTGGCCGCTCTCTTCGGACCAGGCGCGGTGGTACGCTTCGTCCTCAACGGCACCGGCGCCAACGTCTACGCCATCGGCTGCTTTGCTGGCCAGGGCGACGCCGTGCTGTGCAGCGACTGCGCCCACATCCTGGCGGACGAGACCGGCGCCCCGGCGGCCGTCACCGGCGCTCAGCTGGTGCCCGTGCGGTCGGTCAACGGCAAAATCGGCCCCGAGGCGGTCTGGCAGGTCATCCACGATTATAGCGACCAGCACAAGCCGCGGCCGGCCGTGCTGTCGCTCAGCCAGCCGACCGAGCTGGGCACCCTGTACAGCCGGCCCGAGCTGGACGCCCTGTGCGCCCTGGCCCACCAGCATGGCCTGGTGGTGCACATCGACGGCGCCCGCCTGTCCAATGCCGCAGTTGGCCTGGACTGCGGCCTGGCCGAGGCGGCCGGGCTCCAGGCCGACGTGGTCTGCGTCGGCGGCACCAAAAACGGCCTGATGTTCGGCGAGGCGGTAGTATTCGCGCCGCGCGTCGTCGCCCGGCTGCCGGATACCGCCCGCCTGCGCAAGACCCGCCTGCAGCTGGCCAGCAAGATGCGTTTCATCGCCGCCCAGTTTGAGGCGTGGCTGACAGGCGAGCTGTGGCGGCGCAACGCCAGCAACGCCAACCGCACGGCCGCCGTCCTGGCTGACGGCGTCAAGCGCCTGGGCCTCAGCCTGTGCTATCCGGTGGACACCAACGCCGTCTTCGTGACCATCCCGGCCGCCACGGTTGATGCCCTGCGCGAGCGCCACTTTTTCTACGACTGGGAAGGCGGCGCGGTGCGCTGGATGACCAGCTGGGACAGCACCGACGACGATGTCGCCGATTTTCTGCGTGACCTGACCGCCTGCCTGCCGACGGCCACCGACGGCGCTGTGGCGGCCGGCCAGCCGGTTTTCGGGCTGGAAAATTTCAGTGACCCCGCCCTGCGTGTCGAGCTGCAGGCCGGCCGGGAACTGTTGCGCAGCAACTGGCAGCGGCTGGCCCTGAACTCCAGTCCGCAACAGCGCGGTTTGCCGATGCCGCCGGCCGTCCGGCCGCTGCCGGCGGCAGCCATCCGCGTCGACCTGCCGCCGCCGGACAAGAAAGGCTTGGGCCAAGGCTCCTTCAGCGAGGCTACCGTCCAGCGCCGCAGCAGCCGCAAGTTCAAGCCGGAGTCGCTCAGCCTGCCGGAATTATCGTATCTGCTGTGGGCCAGCCAGGGTAGCCGCCGGCCGCCCTTCCGCACCGTGCCGTCCGGCGGCTGCCGCCATCCTTTGGACACCCTGCTCTACATCCGGCGGGTGGACGGGCTGGGCAGTGGCCTGTACCGCTACGACCCGCTGGCCCACGCTCTGTGGTGTCTGCGCTCGGCCGTGGCGCTGGACGCTGCCGACGCCAGCGACGGGAGCCTCGACCTGGATGCCGCTTTTGACGAGGCCGTCAACGGCCAGCTGTGGAATTGCGCCGCCCTGTTCGTCTGGACCGCCGTGCCGTACCGGACCGAGTGGCGTTACGTCCAGGCGGCCGCCAAGCTGGTGCTGCTCGACGCCGGCCATGTCGGCCAGGCTTTGTATGGCGCCTGTACCGCCCTGGGGCTGGGCGCCTGCGCCCTCGGCTCGTACCGTCAAGACAGCCTCGACCGCCTGCTGGGCGTCGATGGCGTTGAGGAGTTCGCCGTCTACGCCGCGCCGGTCGGCCGCTGATCTACTTGATTCTGGCCGGGCCGGTCGCGCGCCGCGCCCCGGCCGTTTTTCCCGTCGCCGGGACCTTGTACCGGCCCGCGTCGCGGCAAGCGCTCCAGGAGGCAGCATGTCCGTTCCCGTCTACTTCATCGATGCCCGGTCCACAGCGGCCGGCGCCAGCACCGTGGCCAAGCTGGCCCGGTTGTTCGCCCAGCTCAAGCATGATTTCCCCGAGGCGGTGCAGGCCGCCGACCTGTGCGCCATCAAGCTGCATTTCGGCGAGATGGGCAACGACGGCTACATCAGCCCGGTGCATGCCCGCACCGCCGCCGACTTCGTGCGCCAGTGCCAGGGACATCCCTTCTTCACCGACACCAACACCCTGTACAAGGGCAGCCGTTCCAACGCCGTCGACCACCTGGCCACGGCTTCGGCCCACGGCTTCGTGCCCGAAACCTGCGGCGCGCCGGTCCTGATCGCCTGCGGCCTTAAAAGCAACGATTGGCGCCCGGTCGACCTGCCGGCGGCCTGCCGCCACTTCCGGCAAGCCAAGATCGCCGGCGGCATCCTGGACGCCGACAGCATGATCGTTTTATCGCATTTTAAAGGCCACGAGATGGCTGGCTTCGGCGGCGCCATCAAGAATCTGGCCATGGGCTGCGCCCCTTTCTCAGGCAAGCGCGAGCAACACTGCGTTACCTTCCAGGTGCGCGATAAAAAGTGCATCGCCTGCGGCCTCTGCGTCCAGCACTGCCCGGCCGCCGCCATCAGCCTGTCCGAAAAGGCCTATGCCGTCATCGACGGTGGGCGCTGCATCGGCTGCGGCGAGTGCTTGGCGCATTGCCGGCCGCACGCCATCGCCATGAACTGGGAGGTCGGCATCGCCGAGTTCACCGAGAAGATGGTCGAGTACGCCCTGGCGGCCCTGAACGGTAAGGCCGGGCGGACGCTGTATATCAGCGTGGTGCGCGCCGTGGTGCCGCTGTGCGACTGCGTGCCTTGGAGCGACGTGCCGCTGGTGCCGGATATCGGCTTCCTGGCATCGACTGACCCGGTGGCCATCGACCAGGCGGCCTTCGACCTGGTCAAGGCCGCCCCGGTCTGGCCCGGCTCGGCCCTGGATGGCAAGGCGGCGGCCGGTGATGACAAATTTACCAAACTGCATCCGCAGACCAAGCCGGAAATTCAGCTGGAATACGGCCAGGCCATCGGCCTGGGCAGCCGGGACTACCGCTTGGTGAAGCTGTGAAGCTTGGCCGCGGCCAGCTGCGTCACGGTCGGCCGGTCAACTACCCTAGTGGGCGGTCGGCCCCGCGCCGGGCCGGGCGGCCCCGCGGTCGGGTGCCGTGGCCGGCGCTGGTCCTGGGTCTGGCCAGCGCGCTGGGGCTGGCCGGTTGCCAGGCCGGGGGTGGCGGCTGGTTCAGCCGGCTGCTTGATGCGGTCTGGCCGGCCGGCCGGACGGACGCAGCCGTCGGCGGGGCGGCGCTGCCGCCCCCGCTGGCCGCGACCGGCGCGTTGCCGGCCGGTTTGTCCCGCCCCGGCCAGGCCATCCTGCTGCGCGGCAACAACCTTGTCCACGGTCTGTCGGTTTTTCCGGGTAACCGCCAACTGGCCTGGTATGCCGAATACTTGCTGCCGGGGGCCGCGCCGGATGGCACGCCGTCCGGCGCTGATGCCTTCATCGTGCCGGTCTGGTATCTGATTGAGCCGCTCCAGCTGCCGGCCGCCATCGGCCCCGGCGACTGCGCCGCGCCGAACGCCGTCCGTTCACTGCTGATTACCGGGCTGACTACCGAGCTGGCCGGCGATGGCCAAGTGGTCAGCTATGATGTGCGCGTCCTGGAGTACGCCGATTACTATTTAGTTACCGCCTGGCCAGCCGGACGGACCAGCCCGGCCTTGGCCGAGGCTCAGGCGACAACCGACGGCCAAGCCTGCGCCTTCCTGCGCATTTTGGCCGGGCGCTTCGCCTATTTCCGTTCCTACGCCGAAGATCCGGCCGGCTTGTCCTTCCCGGCTACCTTGAGCTTGCAGTGACGGCTGGCTGAACGGCCGGCCTCATATCCGCCGCCGGCCGAGTCCGTCGAGGGCGCCATCGCTCGGGCAGCGCTCCTTGGCTACTTTGTTGCGGCCGGTATCCTTGCTGAAGTACAGCGCCTTGTCGGCCCGGCCGGCCATGCTGTCGAAGCTGTCGGCCGGGCAGAAGCCGGTTAGCCCGAAGCTGGCCGAGAAGGCGATGGCCGCGCCGTTCGGTAGGATGACCGGGTTGTCGCAGAAGGATTGCCGGATGCGCTCGGCCACGATCATGGCGCCGTCCACGCCGGTATTGGGCAGTAGCAGGACGAACTCCTCGCCGCCGTAGCGGGCGATGATGTCGGTGGACCGCAGGGCCTTGGCCCCGCGGTCGGCGGCGGCCTTCAGAACCAGGTCGCCGGCGGCGTGGCCGTGGCCGTCGTTGACCTTCTTGAAGAAATCTAGGTCGAAGATGACGAAACTCAAGTCGCTGCCGTAGCGCCGGACCCGATCGGCCTCGGCGGTGAATATTTCCATGAAGCGGCGCCGGTTGAGCGCGCCGGTCAGCGGGTCGGTGCCGGCCACGGTCTTGATCTCGGCGAACAGCCGGGCGTTCTCCAGGGCGACAGCCACGTACGAACAGACGGCGCGCAGGATTTCCAGGTGATGCTGCTCGTAGGCGCCTGCCCGATGGCTCTGCACGGTGATGATGGCCGATATGGCGTCCTTGTGGCGGACCGGGCAGTACAGGATGGCGCGCACCGGGTCGGCGCCAGGCTTGCTCGACTGTATATCGGTGACGTATTTTTTGTACTCGCCGTGGATATCGCCGATGCGCAGGTCCTGGCCGGTGCGGACGCAGTAGGCGGCCAGGCTGTTGCCGGCGTTGCTCGACAGGGTAAAGGGCGGGATGACCGCGTCGTCCTCGATGAAAAAGGCGAAATCAAGGCTGTTGGTGCGCGGCAGGAAGAGCGCCAGGCCGAAGCCGTCGGCCGGCATCAGGCTGGAGATATTTTTGTATAACAAACGGCCGATGCTCTCGAGGTCCATGGCGCCGGCGATCTCGCGCCCGATCTCGGCGATCAGCGACAGCTGCCGCATCTGGACCTTGGAGGCGGCCGATTCCGACGCCGCGCGCTCCGCCCCGGCGCTGGCGGCCTGGCCGGAAACCTTTTCGTTGAAGGCGCGGGCGGCCAGCTCGGCGGCCTCGTGCTCGGCCTGCCAGGCCAACTGCCAGGCGCCGGAGCGTTGATGCACCGTGGCCAATGCCTGCAGGGCGCGGCTCTTCTCGGCCGGCAAGTTTTGGCTGTCCGCCAAGGCGCAGGCTTCGCTCAGGCTGGTCGCCGCGGCCTCTAGTTGGCCGGTCTCGGTCTGGCTGATGCCAAGCTCGATGCCGTAGTCGACGATCAGCCGTTTGTTGTCCAGGCTGCGGGCCGCTAGCAGGGCGGCGTCGAAGGCCACCATGGCGTCCTGGTGCCGCCCGGTGCGTCGCAGCAGCCGGCCGTAGCGGCCGCGGGCATCGATGCCGCTGATGTCAAAGCCCTTGGCCTGGCAATAAGCCAGGGTATCGAGCAGCAGTTTTTCGGCGTCCTGCTCCCGGCCTAGTTCGGCCCAGGCCGTGGCCAGGTGCGAATCGATGACCGTCAGATTGAGGGGCGCGATTTCCGGGCTGGCCTTGGCCGCCTCCAGGCAGCGCGCCGCCTCGGCCGGCTGGTTTAGCTTGAGGTACACGAGCCCCATATTGGAATCGATGACGCCAGTCATTTCCGCCCAGCCGATGGACACGGCCAGCTGCCGAGCCCGCATCAGCACTTCCAGGGCATGGTCGAACAGGTTGTTGTACAGGTTGATGACGCCGATGCCGTTGAGGGCCCGGGTCTGGCCTTTCAGGTCATGCCATTCCTCAAAGGTTTCATAGGCCTGCTGCAGTAGTTGGCGTGCGGCTTCGTTTTCGCCGTGCTTCAGCTTCTTCCAGCCTTTGATGACCAAGGCCCAAGTCGGGCCGGCCGGATAGCCGGAAGCCTCGATGAATTGTTCCATGTAGGCGCAGATCTCGTCGATCAGGCTGCCGGGCTGCTCCAGGTGATTGGCGGCCATCTCCATCCACAGGCGGGAGCGTTCGGCCTGGCTGGGCGGCAGTTGCCGCTCGATGGCGCTGGCCAGTTCCTGCAAGGGTGTGCGGTTTTTCGGCATCTATTTATTCCTTCTTCAGGGTATCAGGTGCAACAGGCCGGCAGTGGCTGACGCCTCCAGCTGAAAGCCGCTGACCGCGACCACCGGACCGTCGACCGTCCAGGCGCTGGTCTGTAGTATGGATACGGCCTCTTGCGGCCAGGCTTGGTGAACCAGGCTATAGAAGAACAGGCGGCAGACCGGAGTCAGCAGGCGGGCGGAGGCGGCTGTCTCGAATTCAAAACCCATGAACATGGCATAACGGCCGTCCGCGGCCAGCTGGCCGTTGATCAGCAGGCCATTAAGCGGGACGTCGGCCGGGTCCAGCGGTAGACTGGACAATAGCTTGCCCAGCGGATCGGGTACGTAGACGGCCAGGTCGGCTGCCCAGGCTGTCAGCCAGCGCTGCGGTATCGGATGGGCGCCCGGCTGGTCCAAGGCGGCCGCCAGGGTCTGGATAGCGCCGTTACTAATCAGTAGCAGTTCATTGCCGCAAGGTTGGATCTGCAGCCCGCTGGCTCGGTGTTGCCAGGCGCGGCCGCTTTTCAGCCAGGCCGAATCGAAGGCCAGCGCCAGGTTGAATAGGCTGGCCGGGTATTTGCCGTGGGCGACGGCGTAGAGCGTGGCTGTCCCGGGGCTGGCGGCCGTGGCCGGCGTTGGTACTTCGGCGGCCGCGTCCAACTCCAGGCTGGGCTCCAGCCGCTCCAGGCTGATGGCCAGAACCAGGCGGTCGCTACGGCTGATCAGGGGTTCAAGCAGGGCGCGGTAGCCGGCCAGCTGCCCGGCGAGGTATGCCGTGCTGTCAGCCGAGCCGTCTGCCAGGCCGCGGCCTGAGGCGGGCGCTTGGTTGGCGGCCAGCCAGGCGGGCAGGAAAACGGCCATCTGGGCCTGATTCAGGCTCAGGTACAAGGCGGCGTCGGCCGGCAGCAGCTGTTCGATAGCCAAGCCTTCGCCCAAGCGCGCCTGGCTGCGGCAGCCCGCCAGGCCAAGGCCGCCGAGCCCGACCAGCAATAGCGCCGTCAGAAGCCGGCGGCGGCGGTGG
The DNA here is from genome assembly GCA_001829185.1 of Spirochaetes bacterium GWB1_60_80. Classification (GTDB taxonomy): domain Bacteria; phylum Spirochaetota; class Spirochaetia; order Treponematales; family UBA12059; genus UBA12059. Next base: position 121,182 of record MIAR01000023.1, read on the forward strand.
GGAGAGGGAGAGCGCCTCATGCCAAGCCCCGCTCGGCCATCAAACGCTGCGCCTGCCGCCGATGTTCGTTGGCCGCCTCCTGCCAGCGATACAAGTCGGTCTGGAAAAAGCCGCTGTCCACGACGATGGGCGGCCCGCCGGCCTCGCCGTCCAGTAGCTCATCCAGCCGGCTTTTAAGCCAGCCGGCCTGGCTGTAACCTAGGAATTGCCCGGCCGTCTGGCGGCTGGCCGGAACGCCGGCGGCCGCCTGCCAGTCACTAGCCGACCAGGCCGGCAGGTGCCAGTCGATGACGTAATCGGTCAGTCGCTCGTCCCGGGTCGGCTTGCGCCAGATTCGCTCCAGGCGATCGAGTATCTGGTCTTCATCCCCGTAGCTCCGTTTCCGAAAGAGGCACAGGTAGCGGTAGATTTTGCCGGCGGCCTGGCGGAAACGCTGGTGGTTCCGGATGACGGCGTAATCCGGCTTCAGCCGCTTGTCCTGCCAGACCCGGTCCGGCTCGTCCGGCGCGGTCAAGGCTTGCAGGTGGCCGGCGGCCGGCAGGCGGAGTCCCATCCAGTCCTGGCCGCCGAGCCGCGTCAAGTCGTTCCAGGCCTCGTTGCGGCCGGAAAAATTCTGGTGCGCCCAGGTGTCGGCAAAACTGTGCAGGGCGATGCCGATACGGTACAGGTCGTTACTGTGTAAGGCTTCGACCAGGAGCTGTTTGGCCAGCGTGCCATTGGCTGAAACGCTATATAAATTCAGGCTGCCGTCGAGACGCTGCCGCTGGATATCGGCCGCGTCGCCAGGTAGAAAATGGAAGGGTTGGTAGATGGCGGCGCAGACCGTTTCATCCCAAAATTGGTAATTCTGGGTCGGACCGATGGTGATGGTCCGGGCGGAAGCGGCAAAGCTCAGCGGCCGGATGGCGGCGTCGATATACTGGGAGGCATTGGCCAGTATCCAAGCCTCGGACTCCTCGAAGCCGGCCTGCATGGCCAGGACATATATAGCGTAGAAGTGGAATTCGACCGTCATGCTCTTAAAATAGCATGCTATGGACGGAGATACAACAAAAAGATGTACGCTGAATCTTGCGTATTCGCCCATCAGCCATTATACTGGCCTTGGCGCTTCGTTCAGGGCTTGAACGGGCCGGCGCGTCAGCGCCATTCTGCCGGCTTGATATGGAGGATACTTATGAAGCGTCTGATGCTCGGTGTCTGTATGATGACTATGGTGATGGCCGCGGCGCCGCTCTTCGCCCAGGCGGATGGCAATAACGGGCTCGACCCGGGAACGACTATCCGTTCACCGGCCACCCTCTATCCCTTGCGCCTGACGGCCATCCGGGTCTATACCCACGCCCAAGGCTACCGGGTCGTCTACCGGCGCGGCGCGACCGGTACGGCGGACGCCTACCTTCCCATGAGCTGGTTCGTGGCCGGCGGCAAGGCTTCGCTTATCCGTCTGAACGACACTTCGGTACCGTATCTGGTGGTCTATTACAATCCCGACCGCACCGTCCACCACGTTAAGCTGTACGTGCATAGCTCCTATTCGCACAGTTCGTGGGGCTTCCTGTCCGGCGATCCTGGCACCCGTTTCCAAAGCGATACCTTGACCCTCGAATTCTGAACGGCTGCGTTATTTTTCTTCAAAACCAAGGCGCTGACCGACCTGCCGCCGCTTGAGGCGCGGCGCGTGGCTGGCGCCTTTGGCAATAGACGCGCCTGCCAAATGGAGACCCATGCACCCCGATACCATGTATAGCGAACTTCTGGCTTTCATAGACCGACACCGCCATCTGGTGCTGATTGGGCACAAAGAACCGGATGGCGATTGCGTTGGCAGCCAACTGGCTTTGGGTTCCTTCCTGAGGCGGCGCGGCAAGACTTGCAGCCTGGTTTCGGCCGGTCCCTTCGGCAAAACGGAGATCAATGGCTATGCCAGCCAGTTTCTGCCCAGCCTGCCGGCTGAACTGCCGCCCGGTTCGGCCGCCATCGTGGTCGATTGCTCCTCCCTTAGCCGGACTGGTCTGGCTGAGCCGGCGCTGCCGGCCGGCCTGGCCTTGGCCTTTATCGACCATCACCGCGGCGCCTCGCCAGTCGCTGAGCTACTGTGCATCGATCCGACCGCGCCGGCGGTGACTCTTATGGTGCAACGGCTCATCGAGGCCGCCGGCCAGGTGCCTAACCGGGCCGAGGCGGAATGGCTGCTGTTTGGCCTGTGCACCGACACTGGTTTCTTTCGGCATCTGGACCAGGCCAGCCAGGCGGTTTTTGACGCTGTCGGCCGGTTGGTGGCGGCCGGAGCGTCGCCCAAGGCCGCCTTCTATCAGATGAGCGGCGGCAAGTCGCTGGCTTCGCGTCACTTGATGGCCCGGGCCTTGGGGCGGACGGAGGCCCATTTTGGCGGCCGCCTGCTGCTTACCTGGCTGACCTTGGCCGACCAGGAGGAGTTCGGCCTGGCCGGCCGCGATTCGGACCTGCTGTACCAATTGCTAATGACTATCGAAGGCATGGAGGCGGCCGTCGTCATCCGCCAGGAAACGGCCACCGAATGCACCGTCGGCTTCCGGTCGCTGGAACGGATCGACGTGGCGGCCATCGCCAGCCAGTTTGGCGGCGGCGGTCATCGCCTGGCGGCGGGCCTGCATCTGAGCGCGCGCTACGACGAATTGCGCCCGCGCATCATCGCTGCCTTTTTGCCGGAATTTGCGGAAGCGGCCGCCCAACCCGCAGCGTCAGCCGTCGCCAGCAGCTAGCCGCTGAGAAGCCGCGTGAAAAATATCCCGAGATTCTGGATTCTCCAGATTTGTTTCTCAATTTTTCCTGGCAATCAGTCTTCGCGTTCCAAAGCCCGACCGACTCCTAGTTAACAGGTTGTTGAAAAAGCCGGTTGCTTTCTCAACAACCTTAACAATTCCTCGCATAGCTTGCGCTATGCTGCGTAATTGTACCGGCTTTTGAAGTGTTGAAAAGCCGCATCCGCGTTTTTCAACACCCTGTTAAGGTAACCGAATGTAACAAGGACGGGGGATTCAAAACCCGCGGCAGTCGCTCTGGACGGTGGGATAAGGGAAGCCGCAAGCCCCTGGTCGCCATGATTCTAATTCCCTCAACTAAAATCATATACAACAATCAGTTATGGATTCCAGTGTCCGCCGTGAGCGAAGGCGTTGGGCTGGATTGGTACTAAACTAGATTCGTCTTCGATTTGGCACGCTCCTTGCTACTTTTTGCCTGACAATGATCTGGTCTAATTATACCAGCCAGTTAGTTAAAGGAGTCAGCCATGAGCAGCGATTTAAATTCCCTGTATACCTCACACCGGGGCAGCGGCTTGGACAGCCAGACCTTTATCAAGGAGGTGGCCGGCGCCGTTTACGGCCAACCCCGCCGCTATGGTTTCAAGGACGAGGATGAAGTCGGCGAAGCCTTTGCCTTGTATTGGCAACGGATTATCGGCGTCATTGAGCGCTACGAAGATCAAGGCTCCAGCTTTGAGGCTTACCTGGCTACGACCCTGCGTTTTATTGCCTTGAGCATGCGTCGGCAGGCCGCGCGCCAGAAGGAGGTGCTGCAGGTGCTCAACGCGGCCGATAGGGAGCGCTGCCTGTCCTGGCCCGCGCCGGATGCGCCCGAGCTGGTAGCGAAAACGACGGCAGCGGCCACGGTGCGGTCAGCCATGGCGGCTGGCTGTCCGGCGGGTCAGCGTCGGCCGATCGGCCGCCCGCGCGACCAGCGGGTCTTTTGCCAACGCGTGCTCTTCCTGTGCGTCAAGACCGCCTTGCAGATCGCCGATGACGAGGTGTTGCGCATCGCCGACCGGCTGGGCCATGACCCGCTAGACTTACTAGGCAAGGTTCAGCAGGTGCGGCAGCAGGCATCCAGGGTGCAAGCCCGCCGCGAATCGCGACAGCAGGCCCGGAACAGTAGCTGGGTTTTTATCCAGCTGTACCATCGACAGCTGGCCAGGGAAACCGATGCCTACAAGCGGCAGCATATCCAGGACCGCCTGGTCCATTTTCTGCATAGCCGCGACCTGGCCAGCCGCGACTTGGCCCGGCTACGCCTGAATGTGGCCAATACCAAAATCGCCCGTCTCTTTGGCGTTAGCAAGGCTACGGTGGACAGCGGTCTGGAGCGCTTGCGCCGCAGCATGGGGCAGCCGGCTTGAGCGTCAAGCCTAGCTTGAGCGTCAAGCCTAGCTTGAGCGTCAAGCCTAGCTTGACGATGGGGTCTGGCGCCGATAGCATGGCGACATGATAGTCCATGTCGCCACCAACAACCGGCACAAGCTGCTGGAACTGCAGGCCCTTTTCCCCAGCCTGACTCTGCGGACGCCGGCCGATGCCGGTTTGAACAACTTTGACGTTATCGAGGATGCCGACAGCTTTGCCGGTAACGCCTGGCTGAAGGCCGATGCCCTCTGGCACAGCCTGCGGCGGCCGGTGCTGGCCGACGATTCCGGGCTGTGCGTCGATGCCCTGGACGGTCGACCCGGTATTATGTCGGCTCGCTATGGCAGCGACGGCGGGCCGGAACTAGCCCCCGCGGAGCGCAACCGGCTATTGCTAGCCGAAATGGCGACGCAGTCGCGGCGCTCGTGCCGCTTCGTCTGCTGTCTGTGCCTGATCGTCGGCCCGCAGCGCGTCTTCAGCGTTCAGGAAACCTGCGACGGCGAATTGCTGGGCGCCCCGCAAGGCAGCGGTGGCTTCGGTTACGACCCGCTAGTCTGGCTGCCGGACCTGGGCAAGAGCGTGGCCGAGCTGAGCGACGGCCAGAAGAACCAGGTCTCGCACCGCGGCCGGGCCGCCCAGCGCCTGAACGCCCTCCTGGCCGACCTGCGCGACTGACAGGTTGTTGAAAAAGCCGGTTGCTTTCTTGCCGCGCCGAGGCGAGCGGCCGGCGTCAGGCCTTGCCGCTGCGCGTCGTTCGCCGTGGCGGGCGTTCCTGGGGATTAAGTTCCAGGTTGGCGGCGGGCGCCAGCAGCGCCGGGGCAGGCAGCGGCTGGAAGCTGGTGTGGCCGGCTTGGCGGTCTACCAGCCAAGAGCCGCTCATGGCCGCCTTGCCCAGGGCGGCAGCCAAGGGCGTCAGCACCAGGTTGCGGAAGGCGCGTTGCAGGTGGCGGGCGCCGAACTCGGCCGAGTAGCCCTCATCCAGAATGGCCTCGATGGCCGCCGGGCTGAACTCCAGCCGGATGCGGTGCATCCGCTCCAGGTTGGCGTTGGAGTCGCGGATCTGCATCTCGGTTAGGATGTAGGCGCAGTCGGCCCGGGTTAAGGCCCGGAAGGGTACGATGGCGTCGAAGCGGTTGAGCAGCTCCAGCGGAAAGGCCTGCTTGAGGGCCGACAGCGGCACCCGCCCGTCGCCGCGCCGGGATGTACTGTCGAAGCCGACCGCCGGGCCGCCGGAGTTGCCGACGTTGCAGGTGGCGATGATGGTGATGCCGGCGAAGGACAGCACCCGGCCACTGGAATCGGTGGCCCGCCCGGCGTCCAGCACCTGCAGGAACAGCCGATGCACCTGGGGATGGGCCTTCTCCAGCTCGTCGAGCAGCAGGACGCCGCCGGCGCAGGTCTGCACCGCCTTGGTCAACAGCGGGGAATCTTCGTAACCGATATAGCCCGGCGGCGCTCCCAGCAGGCGGGCGGCGGTGTGGGCGTCGGAAAACTCGCTCATGTCGATGCGGAACAGCGAGTCGTTGCGGCCGGACAGCTCGCGCGCTAGGCGGACCGCCAGGGCGGTCTTGCCGATGCCGGTCGGGCCGGTGAACAGGAAGGCCCCATCCGGCCGGCCGTCGTCGCCGTTCAAGCGCAGCTTGGCCACCCGGACGGCGCTGGCCAGCTGGTCGATGGCCTCGTCCTGGCCGTGGATGGCCTCGCGCAGCCGCGCCTCCAGGGCGGGCAGGGCGTGGGCCTGTTCGGTCTTGATGTCGGTGACCACGTTGGCCACCTCGCGCACCGCCAGCTCCAGCATCTTGGGCCGCAGGCTAGTCTCGCCGCCGAAGGCGCTGCGGGCGGCGGCCCGGTCGATGATGTCCAGCGCCTTGTCCGGGAAGCGGCGCATCGGCAGGTAGCGGCCGGCCAGGTCGACCGTGGCCTCCAACAAGCCGTCGTCGATCTGTAGGCTGTAGTGGGCCTTCAGCTGGGGCGCCACGCCGCGCAGGATCTGCAGCACGGTGGCCCGGTCCGGTTCCTTGACCAGGACGGTCTGGAAGCGGCGCAAGAGGGCGGTGTCCTTCTCCAGGTAGCGGGCGTAGTCGGCGCTGGTGGTAGCTCCTATGCAGCGCAGCCGGCCTGAGGACAGCGCCGGCTTCAGCACCTCGCTGATCGGGTTGTTAGCAAAGGCCGGCACGATCTGGTGAATCTCGTCGATGAAGACGATGGCCTCGCTCAGGCCGTCCAGGGCGGCCAGGATGATGTTCAGGTTTTCCTCAAGGGCGCCGTGCAGGCTGGTGCCGGCGATTAGCTGGCTCAAGCGCAGCTCGAAGACCCGGCTGCCGGCCAGGCTGGGCGGCACCTTGCCGGAGTCGATGCGGTTGGCCAGCCCTTCCACCAGCGCCGACTTGCCGACGCCGGATTCGCCTATCAAGAGCGGGTTGGGTTTCCAGAATTTGAGCAGGGTGGTGACCAGCTGGTCCAGCTCGGCCGCCCGGCCGTAAAAGGGCCAGGGTTGGGCCTGCCCGGTCAGCTCGCGGCCGAAGCGCAGCAGGATCTGCTCGGAGTCGCTTTGGCTGGTCGGGCCGGCTTGCTCCGGCAGCTGGATGTCGGCCGGCTCGATCGGCAGGTCCGGAGCGGCGGTGGCCTTGAAGAAGGGGGCGATGTCGGCCTGCAGAAGCGGCCAACCGGCCCGGATGAGGTGCGACGGTTCCACCAGGCGGCCGCCGGCCAGCTTTTCGGCCTGGTCGAGCATGGCCCGGAAGTCGGCCGACAGGCGGATCGGTTTGCGCCTGGCTTGGTCCGGCCTGATTTCATCGAGCATCGGGTCTCGGTCGAGCGGCGCCTGGCCATCGTTGAGGGCGCGCAAGCGCTGCTCGTCGATTACCACGTTGTTGGCGCTGGCAATGGCCACGATTTCCGGCAAGGCGCTCAGCAGCAGGGCCTCGGCCAGTTCGCCGGGGCCGCTTTCCGGCTTGTTGCGGCCCAGCGTCAGCTCCTGGGTAGTCTTGAGTACGCGCAGGGCGTCATCCGAATATTTATCGTAACGGGACATTATTCCTCCAACCAAAGATCGGCGCTCGACACTTCCGCCTGGTGGTCGCGGAGTATGCCGGCAGCCTTGTACAGACGCTCGGTGCGGCGCATGATATCGGAAAATTGCTCGGCCTCGTCCAGCGAACCAGAGCCGCCTTCGATGGCCGACTGGATGGCCGGGTGGTACTCGTCGACGATCTGGACTAGCCCATTCAGGCAACGCAGGAACTGCTTCTGGGTCAGGGCGGCGTCCTCCAGCGGAAATTCGACCAGGGCGCGGATCTCGCCGTCCTGCTCGTCGTACTCGAACTTGATCAACTTGGTGCGCCAGCAGATGCCTAAGAGCACCCGAAAGACCGTCTGGGCGTTGGGCGCCGCCGCCGGGAAGTTGTAGAGATTGGGCGCCAGTACCTTGATGTACTCGCCGTCCTCTTCCAGCCGCACTACCATGAAGAGGGCCGAACCGCCATCTTGGTTGCGGTAGACGTCGGTGGCGAAACTGGTATGGATGTAGTCGTCGCGCAGCGTGTACTTGAGGCCGGCGGCTTGCATGTAGTTTTCCAGTACGGCCCTGTCGGTGGCCATGGCGTCTCCTTGTCAGGCTTGGCCTGCATAAATTCAATAGTACTCAAAAAAGCGCAAAAGGGGAAGGATAGGGGTCGCGCGACCAGGCCGGCTTGCCTATCGGCCAATCTTATTATACGATCAGCACTGCGCCTCACGGCCGCTGAAAGGATCTACCATGCCCTGGAAATTCGTGTCGCTCGGCATCTTCGTCGGCGCTTATCTGCTGTTCGTTTTCAAGAGCGACAAGCGTACCCTGGTGGCCATAGTCGCCGCCCTGCTGGCCATCGCTGTTCAAGCCATCCAAATCGGCGATTTTTCACGCACCGTGGCCTGGGCTTTCGAGGCCATCAACTGGAACGTCATGGGCATTTTCGTCGGGACGCTCTTCCTGGCCGACGTCTTCATGAAGAGCAAGGTGCCGGCCTGGCTGGCCGAACTGATCGTGCTCAAGTCGCCGAACACGGCCGTTTCGCTGCTGCTGATCTGCCTGATGACCGGCATCATCTCGGCCTTCGTCGAGAACGTGGCCACCGTCCTGATCGTGGCGCCGATCGCCCTGGCCTTGGCTAGGAAACTCAAGCTCAATCCGGTCGGCATCATGATCGCCATCGCCGTCTCATCCAACCTGCAAGGCGCCGCCACCTTAATCGGCGACCCGCCCAGTATGCTGCTGGGCGGTTATACCGGCATGAATTTCTTCGATTTCTTCATTTACAAGGGCCGCCTATCCATCTTTTTCGCCATCGAACTGGGGGCGCTGGTCTCCTTCCTGGTCTTGTATTTCCTGTTTCGGGAATTTCGCCAGAAACCAGAGATCGACCTTGAGGAAAAGGTTTCCAGCTGGGTGCCGACTATCCTGCTGGTGGCGCTTATTTTCCTGTTGGCTGGCGCCTCTTTCGTGCCGGAGTCGGCCTACAGCCGTTTCTTCGGCGCCTTCGACGCTACCGGCCGCCTTGGCACAGCCCTGATACCGAACATTCCCGGGCTGGTTTGCCTGGTTTTCGGCCTGATTGCCCTCTTATACGAGAAATTCGCCAACAAGGCCAGTCTGCGGCGCAACATCCGCGGCGTGGACTGGGATACCACCTTCTTCCTGATGGCCATCTTCGTCCTGGTGACCAGCCTAACCGCGGCCGGCTGGATCGAGGCGGCCAGCGTCTTCCTGTCCAGCTTGATTGGCTCCAACCTGCTGTTCGGCTTCCTGGTCATGGTCGGCGTCTCGGTGCTGCTGTCGGCCTTCATCGACAATGTGCCTTACCTGGCGGCGATGCTGCCGGTGGCCCAGGCGGTGTCCGTCAACCTGGGTATCGAGCCGTCATTGTTGCTGTTTGGACTGCTGATCGGCGCCAGCCTGGGCGGCAACGTCACGCCGATCGGCGCCTCGGCCAACATCGTGGCCTGCGGCCTGCTCAAGAAAGAAGGCCACCCGGTGGACTTCCCGACCTTCATGCGCATCGGCATACCCTTTACCCTGGCGGCCGTCATCCCGGCCGCGGCTTTTCTGTGGTTCGTCTGGCACTAACAGGTTGTTGAAAAAGCCGGTTGCTTTCTCAACAACCTTAACAATTCCTCGCATAGCTTGCGCTATGCTGCGTAATTGTACCGGCTTTTGAAGTGTTGAAAAGCCGCATCCGCGTTTTTCAACACCCTGCTAAAGGCTCGCATCAGCCGGCCAAGCAGCTTGTAAAGGAGTCGTAGCATGTTGGAATTCAGCGGTATCAGCAAATCGTACGCCAAGAGCCCCGTCAAGGCGGTAGACGGCCTGGAACTGAGGGTGGCCGATGGCGAGATTTTCGGCTTCCTGGGACCGAACGGCGCCGGCAAGACCACCACCATCAAGTTGCTGACCGGCGTGCTCCGGCCGGACGCCGGCCGGATGGACATCGACGGTATCGACATCGCCGCCGAGCCGCTGCGCGCCAAGCGCCGCTTCGGCTACGTCAGCGACAATCCGGAACTGTTTGCCCGCCTCAAGGCCTATGAATACCTCAATTTCGTGGCCGACGTCTTTGGGGTCAGCAGCCTAGACCGACAGCAGCGCATCGACCATTACGCTGGCTTGTTCGAGATCAAGGACGTGCTGCACGGCAGCATCGGCAGCTTCTCGCACGGCATGAAGCAGAAGCTCTTGGTCATCGCCAGCCTGCTGCACGATCCGGCCAACTGGATCTTGGACGAGCCGATGGTCGGCCTGGATCCCAAATCGGCCTTCGCCCTCAAGGAGATCATGCGCCAGCGCAGCCGTGACGGCAAACTGGTCTTCTTCTCCACCCACGTCATGGAGGTGGCCGAGAAGCTGTGCGACCGCATCGGCATCATTAACAAGGGCAGGCTGATTTTCTCAGGCAGCGTGGCCGAGCTGCGAGCGGCCCAGGGCGCTGATAGTTCGCTCGAAAAGCTGTTCCTGGAGCTGGTCGACGACGAAGCCGAGGCGCAGCCATGAAAGTTTTCCTGAGCCTGGCCCGGCTCTACCTACAAAGCTTTTATAACCTACCTGGCGCGCGCCGGAGGTCCGGGGCCGCCAGCGGCGCGCAGCGGGTGGCGGCCAGCCGTCCGGCGGCGAATTTTCGGACTATGCTCAAGGCCGTCGGCATCGGCTTGCTGGCCGTTTTCGTGCTGGCCAATTTCGGCTTCATGTTCGTCTCGCTCAACTTGGTGCTGTACGATAGCCTGGCGCCGCTGGGGCTCCAGGGCTTCGTGCTGCTCAACGCCGTCATCCTGGCCAGCGTCCTGACCCTGCTGGTCGGCTTCATGACCGCCTTGTCGACCTATTTCATGAATGACATGGAGTTCCAGCTGCTGGCCCTGCCGATTCCGCCGCGCGCCCTCTTAGGCGCCAAATTCACGGCCGTGTATGTGGCCGAGGCCCTGCTGTCGCTATTGGTGATGGCTTCGGCCATGCTGATCTTCGCCATCAAGCGGCAACCGCCCGCCCTCTTTTACGTGGCCGGCAGCCTGGCCGGCCTGTTGGTGCCCCTGCCGGTGCTGGCCTTGGTCTACGCCGCGCAGATTCCGCTGCTCAGTTTCGCCCGCTTTCTGCGCAACAAGCAGGCCATCCTGGTGGTCGGCGGCCTAGTGGGCATCGCCTTCGCCATCGTCTTTAACCTGTATTACCAGGGCATGATGGCCAATATGTCCGATAGCGTCTGGCTGCTGCGGAATGCCGGTCCGGATTCGGTCTTGGCGCAGTTTGGCCGCGCCTGGCCGCCGGCCTATTTTGCCTGGCAGGCCATGGTGGCCCCAGGCCTGGTCGGCTTTGGCCGCAATCTGCTGCCGCTGGCGGCCATCTGCCTGGGAGCGCCGCTACTGTTGATCGTCTTGCTGGGCGGCCGCTACGCCCAGAGCCTGGTCGGCTTCAACGAGCAGTTTATCCGCAAGATGACCGCTCCGGCCTCCTCCGGCTTCCTGGCCGACCGGCTGCGCACCGGCAACCGCTTCTGGAGCCTGGTGAAGCGCGAGATTGTCGGCATGAACCGCGAGCCGATGTACTTCCTGAACGGGCCCTTCATCATCGTGCTCTTGCCGGTGCTGATGGCCGTCATGCTGGGCGTGCAGCGCGAGGCGCTGCTGGAAGGCGAAAGCCTGCAAGCGTTGACCGGGCTCCTGGCCAACGGCGCCGGCACCGTCGTGGTGGCCCTGGCCGGCGCTTTCCTCGGTTCCGGCACCAGCATCACCTGCACGGCCCTGTCGCGCGACGCCAAGCTGCTGCCTTATCTGAAAAGCCTGCCGGTACCAGCCCACCACTGGCTGCTGGCCAAGTTGGTCCACGGCCTTATCTTCGCCGTTTTCGGCGTGGCCATGGCGGCCCTGATCTTCGGCTTCTTCTTCCGCCTGGCGCCGCTCGATCTGGCGGCCGGCAGCCTGGTCGGCCTGGCCCTGTCTTTCCTTTGCAATCTCCTGGGCCTGCTCTTGGACACCGTTAACCCGCGCCTGAGCTGGGACAACCCGATCGCCGCCATGAAGCAGAACCCCAACGCCGTCATCATCATGCTGGGGGTGATGGGACTGATGGGCGGCATCGCCTACTTGTCTTTCCGCTTCAGGCTGACCACCGGCCAGTTCGTGCTGCTGTGCGGCGGCCTACCGGCGGCGCTGTTCGTGGTCCTGTTGCTGGCGCTGCCCGGCTGGGCGGCCCGCCGTTTCACGGCTTTGGAGGTCTAGCAGGGTGTTGAAAAACGCGAATGCGGCTTTTCAACACTTCAAAAACCTTTACAATTACGCAGCATAGCACAAGCTATGCGAGAAATTGTTAAGGTTGTTGGAAAAGCAACCGGCTTTTTCAACAACCTGCTAGCGGCCTAGCGGACCATTCGAACCGGCAAAAACAACTCTTGATGCCACACATTCAAATGTGTATACTAATGTGTGGAGGATGCGATGGCAACAAATCTGGCGATCAATGATAAGCTCTTAAACTATGCTCTGGAATTAGGTGGATTCAATTCAAAGAAAGATACCGTAAATGCCGCACTGGAAGAATTTATTCAGAGAAGAAAAGCAGAAGATTTGATAAATCTATTTGGTAAAATAGATTATGAAACTACCTATGATTATAAGGCTATGAGATTAGGACCATGAAGGTTTTGGTTGATACTTCTGTATGGTCATTGGCGTTAAAAAAAGCTGACAAAAATGAGTCAGAACTTGGGATTGTAGAATTACTAGCCGAGCTGATTCGGGACACTACTGTTATTCTTATTGGACCGATTCGCCAAGAAATACTGAGCGGTATTTCGGTCAAGACAAAATTTGACGAACTAAGAAGCAAATTAGCCATATTTAAGGATCAACCTTTAGTATCCAAAGATTACGAACTAGCAGCGGAATATTGCAATGTATGTAGGGCAAATGGAATACAAGGTGCCCATATAGATTTCCTGATATGTGCTTTCTCCATAAATAACAATTATCCGATACTCACGCTTGATAAGGACTTTCAATTTTATAAGAAATACTTGCCAATAAAAACAATCAAAATGGAAAGCGTATAACAATCGCTTCAGCCAAATTCGGTCGCAAAATCAGCCGCCGGCGGCTTTACCAGCGCCGGCGGCGGCGGTATAATGCGGCCATGTCCTTCGTCCACCTCCACAACCACAGCGACTTCTCGTTGCTCGACGGCGCCGTCAGCGTCGACAACCTTATCAAGCAGGCCGTCGAGTTTGGCCAGCCCGGCCTGGCCCTGACCGACCACGGCAACATGTTCGGCGCCCTCAAATTTTACAAGGCTTGCCGCAAGGCCAACCTCAACCCGATCGTGGGCAACGAATTCTACGTGGCCGGGGCCAGCCGCAAGGAAAAAACCGGCACCGAGGGCGGCAACAAGTACTACCACCTGATCCTACTGGCCAAAAACGAGCAAGGCTACAAGAATCTGATCAAGTTAACGTCACTGGCCTACATCGAAGGCTTCTATTATAAACCGCGCATCGACTGGGAGCTGCTGAAGGACTACCACGAGGGCCTGATCTGCTCCACGGCCTGTATCGCCGGCGAAGTGCCGCAGTACATCATGATGGACCGCCTGGCCGATGCCGCCGCCGTAGCCGGCCGCTACAAGGAACTGTTCGGCGCCGATAACTACTTCCTGGAAATTCAGGATCACGGCATGCCCGAGGAGCGGCTGGTAAACAAGGCCATGGTGCCCCTGGCCAAGAAAATGGGTCTCCGGCTGATAGCCACCAACGACATCCACTACCTGTCCAAGTCGGATGTGGCGGCCCACGACGCCCTGCTGTGCGTCGGCACCAACCGCAAGGTCAGCGACCCCAAGCGCATGCGCTTCCCGACGCCGGAGTTTTATTTCAAATCCAGCCAGGAAATGGCCGACCTGTTCCGCGAGGTGCCGGAGGCTATCAGCAATACCCTGCTGGTCAACGAAATGGTCAACCTGAAGATTCCGCTGCCCGGCCCCCTGCTGCCGGCCTACGACATTCCGCCCAGTTTCACTTCTACCGAGGACAGCCAGGCTGAGCTGGAAGTGCGCCGGGTGGAAGCCTACTTGGCGACTATGGACGACGAGGCCATCTGCAAGCCCGACCCGCGCAACGGCAAACTGCCGGTATGTGAACTGGCGCCGCAGATTCGCTCCGCCTTGGCCGCGCGGATGGCCCAGCCGGTGACGCGTTTCTTCATCTGGCAGACCTACCGCGGCCTGGAAGGGCGCTACGCCGAGCGCGGCGAGGCCATCAAACAGCGCCTGGATTACGAACTGGGCACCATCATCCTGATGGACTTTGTTGGCTATTTCCTGATTGTTCAGGACTTTATCGCTTGGGCCAAGGACCGCGACATCCCGGTCGGCCCGGGGCGCGGCTCAGGCGCCGGTTCGCTGGTGGCTTACAGCCTGCGCATCACCGACATCGACCCGCTGCGTTACGGCCTCTTGTTCGAGCGCCTGCTCAACCCGGAGCGCGTCTCCATGCCGGACTTCGACATCGATTTCTGCACCGACCGCCGCGCTGAGGTCATCGACTATGTCACCCAGAAATACGGCAGCAACCGGGTGGGCCAGATTATTACCTTCGGCACCCTCAAGGCCAAGGCCGTCATCAAGGACGTGGCGCGCGCCTTGGACCTGACTATCGACGAGTCCAACATGATCACCAAGCTGATCCCGGACGACGACCTCAAGATTAACCTGACCAAGGCTTTCGAGCAGTCGGCGGAGCTACGAGCGCTGGAGGAGAACCCGCGCTACGCCGAGCTGTTCGCCATGGCCCGCAAGCTGGAGAACAAGAACCGCAACACCAGCCTGCACGCCGCCGGCATCGTCATCGGCAAGACCGACCTGATGGATTACGTGCCGCTGTTCAAGGATTCCAAGACCGGCACCCTGGCCACCCAGTTCACGATGGACCAGCTGGAGGAATGCGGCCTGGTCAAGATGGACTTCCTGGGCCTTAAAACCCTTACCCTGGTGCGCAAGAGCCTGGGCCTGATCCGCAAGCGCGGCATCGAGCTCAAGGAAACCGACATCCCGGACACCGATGCCAAGACCTTTGCCCTCTTGTCGGAGGGCAAGAGCGCCAGCGTCTTCCAGTTTGAATCGGACGGCATGCAAGGCATCCTGCGCCAGGCCAAACCAGGCAGCATCGAGGACCTGATCGCCTTGAATGCCCTCTACCGGCCCGGCCCGATGGACAACATCCCGCAGTTCATCGATTCCAAGTGGGGGCGCACTCCCATCAAGTACCCGGCGCCGGCCCTGGAAAAATACCTCAAGGAAACCTACGGCGTTATCGTCTACCAGGAACAGGTCATGCAGGTGGCCCAGGAAATCGCCGGCTACTCGCTGGGAC
Organism: Spirochaetes bacterium GWB1_60_80; assembly: GCA_001829185.1. Taxonomy (GTDB): domain Bacteria; phylum Spirochaetota; class Spirochaetia; order Treponematales; family UBA12059; genus UBA12059. The sequence continues at coordinate 136,228 of MIAR01000023.1, forward strand.
GGGCCGACCTCTTACGCCGCGCCATGGGCAAGAAGAAGCTGGAAGTGCTGGCCGAGGAGGAGAAACCTTTTATTGAAGGCGCTATCGCCCGCGGCTACACGGCCGCGAAGGCCAAGGAAATTTTCGACATCCTGGTGCCCTTCGCCGGCTACGGCTTCAACAAGAGCCACGCCGCCGCCTACTCGGTGCTGGCCTACCAGACCGCCTGGCTGAAGGCCAATTACCCGGCCGAATTCATGGCCGCCAACCTGACCAACGAAATCAGCGACGCCAAGAAGCTGACCAAGTGCATCGCCGAGGTACGGTCGATGAACCTGCCGCTGCGGGCGCCGGACATCAACCAGTCGGAGGCCCTGTTTACCGTTGTAGACGGCCGCGAGATCGTCTACGGCCTGATCGGCGTCAAGGGCGTCGGCGAGGGCGTGGTTACCGAGCTGATTCTGGAACGCGACCGCCACGGCCCCTTCAAGGACTTCATGGACTTCCTGGAACGGGTGGGCGTGCGCAATATGAACAAGCGCGTCATCGAGACCCTGGTGCGCGCCGGCTGCTTCGATTCGCTGGGCCACCGCCGCTCCGAGCTGGTCATCAACCTGGAACGGGCCTTCGACTACGCCCAGAAGAAGGTCGAGGCCGGCGCCTACGGCCAGGCCAGCCTGTTCGGCGCCGACTCGGGCGAGGAATTCCCGCCCTTCCGCTACGAAACCTGCGAGGAGTGGCCGCGCTCCGAGATCCTGAGCATCGAGAAGCAGCTCTTAGGCTTTTATTTTTCCGGCCACCCCTTAGACGCCTTCCGCAGCATCTACGACCGCTGCTGCGACGTCAATTTCGAGCACCTGGAGCGCTCCAGCGGCGAACGGCTGTACACCCTGGTCGGCCAATTGGTGGAATGGCGCGAGATCCTGTCCAAGAAGGGCAAGCGCATGGCCTTCGGCAAGGTCGAAGTCTATTCAGGCGCCATCGACATCGTCGTCTTCGCCAAGACCCTGGAGCAGGCGGCCAGCCGCTTCAAGGTCGACGACATCGTCTTCCTGAAGGGCAAGATCGACCTGACGCGCGACCCGCCCAGCTTCAAGGTCGAGGCTTTCGCCGATCCGCTAGAGCTTAAAGAAAAAAGTTATCGCGATATCCACATCGTGCTGCGGCCGGTGCACAGCGAGGACGAGCTGGAGCCGCTGCGCGACGTCCTGTTTTCGTCGTCCGGGCAGTGCGGCGTGGTGTTTCACGTGCCGGCCGCCGGCCGTCGGGCCGCGCCGCCGGCCTTAGAGGCCACTACCGCCGGCCTGGCGGATGTCGCCGCGCCCGACCAGGCTGGGACGGAATTGGAGCCCAACCTGCCTGGCCTGGAGGGCCGCAGCGGCGACGAAGGCGCGCTGTCTAACGACAGCGGGCTGTCTGGCGACAACCTGCCCGTTCGCCGCGTCGCCCGCGCCCCAAACCAGACCCTGGTGCGGGCCCACGCCCAGATCAATTGCAGCCCGCGCGACGAGGTGTTGGAGCGCTTGCGCGAGGTAGGCGTGGTCGAGGATTTGTGGCTGGATTAACGGCTGGTTGAAAATCGATTGTGCGTCAGTGGCCTAATTATTTGCAATAAGGAGTCTCTGCATGGAAGCATTGAAAGCCGTCGCCATGAAGTTCTGGATCCGGAACGGCCTGAAGAAGATACTGGTTACCCTGGGCATGCTGCTGCTGATCGGACTGATCATGGCCGCGCGGGCCGACGAGTACCTGGCAATCGTCCGCAGCCTGCTGGATGAATCGATGCGGGCGGTGCTGATCCTGGTGGTTATCGTGGCGGCCTCGGTTCTGGCCACCCTGGCCGGGCAGATCCTGTTACTGATCGAGATCCAGTCCGGCGGCGGCGTTCAAGTGGCCGACGGCCCGGTCCAGGACAAGGTCTACGTGGGCGGCCGCGCTTTCCTGCAGGATCGCTGCTTTCTGCTGGTGGCCGACCTGCGCTACCGGGTGGGCGCCGACGATTTCCGCCAGGTACAGGCTTCGTGTCCGGTGCGGCTCTATAAATTCCGCTTCTCACCCCTGCACCTGGTGCTGGTGACCGGCGGCTGAGCGCCGGCCGTCAGGCGCGCGGCGCGGCGGCCTGGCGGGCGACGAAGTCGGTCAGCTGGCGGTAGTCGCGGAAGACGAAATCGGCCGCCGACTCTACCCGGCGCCGGCGGGAGATCAGGGCGGTGCGCATGCCGGCCGCCTGGGCGCCGGCCACGTCGTAGCGCTCGGAATTGCCGACGTAGAGGGTCTGGCCAGCCGGCACGCCCAGTTGCGCGGCCAACTGGTCAAACGAGGCCCGGTGCGGCTTGACGTAGCCTGACTCTTCGCTGGTCATGATGACGTCGAAATACTTGTCCAGTTTGAGCAGTTGCAGCTTGCGCCGGGCCGGGAAGTCGGACAGCGCGCCCAGGCGGTAACCGGCCGCGCGCAGGCTTTCCAGGCAAGCCTCGACGTGCGGGAACAAGCGGATGCGGGCAAAGACTTCTTCCTGCTGGCCGTAAAAGAAGCTTTCGATGTGCCCATGGACCAATTCCGGTTTGCGGCCCAGCCGTTCGGCCGTTAAGGCGCTTTGCATGCGGTGGAAGGCGTCCACGCCGGCCGGTATCGGGATGCGCCGCTCGGCGTAGAAGCCGGGTTGGCGGATCTGCTTGCGTATTTTGTCGAAGGCCAGGAGCAGGCGCAGGCGCCGGATGGCGCCGGGCAGCATGCGCACGAACAGGGCGGCCGAAGGGTAGAGGGTACCGTCGATGTCGAAAGCGATGGCCTGCAATTTCATTATCATCTTTATACCGTAAATTCTGCCAGCTGTCCATAAAAACCCCTTACAAGGCCGCCATTTTTCACTATACTTGGGGTGCCTGCGGCCGTCGCGAAAGACCGCCGACCATCATGCCTTCAAGAAAGGTGAGCGCCATGTCCCACAAGAATGCCCTCTCCCGGTTTTGCCTGCTTGTTCTGGCTTGCCTAGCCGGACTCGTTACCGTGGCCTGTTCGCCGGTTGACCAGGCCAGGCGCGCGCCCGATCCGCGCTTGGTCATGGCGCATAGCCAGGGCCTCATCTCGCGCTTTGACCGCCTGAGCGTCATCCTGACCGCGCGGCGCAGCTTTTCGACCGATCCGGCCAGGCTGAATCCGTTCCGGCTGCAGCCGGCGGTGGCTGGCCGGGCGGTGTGGAGCGACGACGGCAGCCGGGTGGATTTCATCCCGGACCAGCCGCTAGCGGCCGGACAAGCCTACGGCGTGGTGTTCGATTTTGCCCAGCTGGGGCAGGGCGAGGCGGGCTGGTTCAGTTTTGATGTTCAGGCCGCCCTGCCGTCCATCCGGGTGGCCGATCTGCGCCTGGCCGCCCAAAGCGACGGCCGCCTGGCCCTGAGCGGCCGACTCCTGGCCCAGGATATCCCCTCTAGCGCCGACGTCGAGGGCCTGCTCAGCGCCCGCCTACTGGGCGCCGAGCAAAATATTTCCTGGAGCCATCCGGGGGGACAGACCCACGATTTCCTGATCCGCGACCTGGCACGGGCCGAGGCCGACACCAGCCTGGAACTGGGCTGGGATGGCCGGCCGGCCGGAGCCCTGGAGCGGGGCGTGGAACGGATCACCCTGCCGGCGGCCGGCTCCTTCCAGGTCCTGTCCGTCCAGCCGCCCTCAGCCGCCGATAGCGCGGCCGGAAACGGCGCCCTGACCGTGGCCTTCAGCCAGCCGCTGGACCCGGCCCAGGACCTGCGCGGCTTCATCCATAGCCCCCAGGTGGGCAATCTGCGCTGCGAGGTGGACGGCGGCCTAGTGCGCGTCTACGCCTCCGCTAGCTGGCCGGAGAGCCTACAGTTGACTATCGAGTCCGGCCTGCGCAGCCAGCAGGCCCAGTCGCTGGCCGTGCCGGTCCAGGCCACCGTCAACGTGGCCTGGGAGATTCCCCAGGCGCGCTTCTCCGGCGGCGGCACCATCGTGCCCAGTAGCCAGGGCACGCGCGTCGTCCTGGAAACCATGAACCTGACCAAGGTCTACGTCGAAGCCGTCCATGTCTACGGCGACAACGTACTGCAGTTCCTGCAGGTCAACACACTGTCCGGCGCCCAAGAGCTGTATCGCGTCGGCGACGTGGTCTGGAGCGAGGAGATCGAGCTGGGCTGGCAGGATGCCAACAAGAACCGCTGGCTGCCCTACGGGCTGGACCTGTCGCCGCTCTTGGCGCGCCACCCGGACGGCCTGTACCAGCTGCGCGTCAGCTTCGGGCACGACGGCATCCGCTACATCTCGCCGGCCTCGGTCAATATCGGCCGCTGGGAATTCCCGCCCGTCTACTACGTCGACGAGAATAGCTCATACAACCGCTTCCCCAACGGCTACCCGGATTGGTTTGATTGGGACGAATACTACCATTACCGCAATGAACCGAATCATCCGGCCTTTTATTACAATTATTATGGCGAGGACCGCGGCGCCCGACGCAATGTGCTGGTGTCCGATGTCGGTATCATGGCCAAGCTGGACCTGGACGGCGTCTGGCACGTCGCCGCCAGCGACCTGCGCTCCGCCCGGCCGCTCCCGGCCGGCAGCCTGGTCACCGCCTATTCTTACAGTATGCAAGAAGTGGCGCGCGCCTCGGTGGACACCGCCGGCACGGCGCTGCTGCAGCCGGCCGCCGGCCAGGAGGCGGCCTACCTGGTGGTGGACGCGCCGAGCATGGAACACGGCCGCGGCTACCTGAAACTGGACCAGCCCCTGGTCACCAGCCACTTCGACGTCTCCGGCGAGCGCACCGCGTCCGGCATCAAGGGCTTCCTGTACGGCGAGCGCGGCGTCTGGCGACCGGGCGACGACATCCACCTGGTGTTCATGCTCTTCGACCCGCGCCAGGCCTTGCCCACCAATTACCCGATCCTGTTCGAGCTGGTCAACCCGCTAGGCCAGGTGGTGCAGTCCCTTACCCAGGCCAGCAGCGTTAACGGCGTCTACTATATCAAGACCGGCACGGCGGCTTCGGCTCCGACCGGCAGCTGGACGGCCCGGGTCAAGGCCGGCGACCTGACCTTCAGCAAGGTGCTCAAGGTGGAGACCATCATGCCCAACCGGCTCCGGTTGGCGCTGGATTTTGGTCACCCCAGCCGCGTCTCCTTTGACACCCGGCGCATGAGCGTCCAGGCCGCCTGGCTGCACGGCGCGCCGGCCCCCGGCTTGCGGGCCGACGTTTCGCTGCTGCTGAGCGGCGGCAGCCAAGCCCTGGCCGCCTGGCCGGATTACACCTTCCTCGACCCCTTGCGCAGCGTCTCTGGTTCGCGCTCGGTGCTGTTCGAAGGCAACCTCGACCAGACCGGCCGGGCCAGCTTCGACGTCGACCTGAGCGAGGCCAATGGCCAAGCTCGGGCGCCGGGACCGCTCCAGGCCACCTTCCTGACCCGGGTCTTCGAGAATTCCGGCCTGTTTTCCACCGAAGCCTTCACCGTCGATTATCATCCCTACGAACGCTACGTCGGCCTCAAGCTGCCGCAGGGCCCGGGCGGCGGTTTCTGGCTGCGCGGCGAGGACGACAACAAGGTAGACATCATCGTGGTGGACCGCGACGGACGGCGCATCAGCGGCGACACCCAGTTGACCGTGTCGCTCTATCAGGTGCGTTGGCATTGGTGGTGGTCCGGCGACGAAGACAACCTGGCTTCCGAGTCGTCGGACATCATCCGCAACCGCATCAGCAGCACGACGGTGGCGGTGCGCAACGGCACCGCCGTCTGGGATCTGGAGCTGCCGCAAGACAACCACTGGGGCTATTACCTAGTGCACGTCGCCGACCAGTCGGGCGGGCACGCCGCCGGCAAGACCTTCTACCTGTACTGGTGGGGGCGCGATAACCAGGCCGGCGGCGATACCGCCCTGATGCTCAACCTGAGCACCGACCGGAAAACCTATGATGTCGGCCAGCCGGTCCAGGTCAGTTTCCCGTCCAATGGCCAAGGTCGGGCCTTCGTGACCATCGAACGCAACGGCCGCGTCCTGCGCGAGGAATGGATCCAGACCGCTGACGAAAATACCACCTATCGCTTCACCGCCAGCGCCGACATGGCGCCCAACGTCTACGTCCATGTCTCCTTTATCCAGCCGCACCTGCAGACCGCCAACGACCTGCCCATCCGCCTGTACGGCATCGTACCGGTCAAGGTGGAGAATCCGGCTACCCGGCTACAGCCTCAAGTGACGGCGCCGGACAGCCTGACGCCGGGCGCCAGCGCGCGCTTCACGGTGTCCGAGGCTGCTGGCCGGGCCATGACCTATACCGTGGCGGTGGTGGACGAGGGCCTACTGGGCATCACCCGCTACCAGGCGCCCAATCCTTGGGACAGCTTCTACCGCAAGGAAGCCTCGCTCCTGCTGTCGCACGACCTGTACCGCGACGTCGCCAACGCCTTCTCCGGCAATCTGCAGACCATCCTGGCCATCGGCGGCTCGGAGTTCGACGATTCCGGCGGCGACAAGCCGGTCAGCCGCTTCCCGCCGGTGGTCCGCTTCTACGGGCCCTTCAGCCTGGCGGCCGGCCAGCGTCAGGAGCATGAACTGGTCCTGGGCAATTACATCGGCTCGGTCCGCTTCATGGTGGTGGCCGGCACGCCGCAAGGCGCCTTCGGCCGCCAGGAACTGGCCGTGCCGGTGCGCGCCGACCTGATGGCCTTCATCACCGCGCCGCGGGTGCTGGGGCCGGACGAGCTCCTGACCGTGCCGGTCAGCGTCTTTAGCTTCCTGGGCAACGGCGCGGCGGTCGACGTCAGCCTGCGCGTCGAGGGCGAGGCCAGCCTAGTCAGCGCCGCCAACCAACAGTTGACCTTCGGCGTCGATGGCGAGCAGCTGGCCAATTTCGAGATTCGCGGCGCCAGCCAGACCGGCCGCATCCGGCTGGTGGCTACCGCCACCGCTACCAACGGCGCACGGTCCGAGCAGGCCATCGAGCTGCCCTTGCGCTCGCCGGCTATACCGGTCACCACCGTCAATTCCGCCCTCCTGCCCGGAAACCGCGCCCAGGCACTGTCGCTGACCCTGCCCGGCATCGGCGGCTCCAACGACACCTGGCTGGAGTTGTCCATCCTGCCGCCGATCGACCTGTCGTCGCGCCTGGCCTACCTGATCGGCTACCCGCACGGCTGCGGCGAACAGACCACCAGTCGGGCCTTCCCCCAGCTCTTCCTGCAGGATGCCACCGTCCTGAGCGCGGAGCAGATCGAGGACGTGCGCTACTACGTCCAGGAGGCCATCGACAAATTGACGCGCATGCAGACGGTGCGCGGCGGCTTCGTCTACTGGATGGGCGACAGCCACGAATCGGACTGGCTGTCGGTCTACGTTACCCACTTCCTGCTGGCCGCCAAGCGCCAAGGGTACCCGGTGGCGGCGACGGTGCTGGACAGCGCCCTCAAGTACCTGGACAAGCAGGCCCTGGAGTGGAACGCCCGCAATGACTGGGAACGCTCCACCCAGGCCTATCGCCTGTACGTGCTGGCGGCCGGCGGCAAGCCCAACATCGCGGCCATGAACCGCTTCATGGAGTACGGCCCGCATCACGCCACGGCCGTCTACCAACTGGCGGCGGCCTATGCCCTGGCCGGCAACCGGCCGCGCGCCAGCAGCCTGATCCAGAATGTGCCGCCCGAGCCGCGCGCCTACGAATACATGTACTACACCTACGGTTCCCTGTTGCGCGACAAGGCCATGATCCTGGAAGTGCTGAACGTGCTGGGCGACACCACGCGCGGCCTGAGCCTCTATACCAGCATCGCCGCCGCCCTGTCCTCCAACCACTGGTACTCGACCCAGGAGTTGAGCTACTGCCTGGTGGCCTGCCTGCCGTACCTGCGCCTGGCCAATAGCGGGCGCTCCGAAGTCAGCTGGTCGGTCGGCAACGGCAGCGCCGCCCGGGTGGCGGTCAATCGCGGCATCCAGCGCCTGCCGGTAGCGGCCAGCAGCGGCCCGCTGAGCGTCAACCTGACCAACCATACCACCACGCCGGTCTACGCCCGGCTGGTAGCCACCGGCACGCCGCTGCCCGGCCGCGAGCAACCCAAATCCGACGGCCTGCGCCTGTCGGTGCGCTATCTGGATACTAGCGGCATGGAGGTTAACCCGGACGCCATCCGGCTGGGGGACGATTTAATCATCATGGTCAGCGTCCAGAACAGCGGGGCCGAAGACCTGGCCAACGTGGCCCTGACCTTCCGCTCTCCGTCCGGCTGGGAACTGGCCAACCCGCGCCTCGGCAACGCCAATCCCGACGACGAGGAAGGCGAAGACCCGCTGGAAGAGTCGCCCTACGATTACCGCGACCTGCGCGACGACCGGGTGCTGACCTATTTCCCGCTGGAGCGCAACGAGTGGCGAACCTATCGCTTCTTCGCCAACAAGACCTATAATGGAGAATTCTTCCTGCCAGCCATCGTGGCCGAGGCCATGTATCAACCCGAAATCCAGGCGGTAGTGCCCGGGCGGCGCTTGTCGCGCCCCCAGGCTCAGCCGGATAGCGGGACGAGCAACGTCGGCGGCGTCGTAACGTCGCCGCGCAAGACCGGAGAGGAATGAGGCGGCGGTTTTTAGCTGGGCTGTTGACTCGTTGGGCTGGCCGACTGGTAGCCCGACTGGCGGCCTGGCGACGGCGGGCGGGGCGGGGCGCCAGCCGGGCCTGGGCCAGCCTGGGCCGAGCCGATACCTGGCCGGCCGTAGCCGGCGCCCTGCTGTGCGCCGGCCTGATCCTGTTCTGGCCGCCGCCGCTGGATCGTCAGCCACCCTACGCCACCAGTCTGCGGGCCATCGACGGCAGCCTGCTGGGCGCCCAGACCTCCCGGGACGGGCAGTGGCGCTTCGCCGCCACCACGGCCGTGCCGGAGCGCTACCGCCAGGCCCTCATCCAGTTCGAGGACCGCCGCTTCGCCGGCCACCTGGGACTGGACAGCCGCTCTTTGTTGCGGGCGCTGCTGGACAACTGGCGCCAACGCGACGTGGTGTCCGGGGCTTCCACCCTGAGCATGCAAGCCGCCCGCCTGCTCTATGGCCCCAGCCAGCGCAGCTACACCCAGAAAGCGCGCGAATTATTGGCGGCGCTGCGGCTGGAATTCCGCCTCAGCAAGGACAGCCTGCTGGAGCTCTACGCCAGCCTGGCGCCCTACGGCGCCAACGTGGTCGGCCTGGAGGCGGCCGGCTTCCGCTGGTTCGGCCGCGGCCTAGACAGCCTGACCTGGGCCGAAGCCGCCCTGCTGGCCGTCCTGCCCAACAGCCCGGCCCTGATCCATCCGGGCCGATCGCGCGACCAGTTGCTGGCCAAACGCGACCGCCTGCTCCTGCGCCTGGCCAATCAGGAGCAGTTGGACGATCCAGCCTTGGCCCTGGCCCTGGCCGAGCCCCTGCCCGGCGCCCCGGTTGAGATGCCCAACCTGACACCGCACCTCACCCTGGCGGCCAGCGCGGCCGGCGCCGGCGACCACCCGAGCAGCATCGACTACGGCCTGCAGCTGGCCGTCCGCGAGGTGGCGCGGCGCCACCAGCGCCGGCTGGCCCTTCATGCCATCGACCACCTGGCGGCCGTCGTCCTGCGGGTGTCAGACGGCTCGGTGGCGGCCTATATCGGCAACGTCGACCCGGCGGCCGACCGGCCAGGCAGCTTCGTCGACTGCGCCCTGGCGGCCCGCAGCTCGGGCAGCATCTTCAAGCCCTTCCTGTACGCCGCCATGCTCGACTCCGGCGAGCTGACGCCAGACCGCCTGGTGCCCGACATTCCCACCCGGGTCGGTTCCTACAGCCCGGAAAACAACCTCAAGAATTATTCCGGCGCCGTGCCGGCCAAGGTCGCCCTGGCCCGTTCGCTGAACATCCCCTTCGTGCGGTTGCTGCGCGCCTACGGCGTCGAGCGCTTCGGCCGCCTGCTGCGCCGCCTCGGTTTCGCCCAGCTGCGCCGCGCCCTGGACGACTACGGCCTGCCGCTCATCCTGGGCGGGGCCGAGGCGACCCTGCTGGAAGCGGCCATGGCCTACCGGGTGCTAGCCGAGTCGGCCCTGGTTCCGTACAACGCGCCGGGCCGGGACCTGCCGTTCTCGGCTGGAGCGGCCTGGCTGACCCTGCAAGCCCTGCTCGAAGTCGGCCGGCCCGGCGAGGACGCCGCCTGGCAACAGTACGCCAACAGCCGCCAGATCAGCTGGAAGACCGGCACCAGCTTCGGCAACCGCGACGCCTGGGCCATCGGCGTGACGCCCGACTGGGTAGTGGCCGTCTGGGCCGGCAACGCCGACGGGGTAGGGCGCCCCGAGCTCAAGGGCACCGACGCCGCCGCGCCCTTCCTGTTCGACCTGTTCCAGCTGCTGCCGCGCGCCGCGTGGTTCCGCCGCCCGACCGATGACCTGCGCGCCATGACGCTGTGCGCCGATTCCGGCTACGCCGCCGGCCGCGATTGCCCGGCCACCGTCGTCAGCTGGGTGCCCGCCCTGGCCCAGGTCGACCAGGCCTGCCCCTGGTGCCGGCTGGTGCATCTGTCGGCCGACGGCCGCCACCAGGTAAGCGCCACCTGCGTCAGCCCGGCCAACCTGGTCAGCGCCCGCCGCTTCGTGCTGCCGCCGGTGATGGAATGGTACTACGCGCGCGAACACCTCGAGTACCGCCCGCTGCCGCCCTGGCTGCCCGGCTGCCAGCCGGCCGACGCCAGCGTCATGGAACTGGTGGCGCCGGAACCCGGCAGCAGCCTGTTCATCCCGGTGGAGCTGGACGGCACGCCCGGCCTGGCCGTCTTCCGCGCCGTCCACCGGCAGTCTGGCGCCGTCATCTTCTGGCACCTGGACGACGACTACCTGGGCCAGACCCAGGGGGACCACCGCCTGGCGGTCCGGCCGCTACCGGGGCCACACCGCCTGGTGCTAGTGGACGGTAGCGGCAACCGCCTGGAGCGCGGCTTTACCGTCGCCGAGCGCTGAAGGCCTCCCGCCACTGCCGCTACCTTGTTCATGCACCATGGACAAGCTTATCCACGCACCATAGATAACGTTATCCAGGTACCATGGATAACGTTATCGACGCACCATGGATAACGTTATCGACGCACCATGGACAAACGCAGCCAGGCACTGTTCCGGAATCAATGCCGCCTGGTCCAGCCGGTTTTTCAATATTCCTGTGAATAATTGCACCATCAGCTCTTGTCCCTCCGCCTGTGAAATAAACCAATAAAATTTCACAAATTCATGTTACTATTTATTGTGATAATTATTATACTAGTATTACGCAGGAAGGCGAAAGCGGATCCATGAATGAGCCGGCTGGCCAGGTTGAACCAGCGTCGCCGGATGACCATAGCCCCAAAACCAAGAAAGGAAGGTGCACCATGAGAAGAATCTGACAGAGCCCGGAATGAGCGGTTTTACGGGAAGCCTGGTTTATGACCAAGGTCAGACGGCCACAGGCCTTCTGACGCAGCTTCTGGCACAGGAGCGGCCTTGTAGCGCTCCGCGACGAGTGATGGATCTTTAGTTTACCATCCAGGCCTTCCCTGGGAAAGCCTATTACCATACCATGGAGTTTATCATGAACACGACATTTACTACCGAAGAGCGCAAGCTCAATGTCATTCTGCACAGCAATAGCCTGCCCGTGGCCCGCAACGAATACTACGGCCGCGTCCAGCGCAACAGCCAGA
>MIAR01000024.1 GCA_001829185.1 Spirochaetes bacterium GWB1_60_80
TCAGGTTACACCACTCCGAGGGATAGACCTTCGAGCATAGTTTTCTCCTGTGAGAGGTACTACCTATTGTACCGCCTGAGTCAACTGCATACCCAGGTTATATAATTTAAACACGTTAACCGATCGATTATGACCGAACGAAGCCGGTTTTGACCATATTTGTCGTCTGGAGGTTTCCATGAACTTGAAACGCGTGCTGTCGTGCGCTTGGCTATTGCTGCTGACAACCTCACTTTCGACTCAAAACGTCGGCCTGAGCCTGCGCATTGCCGGCGCATCCACCATCCAGAGTCTGGCCCAGGCTGTCGCGGCGTTGCCAGCGGCAGCGGTCGGTATTTCGGTCGAGGGCGGCGGTAGCGGGGCTGGTGTCAGTCGGGTGTTGGCCGGGACGGCCGATATCGGCATGGTCTCCCGCTCGCTGAGCGCCTCGGAAGCCAGCCAGCTGTGGTACACTACTATCGGTTACGACGCGCTGGTTTTTATCGTCAATGAGCGCAATCCGCTCACCAGTCTTGATTTGGCCACGGTGCGGCGCATCTTCGACGGTAGTCTGACCGAATGGGTTGGCCTCAGCGGTATGGCTGGCCCGATTATTCCCATCAACAAGGAGCTTGGCCGCTCCACGCTGGAGCTGTTTGAAGCCTACGCTGGCCTGCTGCATCCGAGTCGTGGCCGGGCGGGCAGCGCTGGCGTAATCGCCTTGAACTATCAAATCGGCTCCAATCTGGAAATGGCCACGATAGTGGGCGGCCTGCCCAACGCCATCGGCTATTTATCCTTGGGCAGCGCCGAACTGCTCCGGCAGGCTGGTTTGCCGATCAGGCTGCTGGAGCTCGATGGCGTCGTGCCGGGCCTTGATACCATCCAGAACGGGCGCTACCCGATAATCCGTGAGCTGAATCTGGTTTATCGGTCGGCCACGCCTGCGGTGCAGGCTTATATCAGCCTGTTTTTCGAGGCCGATGGCATCCGCCTACTGCAGCAGGCCGGGTTTGTGCCAGCTGAGCGGAAATAAAAGGAAGGCTGTATGAAAATCCGTGTCAAATTCGCTCTGCCGATTATCGCCCTCAGCCTGCTGGTGGCTGGCGGCTTGGCAGTCATCTATAGCGCCCTGGAGTTTCGCCTCAAGCAAGCGGACCGCCTCTATGATGCCGTCCAAGCGGTCATGAGCGATGTGGACGGCCTGAACCTGGCCATTCGGGACGGCATCTTGACCCGGTCGGATCGGTATGCGATTACGGCCGCCCGCTTGTCCCTGGAAATTCTGGATCAGGTTATGGGGCTTGAAGATTTGGCGCCGGCCCTGCGCGCCGATTTTTTGGCGGCCTACCTGCCATTTTATACTACCCTGGTATCCCTCAACTCCCTGTACAACGAAAACCGCCTGGAGGAGGGAGCTGCCCGACTGGCCGAACTGGGTGACCAACAGGCCCTCATGCGCCTCATCACCGACCAGATGCAGGCCTACGCCTCGGCCGCCTACGATAGCGCTACCAACACCGTCCGCGGCAGCCTGGTGGCCCTGATGCTTTCCCTGCTTGTTTTTAGCCTGTTTCTATTGCTGGTACTAATACCGCGCTGGCTGGTCAAACCAATCCGCGCCGTGGTGGCTGGTTTTGATCCCTTCGCCAGCGGCGATTTGACGTTCCGGATTGAGCTGAAAACGCGCGATGAGCTCGGGCACTTGACCACCATGTTCAATCAAGCGGTGCAGGCCCTCAAGACGCTGCTGCTCAACATCCGGGCCACTACCCGCGAGCTGTCCGGTACCGGCCAGGAATTGTCGACCAACATGACCGAAACGGCCGCGGCTATCCGCCAGATCAACTCCCGCATCGGGGCGGTCCAAACCCAGGCCATCGACCAATCGGCCAGCGTCACCCAAACCACGGCTACCATGAAACAGATCACCGGCCTGATTGAGCGCCTGTTTTCCATGATCGAGCGACAATCGATAAACGTGACGCAATCTTCCGCGGCCATCGAGCAGATGATGGCCAATATCGCCTCGGTGACCGAGACCTTGAAGCATAATTCGAGCGAGATCGAGAGCCTGCTGCAGGCTTCGCAGAGCGGACGGGCTGGCCTGGAGACGGTGGCGGCCGACATCGCCAAGATCGCCAAGGAATCGGAAGGCATCCTGGAAATCAGCGAGCTGATTCAGAACGTGGCCAGCCAGACCAATCTGCTGTCCATGAACGCGGCCATCGAGGCCGCCCACGCCGGCGAAGCCGGCCGCGGCTTTGCCGTGGTGGCCGACGAAATCCGCAAACTGGCGGAATCCTCCGGCGATCAGGCAAAAACGGTTTCTCAAGTATTGGGCAGCATCAAGCGTTCGGTTGATCAGATCACGATTTCTACCGCTCAGGTACTAACCAAGTTTGAATCGGTCGAACAAGCCGTCATAACGGTCTCGGAGCAGGAGTTGTCCATCCGTCAGGCCATGGAAGAGCAGACTTCGGGCAGCCAGGAAGTCCTGGCGGCTATTGGTCAGTTGAATCAGCTTACCCAGGAAATAAAGAGCGGTTCGCAGGAAATGCTCGGCGGCAGCCAGGAAGTACTGCAGGAAAGCCTCAATCTGAGCGAATTGACCAACCGCATCAGCGACAACATGACGGAAATGGCCGCCGGCTCCAGCCAGATCGAGGCGGCCATCGCCAATGTCGACTCCATCGCCCTGCGGACGCGCGATGGCATCAGGCAAGTGGAGACGGAGCTGGACCAATTCGTGCTGGAGTAGGCGCCGGGCCGCGCCGCCGCCTGGTTCAGGCCGGATAGTCAGCGCAGGCGTTCGCGGCCAGCCTCCCTGCCGTTCGGGTCGGGCCGGGACTTGCCCGGCCTTTGCGGCACAGTCTATACTGCCGCGGCCGCCAGGCGCTGGCCTGCAGCCACCCGATACCGCCGAACCCAGACAGGAGCCCCATGCAGCTTGATTACGAACAGGAACTGAACCCGGAACAGTATGACGCCGTCACCGCCATCGAGGGGCCGTTGCTGATCATCGCCGGCGCCGGTTCCGGCAAGACCCGCGTCATCACCTTTCGGGCGGCCTACATGCTGCAGAAAGGCATCCCGCAGTCCAGCATCCTGGCCCTGACCTTCACCAACAAGGCGGCCAAGGAAATGGCCGAGCGGGTGCGTACAGTCACCGGCAAGAAGCTGCCCAACCTGACCGTTTCCACCTTCCACGCCTTCGGCGTCAAGATCCTGCGCAAGGAAATCCACCGCCTGGGCTGGCGCGAGAATTACTCGATCTACGACGAGGTGGACCGCAACCAGCTCATCAAGGACTGCGCCCGCGAGACCGGCTTCAAGCTGGAGACCTTCGACGTCAACAAGGCCGGCATGCTGTTCTCCGACGTCAAGACCGAGCGCAAGAACTGGGAAGGCGTCGACGACGGTTACGAAAAAGTCTTCCACGAGTACCAGGCGGCGCTCAAGGCCTACAACGCCGTCGACTTCGACGACCTGATCGGCCTACCGGTGCGCATTTTTCAGGCCTTTCCCGAGGTGCGCGAGGAATACCGCGACCACTACCGCTATATCATGATCGACGAGTTCCAGGACACTTCGCTGCAGCAGTACCAGCTGATGCGGCTCCTGGCGCGCGACAACGTCTGCGTGGTGGGCGACGACGACCAATCGATCTACTCCTGGCGTGGCGCTAATTATCAAAATATAATCAATTTCGAGAAGGACTGGCCGCGGCGCAAGGAGGTGACGCTGTACCGCAACTACCGCTCCACCACCACCATCCTCGACGCCGCCAACAGCATCATCGCCAACAACACCAACCGCAAGCTCAAGGACCTGCGCTCGCCCAACGAGGGCGGCGCCCAGATCGAGCTGTTGTCCCCGGCCAACGAGCTGGACGAGGGCGAGCAGATCGCCACCATCATCCGCGAGATCAAGCTCAAGGACAAGCTGCGCTACGACCAGTTCGGCGTGCTGATCCGCACCAACAACCTGACGCGCTACCTGGAGGAGGCCTTCCTGGGCGCCAACATTCCCTACAAGGTCACCGGCGGCACCAGCTTCTTCGGCCGCAAGGAAATCAAGGACATCATCTCCTACCTGCGCGTCATCGCCAACCCCGAGGACGACGTCAACTTGATCCGCATCGTCAACGTGCCGCGGCGCGGCATCGGCCGGCGTTCGGTGGAGCTGCTGACCGACGTCGCCAAGAGCCGCGGCTGCTCGCTGAGAGCGGCCATGGAGGCGGTGCGCGGCGACCCGTTCATCGAATTCCCCGACCGCACCCGCCAGGACGTCGAATCGTTCCTGGGGCTGCTGGAAATGTTCCGCGAAGAGCTGCTGCACCGGCGCAACCTGGCGGTCAAGGTGCGCAAGCTGGTCGACGCCATCGACTACTGGGGCTACCTCGTAAACGACAACCAGCATAACGACAAGGCCGCCAAGTGGAAGTTCCTGAACGTCGAGAGCCTGATCAAGGGCATCGACACCTGGGAGAAGGACCCCGACAACCTCGATCCCAGCCTCTTTGCCTGGCTGAACCGCATCTCGCTTATTACCCGTGACGACCAGGAAGAAGACGACACCGGTAAGGTTAACCTGATGACTATCCACGCCGCCAAGGGTCTGGAGTTCGACGTGGTCTTCATCGCCGGCTGCGAGGATGGCATCATCCCGCACGCCCGGGCCCTAGAGGAGGGCGACGGCAACGTCGAGGAAGAGCGCCGGCTGTTTTACGTGGCTGTCACCCGGGCCCGCCAGCGCCTGTTGATTTCGGTTTGTCAACAGCGGCGGCGCAACGCCATGCCGGTCAACTGCGTGCCCTCGCCTTTTCTGGCCGAGATACCGGAACACCTGACCTGCTGGCGCGAGCCGGAGTCGGAGCTGTCGGAGGACGAGCAGGCGGCCGTCTGGCAGGACGTGCGTAAGATGTTCGGCAAGGACGCGGAGTAATAGTTTATTCGCTCCGGCTGGAGTTGTTTCGGGCTTCCGGCTGGCAGCAGATCCAGGTCAGCTCGTGCTTGTTGTGCCACAGGTGCAGCACCTGTGAGCCCGGGATGGCCGCGAAGGCCTCGGTGGTCGCCTTGTCCCAGTCTTTACCTTGCATCTTGATGGTGCAGATGAAATTTTTGGCCAGGCTGGCGTCCAGCCAGAGCCGCACCCATTCGTAGAGCGCTTCCGGGTAGCAGATGACGTCCGAGCACAGCCAATCGACCGGACCCAGATCTTCGGGTTTAAGGGTGAAGGCGTTGTGCTTGAGGTAGGTGACGCCCGGCATGGCGGCCACGGCCGGGTCGAGCGGGGCGCGGTCGATGGCCGTGACGCTGGCGCCCAGGCCGGCCAGGACCCAGGTCCAGCCGCCGGGCGTGGCGCCGGCGTCGATGCAGCGGTCGCCGGGCTTGGGCCATACCCCGGCCATGACCAACGCTTCCCACAACTTGCGGTAGGCGCGGCTGGGCGGTCCTTCCTTGTCTTCCACGAAATCGATTTGACCATTCGGCCAGGGGCTTGAGCAGACGGCGCTGGCCAGCATCGTGTGCTCGTCCAACAAGGCGAAGGCGCCCATTGGCGCGCTAGGGCGGGCAAAGGGGAAGGCCCGCGGCTTGATCGGGACGTGCGGCAGGCTGGACTGGATGTGGGCGCAGCGCCGCGCCAGGCGGAAGGGGTAAGCCGCCCAGTTGCGTTGCAGTTCCTTGAGTCGCTTCGCGGCCTGCGAAATGGAATCAAACTCGAAGGTGAACGGCTCCAGCCAGGTGTTGCGCGTCCAGAAGGCTCGTCGCGCTGGTCCCATCACGGTCAGGAGCTCGCCGTCAACGCGGTAGGCGGAGGGCAGTTCGGCCTGCAGGTGGTGCAGGAAGCCGTAGGCGGCGTGGTAGCAGGCGCCGTCGATGCGTTCGGGCGCGCTCACAGGAATTTGTGCTCGCGGGCCGCCTCGAGCAGGCGGTGGTTCCAGAGATTCTTTTCCATGAAGATGGCGCGGCTGGCGCGTTCTTCGATCTTGCCGGCCCGCTGCTGCAGGTAATTGAAGGCCCGCGACAGGATGGTCTGCTTATCTACCGGCTCGGCCTGCAGCTCGTCTTCCAGCACATAGCAATACATGCAGACGGTGGCATAGGCCGGGTTGTTCTTGAAACGCGCCTCGCGGGTTAAGGCGGCCAGTTCCACGGCCTTGCTGGCGTCAACCTCGGCCAGGCCGCTGGCCAATAGCCGCAGCGCCAGGTGCATGTCGTTGATCAGGCTGTTGGCTTGGTCGAAGCAAATGGCGCGGCCTTCCATCTCCTGGAAGAGGCTGCGCCGGTCGCGGCTGTCCGGCGGCAGGAAGGGACGGGGCTGGATTTCCGGCGGTTCTCGTAACCGGGCGGCGGCCTGGGCCGGTTGGTGGAGCAGAATCTCCAGCTCGGCCCGGAACAGCCGGGCCTCGGCGTCGTCGGCATGGAGCTCCAGTAGGTCACTGGCCGCGGCTGTCTGGCCGGCGTAGCCCAGGCAGCGCGCCTGCCAGACTGCGGCTCGCTGGCCGGCGTCGGCCTGTTGGTTGGCGGCGGCGAATTCGGCCAGGGCGGCGAAATGCCTGGCCGCCTCGTCGTATAGGCCCAGCTCCATGTCGAGGCGGGCGGCCATTAAGCCCAGGTCGACCATCAGGTCCGGCCGGCAGAGGCGTCGGGCCAAGGCGCGGGCCTCGGCCGCCAGCTTGGTCGCCCGGACCAGCGAACCGCTCATGAATTCGACCAAGGCGCGTAGGTAGAGGGTCTGGCACAGCTCGTGGCGGTCGCCCCCGGCCTCGGCGATCTCGGCGGCGTTGGTCAGGTAGTCGCCGGCGTCGGCGTATTTTTCGACCGACAGCGCAGCCAGGCCCATCATGCGCTGGATGCGCGAGCCGAGCTTTGGCGGGGTGGAGCGGTCCAGCAGCAGTAAGGCCTCGCGGGTTCGTTTGGCCATGGCCTCGATATTGCCCTCGGCGTAGGCGAATTCCGCCTGCATTAGCGCAAAGCGGCAGCGCGAGTGTTTGCCGTCCAGCAAGTCGTTGGCCCGCACCAAGGCGGCGGACTGCCGCTTCCGGTCAACCTCACGGGCGGCAACATAAAAATTACACAGCTCGCGGTTGGCCGCCGACAGGCTGCGGGTGTCCGGCGCCGCCGGGCTATCCGGCTGCTGGGCGCTATTCATGATGGCGTCGTAGACGAAGCGGATGGCGTCCACGCCATCGCCGGTACGATGTAACAGCGGCAAGGTGGCCGCGATCTTGCCTCGGTTGAAAAGGTCGATCAGGAAAGCGGTATACAGGCTGTCCAGTTGGCTGGCGCCAGCCGCCAGTTTGCGGCCGATGCCGCTTGGCAGGCTGAAAGGTTCAAGGATGGCCATGGCGTCGAGCGGGTCGAGGATGGCCGCTTGGCAGAGCAGCCGCTCGATCAATTCCGCGCCGGCCGGCTGGAGCCCGGCCTTGCCCAGGTAGGCGAGGAAATTGTCGCGTTCCAGGCTGCCGTCGGCCAGCTGCCGGGCGTGGAGGTAGAGACCGGCCTCGGCCGGCAGCCAGTCCAGGATGGCTTCGGCGCCACAGTGATCGGCCGACCCCGCCTGGTCGACCAGGGCCAGAGCGCGCGGCTCTATGATGGCGGCCAGTTCCGTCGGCAACGCTGCCATCAAGTCGGGTACCAAGGGTCCAAGGTTTTCCTCGGGGCCGGCGACGATGCACAAGGCGGCGTTATCCAGGGCATGCCACTCGGCCGGCAGCGGCCAGCGGCTAATGGCCAGGTACTTTTCGGTACTGGTTGGGTCGGCCAGCCGTTCCAAGATCAGCTGCCTGGCTTGCGCCGAAAAGTATTCCGGCCGGTCGCAGATCAGCCAGGCTGTGCCAAGAGTACTGGCTGTGCCAAGAGTACTGGCTGTGCCAAGAGTACTGGCTGTGCCAAGAGTACTGGCTGTGCCAAGAGTACTGGCTGTGCCAAGAGTACTGGCTGTGCCAAGAGTACTGGCTGTGCCGGTAGCCGCCGCCCGCGTCAGCAAATCCAAAACCAGGTTGATGAAACTGGCGCAGGCCAGGGCCAGCGCGGCCGGTAGTTCGACCAGCTCGAGGGCCGTCCGGGCATAATCGAAGGTCGGCCGCAGGCTGTCCAGCTGTTCCTGTTCGGCCGCGTCAGCCACCAGCCTGGCCTGGGCCAGCTTTTCTTCGGTCAGGCAATTGGTAAAAGGCCCAAAGGCGCGCCGGTTGCCCGGCGGGCAACGCAGGTTGAGTACCAGGCGGTGGCCGCCTGGATTGTCGGCAGCCTCCGTGGCAAAGACTGGCTCCAGCGCCAGCACCGAACGGCTGGCGCCATCGGCCTTGACATAGACCATGCGGCAGGGACGGACCTTGTCGCCCTGCAAGAAGTTGCCGAGGGCTCGCAATAGGTTAGGTCGTTGCACCAGCCGGGCCAGGCCGGTATCGGCCAACAGCGGGCTGTACAGGCAATGGGTTTCCTGATTGTCGCGGCGGCCCAGGCTAAAGTAGCCGCGGAAGGCGGCCTGGCAGCGGGCGCTGAAATGCAGGCGGATGGCATGGCGACCGGACAGCTCGCGGTAGCGCCAGGCGCCGTTGTCGCTCTCGACCTCGCTCCCGTCAGCCAGGCTGATGATTGCCCCGCGCAGACTGGCGCGGTGTTCCAGCAGCGCCTCATGGCAACGGCGGACGGCTTCGGCACTTTGCAGCCGGGCAAAGGCCGAATCGTCGGGGAAGAGCAGGACCAGTTGGCGGCTACCAACGTCGACCTGCCCACCCAGCTGTTCGCCGGCCTGCCTGAGTTGCTGGAGCAGGCTAGTGACGGCTTCCCGGCCGCAGCGCTGAAACTGATGCAGGTAGTAGATATGAATACTGCAAATAGTCATGCGCCGGTTCGCTCCCGTTTATATGGTACCCGCCGTGCCCCAGGGCGGCTGTACTAGGCTGGTGTGCCGATTATAAGTCAGTTGACTCTAATTAACAAGTTGCCGTGGCGGCGCTACAGGCAAAGACTCGGGAAGCAGATGCGCTTGCCTCGCAAACAAAGGTCATCATTTCGATTTTACTTGACGATAATTTTTATAGCGTGCTAAAATCCGCAGGATTGCTGTCCTTCAACAGCCTGCTCGAAATCCGCCACAGTACGCCAATAAAGGGATGCTCATGAATCTTTTGACCTTCAGCCAGCTCGTCGAGTCCTCCCTGCCGGCCCGGTTGGTGCTGGTCGGTGGTCTATTGGCGCTCTTTTTCAGTCAAAAGGCGAAGGATACCGAGGGCCATGTCGGCGCCTTTCTGGCCGCCTTGTTTTGTCTGGCCGCGCGCGACGTCGTCGTGGTCTGGATTCAGGTGCCGCTGTTGCCACAGCTGGCCTACCTGGGCGATTTGGCTTATGCCTGCTGTGTGTTGTATATCGTGCTGGCTGCCTACGAGAAGAAACGGCTGGTGGCCTTTCTGTTCATCAGCCTCAACGTTCTGGCGGCCGGTTTGATTGTCGACGTCAACTATCTGGGGCTGCTGCCCTTTGTGCCGCCGGCTTGGGTATTTCCAGCCATCCTGTTGCTGGATGGCTTGCTGATCGGGCTGCTTGGCCTGCTTAAGCACCGCCAACGCGACAGCCAGACCCGCCAACTGGTACGCTTCATCTGGCCGTTGGCCAGCCTAACCATGGTGGCCTACGCCGCCGCCGCCTGGTTTCTGCATTACGACAGCCCGGTGCTGCAGCGCCTGATCGTGCCGGTTTCCTACTGGTGGTTCCTGGCGGCCGGATTGGCCAGCTTCCGTATGCAGGACGCCCAGATGGTGCAGGCCTGCACCTATTACGAAGCGTCAATCGACTCGCTGTACAACCTGTTCATCGCCACTGGCTCGGCCCTGAAGGGCAGTTTCTCGGTAGAGGACGTCCTCAAGAGCCTGAATGACATTCTGATCACCGAGACCGGCGCCTCGGGCGGCCTGGTCTTCCTGGTCGACGAGTTTGACGACCAGATATCGGTCAAGGCTCATTCCGGCGTTTTCCCGCCGCCCTTTGAGCTACCCGAAAATTTACCGCGCAAGGCCAACCGCGTTGAATCGCACATGCGCCACCTCCAGCTCAGCCTGGAGGAAACCCTGTTCGGCGAAATTGCCCGCACCGGTACCGACCTGTTCATTCCCGACGCCCGTAACGACGAGCGCATCTTCCGCAACGGCGACGAGGAATACCTCTACCTGGCCTCATTCATGGCCGTGCCGCTGATGGTCGAGGACCGCATCATCGGCCTGGCGGCGGTGGCGCGCAACCAGCCGGGCAGCTTCTTCAGCGAAAGCGAATTCGACCGTTACAAGTTGCTGGCTAACTTCGGCACCCTGGCGTTGAGCCACTTCTTCTCCTTCCTGGAGGCCAAGGAGCGATCCGGCCTCAAGCAATCGGCCGATACCGCCGCCGAAATCCAGAAAGCCATCACGCCCAAGCGCTTGCCGCAGTTCCCGTCCTTGCAGGTCGGCGTTTATAGCCTGCCGGCGGTCGGCGTCTCCGGCGACTACTACGACGTCATCCAGACCCGCAAGGACCGCGTCATCGGCGTGGTCGGCGATGTGGCCGGCAAAGGCGTGGCCGCCGCCCTGGTCATGGTCATGATCCGCTCCATTCTGCACCTGGTGACTAATACCACCCGCGACATGGCCACCGTGCTCGACTGGATCAACCGTGGCATGACCGGCAAGATGGACATCGACCACTATGCCACCATCTCGGTGATGGCCTTTGACCTGCACACCGGCGAGGTTGAATACGCCTCGGCCGGTCATCAGCCCTTGTTGATCTACCGCCGGGCCACCGACTCCATCGAGACCATTGACATCCAGAGCGTGCCGATCGGCGTGGAGCGGGTTACCGAGTTCACGCGTAAGGTTCTCAAGCTGGCCGACGGCGACATCGTGGCGCTCTACACCGACGGCATCATCGAAGCGCTCAACGAACAAGGCAAGCAATATGGCCGAAAAAGCATCGCATCGATGATTATCCGCCATAAAGAGCTTGCGCCAAAAGAAATTGTGGCTAAAATTAAAAGTGACTTGGCTTCATTTGTCGGTTCTACCAGGCAGCATGATGATCAGACCGTGCTCGTCTTCAAAATGAAACTTTAGCGGAAGGAGCGCTTGGCATGGAATTAAAGATCCGAAAGAACGGCGAGAATTACATCATCGACGTCAATGGCGAGATGGATCTCTACAATTCGTACAAGCTCAAAGAGCTTGTGATGAGAATGCTGGAGAAAAAGGTTGAACATTTCATCATCAATCTGGAGAGCGTAGACTATATCGATTCGAGCGGCATTGGCGCGCTGATCTATATCTGCTCCACCATCAAGAAGATGAATTTGAAACTCATCATCACCAATATCCATGGTTCGGTCAAAAAAGTAATCGAACTTACCAAACTCATGGGCTATTTCCCGATTACCAACAGTATCGAGGAAGCCATTCAACAGATGGATGACTGAAGGGGAGCGGCATGTCGGATACTACCTATTTGAGCGAAATGAAGGAAATTCGTGTCGACGAGAGCAGCAAGCTGTTTGACAAGAATGGCATGTTGTACAAGGAATTTGCCTCGGATTATAGGCAAATCCGTTATTATACGTTGTTGATCGTGCAGTCGGCCCCGCTGGAAATCAAGGAAATAAACCTCCTGGAGCAGCAGATCAGCGAAGTCATCAAGAATGCGGTCAAGCACGGCAACCAGTGCAATCCGGACAAGAAGGTCCGCGTCTGGTATTCCTTCGATTCCACCCACGCCCGCCTGGTCGTCCAGGACGAGGGCGATGGCTTCAAGGATATGGAAAAATGGAACGATTTCAACCGCAAGCGCCTGGAACTGTTATCCAAGCACGATTTTGAAGGCCTCGCCGACTACGTTTCCTTCCGTACCCAAAAGAGCGACGATAACGACGGCGGCAATGCCCTGTTTGCCGCATTGGAATACTGGAACGGCGGTTTCGTCTTCGATCGCAGCCGGACGGCGGTGGCGATGCTTAAACAGTTCCCTAAAAAAAAGCACTCCATGAACTGATTTTTTCATGCCGGGTGATCCGCGGCGTTGGCGCGCATCATGTGCTGCTTGACGGGCAAAAGCCCGCCAGCGCAGCCCCTGATGTGCGCCGCCTTGCGGCTCCTCCCGGCATGAAAAAATCGCGTTTCAGTAGAGCCGGGTGATCCGCGGCGTTGGTGCGCATCATGTGCTGCTTGACGGGCAAAAGCCCGCCAGCGCAGCCCCTGATGTGCGCCGCCTTGCGGCTCCTCCCGGCATGAAAAAATCGCGTTTCAGTGGGAGCCGGGTGATCTGCGGCGTTGGCGCGAGACTTGCGAAGCTCGACGGGCGAAAGCCCGTCTTCGCGTCTCAAGTCTCGCGCCGCCTTGCGGCTCATCACGGCATGAAAAAATCGCGTTTCAGTAGAGCCGGGTGATCCGCGGCGTTAGCGCGCATCATGTGCTGCTTGACGGGCAAAAGCCCGCCAGCGCAGCCCCTGATGTGCGCCGCCTTGCGGCTCCTCCCGGCGTGAAAAAATCGCGTTTCAGTGGGAGCCGGGTGATCTGCGGCGTTGGCGCGAGTCTTGCGAAGCTCGACGGGCGAAAGCCCGTCTTCGCGTCTCAAGTCTTGCGCCGCCTTGCGGCTCATCACGGCATGAAAAAATCGCGTTTCAGTAGAGCCGGGTGATCCGCGGCGTTGGCAAGAGCCACGCGCTTGCTTGACGGGCGAAAGCCCGCCTGCGCAGCTCGTGATCCCAAATTAATATAGTCCTACAGAGTCCATTTATCGTCTCGGCCATGGCATTATCATAGGCGTCACTCACGTTGCCGACCGAAGCTTCAATTCTTATTGCGGTCGCGGGCTGTCATCATTACCTCGAAATTGGTAATAAGCAATGACGGCCGGACTCTTCGGTTGACAGTTTGGCACTTAGGGGGGACAATGCACCAAGAGGCTGTATTCTGTGTCGCCAACGGGGAGAAACATGGAGCGGGGAGCTTTTAGACATGAGGGGCGTGACAACATTGCCCGGTCGCATCAGCGCTGCCGGGACTACGGCATCGCCATCCATCAGGTATTCAGTTCGCTGATTCTGGAAGGACGGGAACTTAAAAACCGGCTGGCCGCCCGTTCGGCCTTGATCGCGGTTGCGGAACCTTTTATCAACCAATTATACGGTTTTGTCAAAGGCTCGGGCTTTTTTGCCATTCTTACCGATGAAGATGGTTGTATTTTACGGGTTATTGGCGATGAAGAAATCGCATCCCGGGCCAGGGAGTTGCTTATGATACCTGGGGCATTTATGGATGAAGCGCATATCGGCACCAATGCCATGGGCACAGCTTTGGCCGAGGGCGCGGCTGTCCAGGTTTCCGGCGACGAGCATTTTGTTAAAGCCTATCATGGTTGGACCTGTTCGGGAGCCCCGATTCGCAACACCGCGGGGAATATTATTGGCGCGCTCGATCTTACCGGCTATTGCGCAGCGGTGCATTCGCATACCCTTGGGATGGTCGTGGCGGCGGTTGATGCCATCGGTACCATTCTGAAAATGCAGGACTCTACCGCCGAGCTTCAGCGGGCGAAGGCTTACACCGAGACGGTAATCGATTCCTTGCATGCCGGTATCATGACGGTGCAGTTGGATGGCGAAATCCGGACTGTCAGCAAGCATGCCGCCGCCATGTTTGGCTACCGTCAGGAGCGCATGCGCCAAATGCCGATCAGAAATCTGCTGGATGGCTGGGAGACGATTCAGCAGGCGGTGCTGGCTGAACGGCCATTTATCGAGGAAGATGTGGCAGTAGGCGCCAGCAGCAATAAGGTGCGTTTCTGCGTCAGCGCTTATCCGGTCAAGTGCAGTGGCGGCAAGCTGCAGGATATTGTGCTGGTGTTGAAGGAATTGCGCAAAGCCCGCAAGCTGGCGGACCAGATTGTCGGCCGGAGGGCTCTCTATACCTTCGATAAAATCATCGGGCAGAATCCGGCTTTTCTGGCGGCGATAACATTCGCCAAAAAGATGGCCGACAGCCGTTCCACCCTGCTTATTCTGGGAGAAAGCGGAACCGGTAAAGAATTGTTCGCTCAGTCCGTGCACAACCACGGTGAGCGCCGGGATGAAACCTTTGTAGCCATCAACTGCGGGGCTTTGCCGCGCACTTTGATAGAATCCGAGTTGTTTGGCTATGAGGAAGGGGCTTTTACCGGCGCCAAGCGTTCCGGGCAGCCTGGTAAATTTGAAATCGCCGATGGCGGCACCCTTTTTCTGGATGAAGTCGGCGAGATGCCGCTCGATCTGCAGACCCGCCTGTTGCGGGTGATTGAAGAGGGCACTGTTTGCAGGATCGGCGGCAACCGGGAAATTCCGGTGGATGTACGGATTATCGCTGCATCCAACAAGCAGCTGGCCCTGGAGGTAGATCGCGGTAATTTTCGGGCGGATCTGTTTTTTCGCCTCCATGTTTTGCCTTTGGAATTGCCGCCGCTGCGCAAGCGCATGGATGATCTTCCGCTCCTGCTCGATTTTTTCATGCAGCGGCTGTCGCGTCGCCTGAACCGCAAAATGGTGTCGCTGCCTCCGGAATATCTGCAGCAACTGCTGGCCTACCACTGGCCGGGAAATGTACGGCAACTGGAGAATCTGGTGGAATTGCTGCTGAACAATGGCAGTTTAGTGCCTGCGCCGGGAAGCTGCGCGGCGCGTCAGCCGGCTGACCAGCTTGAATCGGGCTGTATTGCAATTATAGCAAGCCAGCGGGGTACTGCTGCGGCTGAAATAAACTCTCCGCTACTGTGCATCAGTCTAGCTGAAGCCGAACGGCGGCACATCCAGCAGGTGCTGCTCCGATATCCGGGCAATGTATCGCTGGTTGCACGGACGCTGGGAATTGGCCGCAATACCCTGTATCGTAAAATGGCTCGGCACAAGTTGGAATGCCCGCAGCCGCCGGAACAGGTAGAACTAAGGTCGGTATCAGCGTTGTGCTCCAAAGTGGAACAGTGTTCCAATAATGAACAGTTTATCTACGATCAAGCTGTCCCATTTTAGAACAGCTTGGTTTGTCTAATTGCCTAACTTCTTTTGCGATAATAATATATAAACTTGGCATGTTTCCTGCATACTATAAGCAAGATCATCTGCCAAGGAGCACTGTATGCATGGTTATACCGGAAAGATTTTAAGAGTCAATCTGACTGATGGCTCAATCAAGAGCGAAGCGCTGGATAAGAACCTGGCGCTCAAGTACATCGGCGGCCGGGGTTTGGGCACCGCCCTGTTCATGAAGGAAGTCAAGCCAGAAGTAGATGCTTTAGGGCCGGACAATAAACTGCTGTTCGTGAACGGCCCGCTGACCGGAACGCCCACGCCAACTGGCGGCCGCTATATGGCCGTAACCAAATCGCCCCTTACCGGTACAATTGCCAGTTCCAACTCTGGCGGTTATTTTGGTGCCGAACTCAAATTCGCCGGCTGGGACGCTATCATTCTGGAAGGCAAAGCCGCCAAGCCAAGCTACATTCTGATCGAAGATGACAAGGTAGAACTCAGATCGGCGGCTCCGCTCTGGGGCAAGCTGGTCAGTCAGACAACCGACGAACTGGAAAAAGCGCATAGTGCCAAACACCGCATTCTGGCTATCGGGCCGGCGGGCGAGAAGCTTTCATTGATTGCAGCCATCATGAATGACCGCTGGCGTGCCGCCGGACGATCCGGTGTCGGTGCCGTCATGGGTTCGAAAAATCTCAAAGCCATTGTTGTCCGCGGCAGCGGCAAGGTTGGCATAGCAGACGAAGTGAAGCTCAAAGAAGTTTTCTCACGCTGCATGACCAAGATCAAGGAAAACGGCGTTACCGGTTCAGGTTTGCCGACCTATGGCACGGCTGTTTTGGTTAATATTATCAACGAAAACGGTGTTTTCCCTACCAATAATTTCCAGAGCTCAGTATTTCCGGCGGCAGATGATATTAGCGGCGAAACACTTGCGGCCAAATATCTTAAGAAGAAGGATCCCTGCTATCGTTGCCCGATAGCCTGTGGACGGTATTGCGAAGTTGATGATGTCAAAGGCGGCGGCCCGGAGTATGAGACTATCTGGGCCTTCGGGTCGGATTGTGGCGTACATGACCTGGCGGCGGTAATTAAAGCCAATTACTGGTGCAACGAGTATGGGCTCGATACTATTTCCGCAGGCGCTACCCTGGCCGCGGCCATGGAGCTGTACCAGCGCGGTCATATCAAGGACAGCGATTTTGGCGACGGACCGAAACTGGAATTCGGCAATGCCGCAGCCGTGATTGAGTGGACCAAACGGCTTGGCGCGGCCCAGGGGCTGGGGGCCAAACTGGCCCTTGGTTCGTATAGATTGACAGCACAGTACGGAGTTCCGGAATTGTCCATGACCGTAAAAAAACAGGAGTTGCCGGCCTACGACCCGCGGGGAATCCAGGGCCATGGCGTACAGTATGCCACGTCGAACCGTGGCGGTTGCCATGTTCGCGGCTATATGATTTCTCCGGAGATTCTCGGCCTGCCGGAAAAACTT
This sequence comes from Spirochaetes bacterium GWB1_60_80, assembly GCA_001829185.1. Classification (GTDB taxonomy): domain Bacteria; phylum Spirochaetota; class Spirochaetia; order Treponematales; family UBA12059; genus UBA12059. The sequence continues at coordinate 16,499 of MIAR01000024.1, forward strand.
GACCGCTTCAGTCTTGAAGGCAAAAGCAATTGGACCAAAATATTCCAGGATTTTACCGCCGCCATAGATTCTGTCGGCTTGTGCCTGTTTACCTCCTTTGCCATGAATGCCGATGACTACGCCGATTTGTATAATGCGGTCTGTGGCCTAAGCTGGTCCGGGGCGGACTTCATCGAGGCCGGCGAACGGATTTGGAATATCGAACGTTTGTTCAATCTGCGGGCAGGGATCGGCCCGGAGCAAGATACGCTGCCCAAGCGTCTTTTAACCGAACCAATACCGGAAGGACCCTCAGCCGGCTGGACGCATAAACTGTCCGAGCTGCTGCCGGAGTATTACAGCCTGCGTGGCTGGGGCAAGGATGGCATTCCAGGCAAAGAAAAACTAGCCGCTCTGGGGATTGACTTGTAAAAGAGCGGTTATGGCACAAGGGCAGGGCTTGAAGAAATTATATGTTGAACTCAGCACACGCTGCAATCTTCAATGCCGGCATTGCTTCCGGCAGGGTTGGGAAAAAGCGCCAGCCGATATGAGCCCTGTCCTGTTCTCTGCCCTGCTTCAGCAACTTGATAGCCTCCCGGCCCTGCAGACTGTGGTGCTGGGAGGCGTTGGCGAGCCGACTTTGTCGCCGCTTTTTACAGAAGCAATGACCAGGTTTTCCGGCTACCGGCTGCTTGTAACTTCGAACGCCGTAGACTGGTCGCCGGCTGTCGTAGCTGCGCTGGCAAACCACGCCGATATGGTGGCGGTTTCGGTCGATGGCCTGTCCGGCCGGCATCAGGAGCGTCGCGGATCGGACCTGGGCGGGGTTTTGGAAAACCTGTCCAGACTGCGCCGGGCTGCCGGCAGGCGCCCTAAGCCCCGGCCCTTGCAGCTGGCTTTCCAGTTTGTGCTCAGCCGCAGCAATGCCGCCGATGGCGAGGCTGTCGTGGCCTTGGCTGCCGCCGAAAAGGCGAATCTTCTGATAGTCTCGCATGTCTTGCCGCAATGCGATAGCGAGGCCGATCAGATTATGTATGCACGCTATGGTAATGATGAGTGCCGCAATCTGTTTCAGCGCATGCAAGCCAGAGCGCTGCGGCTTGGTCTGAACATCCGCCTGCCGCGCCTTGAGCTTAAAACCGAACGCCGCTGCAACTTTGCGGAAGAGGGAGCCGCCTATGCAAGCGTCGACGGCGCCTTGTGTCCCTGCTACCGATTTGCCCATGATGGCCAGGAGCTCGTGTTTGGCCGGCTAAAGCAAGTCGGCCGGCACAGTTTTGCCTACCTGTCCAGCGCCAGCCCGATAGCGGCCGATGCCGTCGCTACTGCCTGGGAGTCTGGCAGTTGGCAAAATTTCCGTAACACCCTCATTAATAACCGGTATCCATCTTGCCCGGATTGCGATTTGCTGGATGGCTGTAATATAGTCGAGGATACCCGCTCGGACTGTTGGTCGGGAGCCCCTTCCTGCGCCGATTGTCTGTGGGCGCGCGGTTTTCTGCAATGTATATGAAAGTGGTGTCAGTGAATAAGCTGGAGGAATGAAATGACCGTAACCGCACGGCTGTTTGCCACCTTTCGTGATGGCCGGGGTAAAGAGCTTGTAATGGATCTGGCTGAAGGATCGACAGTCTGTGATGTTCTGAAATTATTGCAGATAAAGCCGCAGGATGTTGCCATACTCCTGTGCAATGGCCGGGATGGAGGCCTGCAAAATGCGCTGAAGGAGGGAGACCGCATCTCCCTGTTCCCGCCGGTAGGCGGCGGCTGATGCTGCCCCGCTATGCAAGAAACCTGGAGGCGTTGAGTGTATCCGACCAGGCTATTTTGGCCGGGCGGACGGTTGCGGTAGTCGGCTGTGGCGGCCTGGGAGGCTACCTGCTGGAATACCTGGGCCGGCTCGGCATCGGAGGACTGATCGCTATAGACGGTGACTGTTTTGACGAGACCAACCTGAACCGCCAGTTGTTATGTACCGAGGCTGATATCGGCAAAGCCAAAGCGTTGGTAGCGGCCGAGCGTCTGGGCCGGGTGAATGGAAGCGTGCGGATGACAGGGCATGCGCTTCGGCTGACAGAGCTGAACGGGCCGTCCTTACTGGCCGGAGCCGATCTGGTAATGGATGCCTGCGACAATATTCCCACCCGGCGCAGCCTGCAGCTGATCGCCGCGCGCCTGAATGTTCCGCTGGTGCATGGCGCCATTGCCGGCTGGTATGGTCAGGTGGCTACGATCCTGCCGGGTGATCCTGGCTTTGACTTGATTTACAGACAGCCAGAAGCATCAAGTAAAAGTAACTTTTCTGATGCTTCCGCCGCGTTCGCGGCCGGACTGGCGGAGCCGGGGAAGCAGGGGGAACCAGGGGAGCGGGGCCGCGGTATAGAAAACCGGCTGGGTAATCTTTCTTTCGGGCCGGCAGCGGTGGCTGCCTGGCAGACTGCCGAAGCCGTCAAGCTGTTTAGCGGACGGGGTCAGACCCTGCATGGAAGAATAATGGTAATGGATTTCCTGGAAAACGAAACGGAAGTCTTTTCGCTGGCAAGCGGGTAGGCCGTTTAAGACCCCCGTCCACCCAGGCATGCGGCACCGTCAGTCCAGACAGCGCCGGATGCCCAGTTCGGCCGGCACTTAGCCGGGCGATCCGCGGCGTTGGCATGAGCCACGCGCTTGCTTGACGGGCAAAAGCCCGCCTGCGCAGCCCCTGATGCGCGCCGCCTAGCGACTAGGAGTCTGTCGGGCTTTGGAACGCGAAGAATGATTGTCAGGAAAAAATGGGAAACAAATCTGCAACATCCAGAATCTCGGGGAATTTTTCACGCTTTTTGGCCGATCTCAACGCCCCACGGCGTAAAATCGGCTCGTCAATCGGGCCATACAGGAAGTATGACCCTCAATCCTCACCAATTTTCCACTCGTGGCTCGCTTTCGCTGGGCCAAAATCCAAAGCCCGACAGACTCCTAGCAGGGTGTTGAAAAACGCGGATGCGGCTTTTCAACACTTCAAAAGCCGGTACAATTACGCAGCATAGCGCAAGCTATGCGAGGAATTGTTAAGGTTGTTGAGAAAGCAACCGGCTTTTTCAACAACCTGCTAGGGTAGTTCTAGGCGCAGGTCGTCTATACGGTATTCATGGTCACCCAGGTGGCTGTATTCGGACACGAATTCGAGCCGCCCGACTTTTGACCAGTCGAACAGTCCGGCCGGCTCGTGCCACTCGCCATCCCAGGCTCCGGTCTCGACAAAATCAGCTAAGGCGATGCGGATGGTCTGCCAAGCGCGGCTCGCGGCCACTATGGGCGGGCCGAGGCGGATAGATTTGCGCCAGGGTTTGGCCGTACCATTGGCCGGGTTTTGCACCCAGCGCAATTCCAGATCGGGAGCGTCGGCTGGCCACTGCAGGTTCAGGCGGAGCACGGCGCCTTGGGCAGCCAGGCTTGACAGATCCAGGCTGGAGCGGAAGGTGAAGCCGACGACGTCGTAGCGTTCCAAGCGGCCGAAGCTGAGGCAGAAACGGCCGCTGGCCGGCTGGCGGGTGTCGAGCCAGCGCACTTGTGCCAAGGGGTCCCAGCTATCGTGTTGGATGCCGCGGGCTGGGCCTTCATCGTAGATGGCCAGCGGCGCTTCGACCGGCGCGCCTTCAGGCGCGGTGGCCAAGGCCGGCGGGGGCTGGCGCAGGCCCAGCGCCGCCAGAATGCCTGTATCCAGGTCTTGCGGGAAGCGGGCGGCGCTGTCCGGCCGGAAGACGCCAAAGGCATCCCGATAATCCCAACTAGTGAAGGGAATGTTACTGGCGCGCAATTCGGCGACCGCCAGGGCGTACCAGGCTTGGCGGTCGGCTGGCGCCATGCGCTGGTTGTAGGCGCCCATCTCGCCGCAGAACAGGCGCACGCCGTGGCGCTCGGCCCAGTCCGCTACGCTGGCGATACGCTCGCGTACCAGCTGGACTTGATCGACTTCGAAGTAGTAATCCCACCAGGCGGCGCGTTCGTCGTCGGCTGGCCCCGGCCAGGGCAAGGCCTTCCCGGCCGGGAAGGGCAGTCCGTAAAAGTCGGCTAAATTCGACCAGTCGGCCCCTTGGTGGGTGAACAGGAAGGGTTCGTAAAAATGGAACGAGTACAACAGGTGCCGGTCGGGCAGTGGCTGGACTTGCAGCAAGCCGTCGATGCCGCCCCACTGGGCGCCGGTGACAATGACCGTCCGCGTCGGGTTGTCGGCCCGGATGATGGCCAGAACCCGAGCCTGCAGGCTGGCCCAGGTGGCGTCGGCGATGTCCATTGGCTCGTTGAAGATCTCAAAGAGCAATTCTGGCGGCCAGTCGCGGTAACGGAACGCCAACTGCTGCCATAGCACCGGCAGGAAGGCGTCCAGCTCCGGGTCGGCTTGTTGCTCGGGTAGTTGGCTGTGGTTGTCCAGGATGATGGTCAAGCCGGCGTCCAGGCCGGCGCGCAGGGCCTTGTCCAGGAGCTCGAGTACCCAGGCCGGCACCAGATAGCCGGGGGCCGGCCCGGCCAGACACCGGAAGTTGACCGGCAGGCGGACCGTGCCCAAGCCGAGGGTGGCGATGTCCTGGTAGTCCGCGGCGCCAAAGGCTTGTGGCGACAGGCTGGTCGGCCGGTCGGCTTGGAACCACCCGGTCAGGTTAACCCCTTGCGCCAGCTTGGCGGGCGGTTCGGTCGGGGCGCTGCGACAGGCGACGAGCAGGCCGGCGGCTAGCAGGACCGGCCAGTCGGCGGGGAATCGGCGGCGCTGGCGACGTTGCGGCGAGTCTGGCTTGCGTGATTGTTTCATGCCTTCAGTATAGCGCAGGCTGGTATCGGATTCTGGCTAGCCTGCGTTGCATCCGCTTGCGCAATGTCCTAGACTGGTGGTTGGCGGAGGCGTCATGTCATTTTTTCAGAAGGTCGCGGCCCGGTACCAGAACGAGACGATGGTGATCCGGCTCAAATATCGCGTACTCTTGGTGTTGTCGCTGGTGCTGCTGCTCGTTATCCCGCTGCAGGCGCTGTCCGCATTGCGCCGGGGCGAGCTGGTACCGGCCGCCATCGATGGCTTCATTGGCCTGGCTTTCCTGGGCAGCCTGGTTCTGCTCTTGCGCGGCCGCTACCGGCTGGCCGCCAACGTGGTCATCTTCCTGGTAACGCTGGCCCTTAGTATCCTCAGTTTCATGAAGCCGTTGGCTTCGGCTGACGCTCTTATCCTGATTCTGCTCTATTATCACGCTGGGGCGGTGGTTATTGCCGGCTTGATCGGCTATAGCTGGCTGCATGTCGTCGGCACGGCGCTATACGGGCTGGCTATCACGGTGGGCGGCTTGCTGCTGCGGGTGCCGGTGCTGTACCCCGACGCCGGCCTGCCGACCACCTTCTCTGGTGGCATCGTCATCTTTCTGTCGGTCGCCCTCAGCTCCTTTCAGGCCTCACGCATCATGCTGAGCACCATGGCCCTGACCGAGCGTCAGGGCCAGAACCAGCAGTCGCTGCTGGGGCGCCTGAACGCGGTCATGGGCGAGGCCACCGTGTCCTCGGACGCCGTGGCCGCCGAGTGCGCCAGTTTTGGTCAGCAAGCCCGTCAGATATCCGACGGCTCGGCTACTCAGGCCGACAGTATTCGGGAGATTTCGGCTTCTTTGACCGCCATGGAAGCCCTGATGGATCGTAATGCTTCGAGCATCGCCCAGATGAGGGCTGCTGCCAGTGGCGCCAGCGCGGCGGCCAGCCAAAGCGGCCAAGCGGTGGGTGAAGCCTTTGGCAAGGTGGGCGAAATTACCGCCCGCATCGGCATCATCGAGGAAATCGCCCGGCAGACCAACCTGCTGTCGCTGAACGCGGCCATCGAGGCGGCCCGGGCTGGCGAGGCTGGCCGGGGCTTCGCGGTGGTGGCCGACGAGGTGCGCAAGCTGGCCGAGCGCAGCCGGGCCGCCGCCCTGGAGATCGCGGCTCTGTCGCGGCAAAGCATTGATATGTCGGAGCGGGCCGGGCGTTTGTTGGCCGAGTTGGTGCCCCACATCGAGACGACCGCCGCCCGGGTCAGCGAGGTCAGCGAGGCCAGCCGGGAACAGGCCGCCGGCATCAAGCAGATTGCCCAGGCCATCACTGGCCTGGACCGGGTGCTGCGCTCCAACGCCGACGCCGCCGGAGCCATGTCCGGCGCCGTTTCGCGCTTGGAGGGCGGCGCCGAGGCTCTACGCGGCGTCTTGGCTCGGGAGTCGACGGCGCCGGCCTGAGCTGGTCGCCACCGCCGACCTCAACGGCTACACTCAGCGGTTGGCCAGGATGCGGCTGATCTCGACCGAGCCGGCGTCGGCGTCGGTCATCGGCCGCTGGTAGAGGTACTCGAACAGGTAGCGGAAATCCTCGATAGCCATGCTGTTGAACTGCAGGCCGAAGTAGCCGCTCGCCGTCTCGGCGAAATGGCGTTTGACTAGGCCAGCCGCGCTGACGCTGCGTTGGGCGGTTCGGATCTGGACGCTGACCGAATTACCGTCCTGCAGTTGCTGGATCATGGCCTTGTCGGTGGTGGCGAAAAGCAGGCCGCCGGCCGAGATGTTGACGATGGTCGCCTTGAAGTCGTTGTCCAGGGTAGGCGCGTCCTTAAAATAGCCGTGGGCCTGCAGGGCTTGGGCCAGAACCCGCGCAAACTGCATGAAATTTTCGATGGTTTCCAGGTCCAATGGCGGTTTGGCGCTGTCGGCCGGCACGCCCAGGTATAAGAGGCCGATGGTGTAGTGCTGGAAGATGATCGGGATATAAACCAGCGACTTGAGCTTGCGGTTGCGCAGGCTGTGCTCCAGTACCCGCCAGGATTCGCTGTCCTGGCTGGCGTCGATATCGAGCTGTTTCAGCCAGCGGGCGGTTTCGCTGCGCGTCAGGATGCTGTGGTCGCTGAAAGGATTGGAAACGGGCAGGCCGCCGAACAGGCTGGGGATGTATAGCACCTGGCCGCTGGCGGTGCACAGCCGCTCGGCCAGGTTTTCCGGCTTGCGGTCCCTGAACATGATGATCTTGCGCTCTTCGGCCAGGTTGGCGCTTTGGCGCGAGAATTCCTGGATCAGGCCGCGTAGGTCGTTGAGGTCGAAGGCGCTGTTCAGCTCGGGGGCGGTGGCGGGCTTGCCGCTTGACTCCAGCTGCGGGAAGTCCAGGTCGTAGCGGGTGCCGGCCACCGAGAAGGAGACTTGCAGGCTGGCCGGCGGCTTGACGCGGTCGAAGTTGCGGTTGAGTGTCTTGACGATGCGGGTCGGCGCTTTAACGCCCAGCAGCTTGCTGCCGGGTTCGGTCAGCGTGCTGGTGAACAGCAACTGATTGCTGTCCTGCTGCCAGCTGAATTCGATGGCCAGGTTTTTCCGGAGCAGCCCGAAGGGTATGCCGTGGCCGATGCGCAGCGTGTCGCCATCTAGCTTGAGGAACTGGACGGTCCAGGCGCTGTCCGGCAGCTTGGCTTGGATGGCTGTTTTATTTTGGATGGCTAGGGTGACCAGGTATTCCGTCTCGAGGTGTCCGGTTCCGTTTGGCATGGTTATTGCAGCACTCCGTAGGGGTCGAAATTCTCGAGGGGCAGGTAGGGCGCGCTGAGCGCCGGCTCGTCGAGCGACAAGTGGTCGATGCGCCATTCGTCGTTGGCCTGACTGATGACCAGGAGGCCCCGGCTGCGGCTGGCCGCTCCCACCAGGCGCAGGTAGACCAACCAGGAGCCGTCGGGCTGGACGGTTGGTTGGCCGATACGGACCTGGTTGAGGGGTTCGGCGGCGGCCAGGCTGGCTTCGTACATCAGCCGGGTGACCAGCTGAACGGGCGCGGCTACTTGTTCTAGCGGCAGGCGGCGCTCCACCAGGCTGGCCTGGATAGTGTGCAGGAAGTCGGCCAGGGCCGAGTTGGCCGGCCGATTGGCGAAGAGTGGGCCGATCAGGTAATCATGCGCCAGCTGGGTGTCGAAGGGCCGTTGCAGCAGGTGGTAATCGGCGCCGGCCAGATTGGGGGCGGCGTTGCCCGGTTGGGTGGCGGTCGGCGAGGCGCCGCTGGGCCGCGGCGTGTTCTGCATGGTTACCACGGCGGCGCGGTTCTCGCCGGCTTGGAGCGGTGGGGTGAGCGGTGCCTCGGCTAGGGGCTGCTCGTTGGTGGCCGGGGGTAGCAGACCGGCGTTGAGGGGGCTTGGCCGTTCAGCCGCGGCGTCAGGCGCAGGGGGTAACTCGGCCGCAGGTTGGCCAGTGCTAGTGGCTGGCTGGTTGATGGCGAGAGCTGACTGGTCGACCGGCGCGGCGGATTTCGGTCGGCAGGCGTTCAGAGCCAAGCCTGCCAAGGTCAGGCAGGCCAGCGTCAGGTACAGCTGTAGGCGACGCGAGGCGGGATTGTTTCGCTCGATGGCGGCTTCGGCTTTGCCAAACATACCTGGCTATAGTATACTTGGCGTGCCGGCTTGGCAAGGGCGTCGGCTGGCGCGAATCTCCGCAACATCGTGATCCTATCAGGAATAAGCGATTGGGCTGCCTGACTTAAGGCCGATGGAACAAGGAAACAGGATATGGATACAATCTGGGAAGCCCGCGGGCTGCGCTTCAGCCAGCCGGTACGTGATCCGTTGTGGCAGAACATCATGCTGCCGGCCGAGTTCCTGCCGGTGGTCAGGTCGGCTGATTTCATCAAGCTGGGTCGCATCTTCCAGCTTGGGCCGGCCCACCACGTTTACCCGGGCGCTACGCACACTCGGCGGGCCCATTCCTTTGGCGTCTTTGACCTGGCCCGGCGGCTGTTGGAGGCGCTGGCCGCCCGGCATGATTTGGGCTGGCTGGACGCCACGGCGTTACGTAGTTTTTTATTGGCCGCCCTCTGCCACGACCTGGGGCATTTTCCGTATACCCATTCGCTTAAGGAATTGCCGCTGGTGGAGCACGAGACGCTGTCGGCTGGCCTGTTGCTGGGGCCGCTGGCCGGCGCGGTCGAAGCCGCCGGGGCCGATCCGGCCTTGGCGGCGGCCATCGTTGACGACCACCAGCCGCATGGCCACCCGGCGTTGGGTTTCCTGCGCTCCCTCTTGTCCGGCGTGCTCGACCCGGACAAGCTCGATTACCTGAACCGCGACGCCTGGGCCTGTGGCGTGCCTTACGGCACCCAGGACGTGGCCTTCATCCTGCAGCACGTCTGCCTGCTCGACGACCGGCGTCTGGCCATCGACGAGCGCGGCGTGATGGCGGTGGAGGCGTTGCTGTTCTCCAAATATCAGATGTACCGGGCCGTCTACTGGCACCGCGCGGTGCGCTCGGCCACGGCCATGATTAAACAGGCGGTGCTGGCCACTCTGGCCGACGGCCGACTGCAAGCCGAGGCTCTGTACGGCCTGGACGATGCCGGCTTTTATAGTTTGATGGCTGGCCAGTCCGGGCGGCCGCTCGACGACTCTGGTCTGATAGCTGCCGTTTTTGCCGGGCACCTGCACGAGACCTGTTACGAGCAGGTTTTTGACCCGGGAAATCCGCGCCACGCCGCCGCCCTCGACCTGCGCCAGCGTCCGGCCCTGGCCGCCGCTTTGGCCGCCAGCCTTGGCCGGCCGTTGCGCTGGCCGCTGGTCATCGATGTGCCCGAACCGATCTCCTTCGAGTCGGCCTTACCCGTAGCTGGCTGCGGCGCTTCGTTCAACGAAGTGTCCATCGCCTTCGGTTCCGGCCTGGTCGGCGCCTTCGAGCATGCCCTGCGCATCGTGCGGGTTTTCTGCCACTCAGACGACGCCGTCGACCCGCGGGCAGTGCGGGCCTTCTTGGCCGGCTAATGGGCTAATCGCTTGGTCGGCGAAGCGGCGGCTGGCCTGAATGGCTTGCGTAATTTCGTGAAACGATTACACTTGTAAGAGCGGGCGGCGGGCAGGCCGCTGGTTAGGTCCGGAAAACGGGAGGCTGACATGGAAATTCACAACTTGATGGAAGATATGGTCCGGTCCACGGTCGACGAGCTGTTTGATGCCGACAAGCCTGGCCAGCCATCCTGGTGCACCTGTCAGCAGTGCCGCATGGACGTGGCCTGTTACGTGCTTAACCGCATGAAGCCGGAATACGTGGTGTCCAGCCGCGGCGTCGCCCATGCCGAGCAGGACTATAATGAAAAGCTGCAGCGCTTGGCTGACGTGGTGTCAACGGTCCGGGAAGGCTGGGCGCGGATCAACGCTACCCGCCGGCCCCACTTCGACCACACCAGCGTCGCCCCGGTTATCAGTCTGCCTGATGGCCCGGTCTACAATATTCCGCCCATTATGGGGCGGCTCTTCGACGGCGCTACCTTCGCCCCGATCGACAATCTGGCCGTCTCGCTGCTTGACGAGAAGGGGCAGTTGGTGCCCATGATGGATGGTAACTGGCAGAATCCTTGCCCTCTGGTCAAGAATACCGGTGGTACCTTTATTTTCTGGACCTATCCGGTGCTGGCCACCTCGGAGCGACCGGAACGCCTGTTCACGTTCCGGGTATCGGCCCAGGCTGAAGGCTACGATGAGTTGTCGCATTTCGTGGAGTTGCGTTTGGCGGTAGAGAACAAGGCCCAAGATCAGTTTTCGATGCAGGCGGTATACAAGTTACCCGACATGTACCTGTTCCCGCCCACCAAGGATGAAGACTTGGAGTCTGAGTAATCGTCTGACTTCTGGCTGCTTACCAGCCGCCGGAAAGTTCGTTGACCGGCACCAGTTCCAGGTAGTACATGATATTGAGTTCGCCACGCGTTTCCAGGCGGCGCAGCTTGAATACCCGGTAGGCGATGAGGTGCGGGTCGCGCAGTGGCAGACTCAGGCTGAAGCCGTTCATGTCCACCAGCTGGTTGACGCGCAGACTGTTGGTGGTTTCCTGGCGGTCTCCATCCGGGTAGACCAGCCAGCTGGTTTCGATAGTCATGCCGCATTGTAGCCCAGACTTCTTTGACAGACAAGATACAAACTGTCAGAATACTTTACTCTTGGCCGCAATTTTGCTATATTGTGACCATACTGTCAGACTGCTGCGCTCCTGTTTTTAAGGAGACAGCTCTATCATACCGTGAACAGAGGGATCCATGCCAACATACGAGTACGAATGCCGCGAATGCGGGCACAGCTTTGAGCGGACGCAGAGCATGTCCGAGGATGCCATCAAGGATTGTCCGCTCTGCGGCCAGTCGGTCCGCCGCTTGATTTTCGGTGGCGCCGGCGTTATTTTCAAGGGCTCCGGTTTCTATGTTAACGACTCGAAGGGCAAGAAAACCAGCAGCAGCCCGGTCGACAAGAAGTCGGCCGAGGCTGGTGCCGGACTTATCGGCACCGACAAGTCCGGTGCCGATAAGTCCGGCACCGACAAGTCCGGTGTCGACAAATCGTCTGCGAACAAAGCTGAACAGTCAGGCCAGGCTGCCAACGCGCCGGTCAGCGGCGCCAAGTCTTCGTCCGGTGGAGACCCGGCCTGAAAACTCCTGGCCAGCGCTACTTCTGCGAAAACTGCGCGGCGGAAGTAGGGCGGGACGACAAGCGTTGCCGCAAATGCGGCCGCATCTTCAGTTCGGTACGTTGCCCGCAGTGTCAATATTCCGGGGAGCCGCAGCAGTTTCGAAACGGTTGCCCGGTCTGCGGCTATAGCGGCTTCAAGGCCGCACCGGTACTAGCCGGTGATTTCAAACGGCGCCCGGTCGTCCATTACGACCGCGTGCCCTGGTGGGTGTGGCTGACGGCCTGCTCGCTACTGCTGCTGGCCGTCTTTGCCTTTCTCCGCCGCCTGCTGTCCTGAGGCCTCGCCGCCAGCCTTGCCTTCCTTGAGCACGGCGGCCTTGTAGGAACCCATCATGATGGAGACCGGTTCCAGCGCTGGCACCTGCTCGCAGATGATCTTGACGATAACCGTCATCGGCACGGCCAGCAAGAGACCGGCGAAACCCCACAGCCAACCCCAGACCAACAACGACAACAGGATAACGATAGGCGACAGGCCCAGATTGTCGCCCTGGATCTTCGGTTCTAGTAGATTGCCGATGATCTGGTTGGCGCCTAGTACGATGATGGAGGCGATGATGATCGGCACCGGATTGGGGTAGAACTGAACCACCGCGAAGACCACTACGCCGCCGCCGGCGACGATCGAGCCCAGGGTGGGGATAAAATTGAGCAGGAAGCAGATGACGCCCCAGACTAGCGGGAAATCCATGCCCAGCAGCCACAAGCCAATGCCGATCAGCAGGCCGGTGGCCAGGCTGAGCACGAATTTGATACTCAAGTAACGGCTAATCTGTAGGACGATAGCCTCGATCATGTGCTTGATGCCGCCGGGAAAGGCGTTGGCGAAGGCCAGTTCCGCCCGATCTTTGAGGTGGCTCATCTCCAGCAACAGGAAAACCATAAACAGTACCACCATCATCGTGTCGCTGAGCAAGCCCAGGAAATTCTGGGAAAAGTCGATGGCCAGCGACTGGATGTTGGCCCGGATATTCAGTTGCTGCCAGAGGTTCTGGAACAGGTTGAGCTGCTCGTTGTAGGGCAGGTCGAAGGCCTTGGCTATCAGGATGTATATCTCGGTGAAGCGGCTTTCGTAGCGCGGGTAGGATACGGCGATGGTGCTGATACTGGTGTACAAGATCAGGCCGATGACATAGACCACCAGGCCAACGAAGAGAACCGTAACCAATACCGCCAGGGTGCGCGGAATGCGCAGCTTGCCCAGGAAGTGGATCAGCGGCTCCAGGATGAAGGTCAGCAGCACGGCGATAATGAACGGCAGCAGCACGGACGCGGTCAGCTTGAGCGTGGCGCCGACCATGATTAAGGCGACGACGCCAAGCAGGAAAAGGTTGGCGCGCACGAAATTAGCATTGCGCTTGCCGGGTTCTGTCATGGTTATCCTTCTTGTCGGGACGAGGACCTTGTTCCGGCGGCTGCAATGGCCGCTTAGTTACGAACCGTCACCTCGGTGATATAGGCGCTTTCGCAGCCGGTTAGGGCACGAACCCGCTCCAGCCAGCCATCGGCCTCGGAGCGATTCTGGTATGGGCCGATGCGCACTCGGTACCAGGTGGCGGCATCGATCTCGCTGAGCGAGATAATAGCGCTCAAACCAGTGCTAATCAAGCGGTCGCGCAGGTCGCCGGCCCGGCTGGAGTTGGACAGGCTGGCGGCCTGAATCCAGAATTGCAGGGTTGGCTGAGCCGGGATGGCGGTCGAGCTGGCCGGACGGGTGGTCACGGCGCCGCTAGCGTTGGCGCCACTGGTCGGCTGGCTGGGAGTGCTAGCCGGTGCCGGCGGAGTGCGGCTGGTGCTCGGAGTGGCCGGGGCCGGCGTGTAGGGTTTGGCCGTCACAGCCATCGGCGCGGGGACGGCTGGGTTGCCGGTGGCCGGAGCGCTGGGGCTGGCGCTAACGGTGGCCGGGGGCAGCGGGCTGGCGCTGCCGTCGCCGAGGATGACGATATTGTCGCCGTAGTTGTTGACGGTGCCGGGCATAGCCCCGGGAGCGGGAACTATGGCGCCAACCAGCGGCGCGCTGAGGTCAGTGTAGGTGGGCGGGGTGGTGCCGGCCAGCGGCGCTACGGGAGCGGTCCAGGCTTCGGGATTGGCCGACGCGGCTGAACGCCCGCTGGTGCCGGCCGGATTGCGGGCCGAGTCGTTACCCGGCCAGATGAAGAGCAGGCCCAGGCCGATGAAGACAATCAACACAAAAGAAACCGATAATAACACGATAAGTACTTTGCGAGTGTCTTCAGCCATTACATGCCTCCCGTCAGGTGAAAGCGCCGCGCCCGCGGTTCCGTCCGTCGACCCACCCTGTCAGGAGCGGTAGCCGGCGGCTGGCCGATGAAAAAGGCCGGACAGCTTCATTTAACTATCGGAATTCGGCCGGATTAATTGAGGGCTTTGTCGAGAATGATCCGCTGGACCTGTCGTCGCAGTTTTGCCAGGCTGCCGGAGTTATCGAGCCAGCTTAGCCGGTCAGTGAAGCGGCGGCGGGCGCGCAAGAGGACGGCTTGCCGTCGCATGCGCGCCAGGAGGCGGCCGAGCGGCAGTCGGTCGCGTAAGCGGGCCCGGTAGAGCCTGATCAGGCAGGCGGCGCGTACCTCGACGATACGGTCGCAGCGCCCGGCCTGGGGCATCATGTAGAGGATGGCGGCGTTCAGGCAGACCGGCCGGCCGGCCGCGAGGGCCGCGGCAATGGCGGCGTCGGCCAGGGCAAACATCGCTGGGTGGACGATGGCCTCGTAGGCGGCCAACAGCCTGACGTCGGCGAAGACCCGGCCACCGATGTAGCGGCGGTCAGGCTGGCCGTCGACGGTGATGGCGGCCGGCCCCAGCAGTTCGACTACCTCAGGTAGGCTAGCGGCCAGGGCCTGGTGGCCCAGCCGGTCGACGTCGATGCCGGCCCAGCCGGCCTCGGCCAGGATGTCGGCCACCGCGTTCTTGCCGGCGCAGGCTGCGCCAGTCAGGCCCAGGAGCATAAGAAGCCTTTCTGTCTACTGGCGGCGCCAGTCAGGCCCAGGAGCATAAGAAGCCTTTCTGCCTACTGGCGGCGCCGGTGGTGTTGGCCGTCAATGGATGTCGCCCCAGGAATCGGCCAGCTCGACGCTGGCGCGCAGTGGCAGGCTCAGGCTGATGGCTTCACCCATCAGGCGCTTGACGGTGGCCGCGATCGTCTCGGCCTGGGCTTCCGGCGCCTCGATGATCAGCTCGTCGTGCACCTGCAGCAGGAAGCGGGCTTCGGGATAGTCGCGCCGCAGCGCCTCGTCGACCTTGAGCATGGCCAGCTTCATGATGTCGGCGGCCGAGCCTTGGATGGGGGTATTGACGGCTACCCGTTCGGCGGCCTGGCGCTCATTGGCGTTGCGACTGGCGATGGCCAGGATGGGGCGGCGGCGTCCCAGGATGGTCTCGACGTAGCCTGATGAACGCGCCTGGTCGATACAGGTCTGGATGAAGCGGGCCACGCCCGAGTAGCGGGCGAAGTAGGCCTCGATGAAACGCTGGGCTTCCTTGCGCGGGATGCCCAGCTCGCCGGCCAGGCGGAAGGCGCCCATGCCGTAGATGATGCCGAAGTTGATGGTCTTGGCGGCGCGGCGCTCCACCGGGCTGATGTCTTCCTCTTTAATGCCGAAGATCAGCGAGGCGGTGCGGCGGTGGACGTCGGCGCCGTCGCGGAAGGCGCGGCAGAGCTCTTCGTCCTGCGCCAGGTGGGCGAAGACGACTAGCTCGATCTGGGCGTAGTCGGCCGAGATCAGCTTGCAGCCCGGCGCGGCCACGAAAGCCGCCCGGATGCGCCGCCCGTCCTCATCGCGGATCGGGATGTTCTGCAGGTTGGGCTCGCGGCTGGACAGCCGTCCGGTGGCGGTGCCGCTCTGCACGAAGTGGGTGTGGATGCGCGGCTGCTCTTCGCTCAGTTCCAGCAGGGCGTCGACGTAGGTGCTTTTCAGCTTCTGCAGGCTACGGTGCTGCAGGATGAGGGCCGGCAGCGGATCCTCGCGGGCTAGTTCCTCGAGCACCGAGACGTCGGTGGAAAAGCCGGTCTTGGTCTTCTTGCCCGACGACAGGCGCCGCTCCACGAACAGCACTTCTTGCAGCTGCTTAGGCGAGTTAAGGTTGAACTCGTGGCCGGCCAGGGCCCAACTGTCCTGCTGGCTTTTAGCCAGCTTGGCCTCCAGTTCCACCGAGTAGGCTTGCAGGGCGGGGCGGTCCACTAGGATGCCGTGCCGTTCCATGCGCGCCAACAGGGCTAAGAGCGGCATCTCCAGGTCGACGAACAGGTCATGCAGCTTCAGTTCGACCAGGGCCGGCGCCATGACCTGCTTCAGCTGCCAGGCGAAGTCGGCGTCCTCGGCGGCGTAGGGCACGGCCTTGGCCAGCTCGATCTCTGAGAAGACTTGGCCCTTGGCCACGACGTCCTTGAAGGCGATGCCGGAGTAGCCTAGCCAGGCCGAGGCCAGGAATTCCAGCTTGTAGGAATTACGTTCCGGGTCCAAGAGCCAGGCGGCCACCATGGTGTCCCAGGGGCGGCAGCGCACGTTGATGCCGTAGTTTTCCATGATGTGGAAGTCGAATTTGAGGTTCTGGCCGATGATCAGGCAATCCGGGCGCTCCAAGAGGGCAGCCAGGCGCGGCCGCACCGCCTCGGCCGGCAAGACGGTGGCATCCGGGGCTTGCAGTGGCACGTAGCAGGCCTGACCTGGGCCGACGGCCAGCGAGAAGCCGACCGGCTGGGCGCGCATTTCGTCGAGCGAGTCGGTTTCGCAGTCGAAGGCAAAGCAGCCGGCGGCGGCGGCACGTAGCAGCCAGTCGTCCAGTTCGGCCAGGCTGAGCACCACCTGGTAGTCGGGCGTCGGGCGCGGCGTGCTGGGTGCGACACGGGGCCAGCCGGAAGGGGCGACGACGACGGTGTCGTGGGCGGCGGCATGGCCGGGGGCAGCGGCGACGGCCGGTTTGCGCGGCGCATAGTCGCCGCCAAACAGGTCGCCGCGGTCGCCGCTTGGCTGGGCGGCGGCTGGTTTGGCTGGCCCCGGCTTTGACGCCGTAGTGGGCCCGGCCAGGTCGGCGGCTGGCGGGCTGGCGGCTTTTTCGGCGTTGGCGGCGGTGGCGGCGGCCCGGCCGCCGGGCGAAACCAGGCTGCTCATGTTCTCGCGCAGGAAGATGGCGTCGGCCGCCTGGCGGCGCAGGCTGCCCACGCTCAGGGCGTCGACCGTGGCCGGCTCGATTGGCACGGTGTGCACCAGGCGCACCAGCTGGTGCGATAGCATGGCGCTGTCCCGTCCGGCGGCCAGTTTTTTCTGCAGGCTGTCCGGCTTCACCTGGTCGAGATTTTGCCAGATGGCCTCGAAGGAGCCCCAGGCCTCCAACAGCTTGAGGGCGGTCTTGTCGCCGACGCCCGGCACGCCGGGAATGTTGTCGGAGGCGTCGCCGGCCAGCGACAGGTAGTCGTGGATGCGGTCCGGGCCGACGCCCCACTCGGCCAGCACTTCGTCGGGACCCAGGTCCAGGAAGCCCTGGTCCTTGTCCGGGCGCAGCGCCCGGGTTGTACCGCCCACCAGTTGCAGCAGATCCTTGTCGCGCGAGATGATATAGCAGGGCCGGCCTTCCTCCCGGCAGCGGCCGGCCAGGGTGGCGATCAGGTCGTCGGCCTCGTAGCCGTCGGCCCGTAGCTGCGGCACGCCTAAGAGGTCGAGTATTTCGACGATCAGCGGGATTTGCGAATGGAGATCCTCCGGGGTTTTTTGGCGGGTGGCCTTGTACTGGTCGAATAATTGGTGGCGGAAGGTGGGGCCGGCCGAGTCGAAGGCGCAGGCGAAACACTCCGGTTGGTAGTGCGCCCAGAGCGTGAACAGGCTGCGGAAGAAGCCGAAGACGGCCGAGACGTTCTCACCCCGGGCGTTCTTAAGCGGCCGGGTGATGAAGGCATAGTAGGAACTGTAGATCAGACCGTAGGCATCCAGGATGTAGAGTGGTTTCATGTCGCCATTGTAGCCGCTGGCCGGCTAAAAAGCCAGCGCCAATAGTTGGTGACGGCCGTGGCGCCTGGTCGACCCGGCTGATTCCAGCTTGACAATCTATGACTACAGTTGTAGGCTTAAATTGAAACGAAAGCGGGAGACCTATGGAAGACACGAATCACATTACGGAGGCGGAGTGGCAGGTCATGCGGGCGGTCTGGTCGACGGTACCAGCCACCTCGTCGGCCATCATCCAGGACCTGGCCGCCGGCACGGGCTGGGAGCCGACTACCGTCAAGACCCTGCTGGCCCGGCTGGTCAAGAAGGGAGCTGTGCGCTTCGTGTCGCAAGGCCGGACCTACTTGTACTTTTCGGTGCTGTCCGAGGAGGCCTGCATCCGGCGCGAGATGCGCCTGTTTGCCGGCAAGATCTACGGCGGCGCCATCCACCTGGCCAGCCCGCACTTCGATTTCAAGGGGACGGACGACCCGGCCTTCATGGGCTTGCTGGCGGCGGCGCTGGAAGCCGGCCTGGCCTCCGTGACCGCGGATTTTCAATACAAGTTGACGGAACGGCTGGTGGTTTATGTCCATCCCAGCCGGCAACGCCTGCAATCCGCCCTGGGTGTTCTGGACGGCCCGGACTGGCTGCGAGCCGGTACCATCTGGGGCATGATCCATCTGGCGCCGCGGGACTGCTTCGACGTGCCGCCGCCGGACAAGGCAGCGCTGCATGTTCTGACCCAACTGCTGGTTGGCCTGGTCAACCCGGCCGTACCCTACTGGCTTTCCCAGGCCTTGGCGGCTTGGGAAAGTCAGTGGCTGGATCAGGCCCGCGTTAGCCGGACTATTCAGGCCCGGTCGGCCGGTTTCAGGCTGGCGGACATGCTGGAAGTGGGGGCCGTCTACCGCCAGTTCCGGGATGCCGGCGGTTATGAGCTGGCTTTTACGGTGGCGGAATTCGTGGTGGCCGAATTCGGACGCGACAGCCTGGCCACACTGGTGCGCTCACCGAGCGATTTTTCCGGCGTTTTCGGTTTTTCGGAGGCGGAATTCTGGACGCGCTGGGACGCTTTCCTGGCCAGGCGCTATGCCTGAGCTCAAATTAAGGGGCGAGGCGTGGCGCGGACTACGTCAGCCCTTGCCGAGGAGCAGAACATGATGAACTGCCTGACAATTTTCCGTGGTTTTCGTCTTTGCCAACGTCAAGTCTGGCGGTTTACCCTGGCTTGGCTACTGGGCAGTCTGCTGCTGTCGTGCAGTACCAGCCGCCCGACTGCCGACCTCGCGCCGGTCGCCGATATCGCCGCCGAGGCAACGCCAGATCCATTCAGCCGCGGCTACACTCTGGCCGAGCTGCAGGCTGATTTCAAGGAGCTGCAAAGCCGGATCGAGCTGACCCATCCCAAGCTGTATGCTGATCGTACGGCCGTCGCGGCGCTGCTGGAAACCAATTACGGCCGACTGGCCGAGGGCATGACGGAACTGGATTTGTTGCGCTTGTTGGCTCCGATAGTGTCGCGGCTGAACTGCGGCCATACCGCGCTGTCGCTGTCCGCGGCCTACCAGGAACGACTGGCCAGCGTTGGCCGCTATTTCCCGCTGCTGCTGCGCTTCCTGGGTGGCAAGGCCTACATCTCCGGCAATAGCCTGTACCCGGCTATCCCGCTCGGGGCGGAGCTGTTGTCCATCAATGACCAGAGCATGGCCGACATCGTGGCCGTCCTGTTCGCTTCAATGAGCGCGGACGGGTTCAACCAGACCGGCAAATTCGCGCAGCTCAATGGCTGGTTTCGCTACAAATACCAGAACATCATCGATGACCAAGGTGACTATGACATCACCTGGCGGACTGATGCCGCTGGCCCCATCCAGTCGGCCCACCTGGCCGGCGCCGGCAACGCCACCATTGCCCAGGCGCACCAGGCTTTCTTCGACAGCTGGAACGCCAGCCATGACCGGCCTTTCGAAGCCGACTTCCAGGCCGGTTACGCGCGCTTGATCATGCGTTCCTTCTATCCGGAAGGCAACCACAGCTTGCCCCGCTACAAAAGCTTCATTGATGATTTTTTTACTCGCGTCCAAGCCGAGGCCGTCGGCACGGTCATCCTGGACGTCCGGGGCAATAGCGGCGGTGATCCTTATGTTACCGCCCACTTGTTCAGTTTCCTGGCCGAGACTGCCCAGCCCTACTTCGCCGACTCGGCACCGGGCTATTACCCCAGCCTGAAGCGGACGGTGCCGTTGGCCGCCAAGCGCTTTGGCGGCCGCTTGCTGGTGCTGATGGACGGCGCCAGCTTCTCGTCCACCGGCCACCTGCTGGCCCTGCTGCGCTCCCAGTCGGTCGGCAGCTTCATCGGCGAGGAATCGGGCGGGTCCTTCGTCTGCACCGACGGCTCCCAGGATTACCGCCTGTGCCATAGCGGCCTGCAATTCCGCAGCTCCACCATTGTTTGGGAAGTAGCCACCGCCGGTCTGGAGCCGGGCCGCGGCATTATGCCCGACCATCCGGTTCAGCCCAGCATCGCCGACTGGCTGGCCGGCCGCGACACCGTTCTGGACTACGCCGTCAGGCTGGCCGGGCAACCGTAAAGGAAATAAAAAAATGAACTTGAACCATTCCAGCAGGCTTGGCTTTGCCATGGCCAGCGGCCTTTGCCTGGCGCTGGCCGCGGCGGCCTGCGCCGCCCAGCGGACCGGTTCCGGCCGCCAGGCCAACCCCGTCCCGGAGGCGGTCGTCGACGTGGACGGGACAAGCAATACAACGGTCAGGATAGGCGACCAGGTCTGGATGGCCGAAAACCTGCGTGTTACCCGTTACCGCAACGGCGAGGCCATCCCTGTGGTGGCCGAGGATGGGGCGTGGGCCAATCTGGCCAGCGGCGCCTGCTGCACGGCCGATAACACGGCCGACCCGGCGGCGATTGCCGCCTATGGCCGCCTGTACAACTGGTATGCCGCCAACGACAGCCGCGGGCTGGCGCCGGAGGGGTGGCATATCCCGAGCGTCGACGAATGGCAGGAGCTGGTGGACTGCCTGGGTGGCAGTGCCGTCGCCGGCGGCCACTTGAAGGCCGCCGGGATCGCCCACTGGCCGAGCCCCAATGTCACCGCGACGGACTCAAGCGGCTTCGCGGCCCTGCCTGGCGGTGTCCGCGATGGCAATGGCGGCCCCTTCTTCAACGTTGGCCGCTTGGCCTACTTTGGCCTGACGGCGGAGGCTGCCGGCGTCTGGTATGTCTGGTATGTCTGCCTGGGCTATGAAAATGGTGAATTTCTTGTCACCAGTGACGAGTACCCGACGGATGGCTTTTCCATCCGCTGCGTCAAGGATGATGATTTGTAAACCGGTGCCGGAGGTAGCTGCGCAGGCGGCTGGCCCCTAGCAGGTTGTTGAAAAAGCCGGTTGCTTTCTCAACAACCTTAACAATTCCTCGCATAGCTTGCGCTATGCTGCGTAATTGTACCGGCTTTTGAAGTGTTGAAAAGCCGCATCCGCGTTTTTCAACACCCTGCTAGGTTTGGCTGAACCGATTTTCCGGAGGGAAAGATGAAAAAGCTGATGGCTGCGATGTTGGGCCTGATGGTGGCGCTGGCTTCGGCCAGCCTGGCTTGTACCGGGCAGGCCGAAGCCGCCGACCGGATGGCAGCGCCGGCGGAAGGTCAGGCCACTGGCGCGGTCGACGCGCCGGTCCGGCAGCTGGACGGCCAGCTGGCCTACGCCTCCGATGTGGACGGCGACTTCGAGATCTGGCTCCAGGCGCTGGATGGCAGCCCGCCGCGCCAGCTGACCGACCATCCGGCCATGGACCACTCGCCGGCCTGGTCGCCGGACGGGCAGTGGCTGGCCTTCGTGTCCAATCGCGATGGCAACGAGGAAATCTACCGTCTGGCCGTCGACGGCAGCGGCCTACAGCGCCTGACGTTCACGACGCAGGCGGCCGAAAGCTTTCCGGCCTGGTCGTCGGATGGGTTGACCATCAGCTTCGATTCCGACCGCGGCGGCGATTGGGACATCTACGCCATGGACGCCGACGGCGCGGCGGTCCGCCGCCTGACCAACCATCCGGCCGAGGACTGGATCAGCCACTGGTCACCGGACGGGCAGTGCCTGGCCTTCGAGTCGCGACGGGACGGCAACTACGAGATTTATGTGATGCGGGCCGACGGCAGCCAGGTCCGCCGCCTGACGGACAATCCGGGCGTGGACAGCGCGCCCAAGTGGTCGCCGGATGGCAGCCGGCTGGCCTTCTTCAGCCAGCGTGATGGCCGCATGGCGCTGTGTTTCATGCAGCCGGATGGCAGCGGCGTCCAGTTCCTGGCCAGCGGCGCCGAGGACTATAGTTTTCCAGCCTGGTCATCGGACGGCCAGTGGCTGGCCTTTACGGCCGGCGATGACCACGCCTCGCGGCTCCAGATTGTGGCGGCCGCAGGTGGTCAAGCCTGGACGCTGCTTGACAATGGCGCTCGTTGCTGGGCGCCGGCCTGGCGGCCCTGAGACGTTGCCGGCCCGGGTATCTTGCCGACTACCGACCCAGCTGGACCGTTGGTCACGGCCAAGCCGGCGGCCTTCGGCGTCGAGCGGGTGCGCCGCTCCAGTTCCTGGCGTGAGGAACGCTTCAGACAGCGGGCGAGCTATCGGGTTATGATTTTACCAGTTACGACGGCGACAACGGTTTCCGCCTGTTCCGAACCGCTCCGGCCGGTGAGGCGGCCGGTTTCAGCCCTTGATGTCCAGGGCGCGTGGTTCCGGGTTGCCGGAATAAACGCTTTTACGTTTGGAATAGGGGTTATTGATGGTCATGATTTCGTGGCGCAGCATTTCCACGCGTTGCTTGAGCAGCACCTGGTTCTGGCCGTTGCGCTTGACCACTTCAGTCTGCAGCTCGCCTAGGCTGGCCTTCAGGTCGTCGATGCCTTCCGGCGCGGCGCCGTGGTAAGCGGCCCGGTACATATCTTCCAGCGGGTCGATCACCTTTTGGACGGCGAAGATTTCGGCCACCATGCCCTGTTCGGCCTCGACGTGGACGACCAGGGCGTCGACATCGCCGTTTTCGATGTCGGCCCGCTGATTGTCGAGTACCTTCAGGTAGTCGCGGAACTTGTCGCGTTGGCGCACCAGCAGTTCGCGGAAGCGTTTGAGCACGGCGACGCGCTGGTTCATTTCTTCCGGGCTGGGGCGCTCCTTGGCTGGCATGGCGATTTCCGGACTCAGCCGGCGATGTTGACGCCGGCTTGGCCCTCGCCGCCGACGCCGCCGGTCTGGGCGGCGGCCTGGACCCAGGCTTGGCGCAGTTCGTCGAGCAGGTTGCGGACCGAGCGGATGCGTTGGCCGTCTTTGGCGATGTTGGCTTCCATCAGCTCGCGGTTGAAGAAGACGTAGAGGGCAAACAGGTCGCGGGCAATGTCGCCGCCGGCCTCAAAGTCGAGGCTGGCCATCAGCTCGGTGACGATATCCTGCACCTTGTTGACGGCTTGGTTGATTTTCTCGATATTCTGGGGCTTTTTTTTGACATTTTCGGTCATGTAGTCGAGCGCGGTGTCGCATTGCTTGACGGCTTCATTATACAGCATCACGATGAGCTGGCCGGGGCTGGCGGTACGGACACGGGTTTCTTTATAGGCGCCGAGCGGACTCTGGATCATGGTGGTTCCCCCCCTATAGGTCTGTTAACAGTTTCGGTATAAATTGGGCCAGCTTAAGCGATTTTTTGGGACCGGGCTGTTTATTCGTCGCCCAGGTTGCCTTTCTCATGCCAGGTTTCGACGATGCGATAGGCGTCGTTGATGCGGGCGCAAGTGTTGGTAGCCTTCCGGAAAGCCTCATCGTTGCCGGCGTGCTTGTCGGGATGGTGTTGCTTGATGAGGTCTTTCCAAGCCTTCTTGGCTTCGGGTAGGCTTTGGTCGGGTCGGATGCCCAGGACATGGCAGGCGGCCAGCAGTTTGGCCGGCGGACCGGCGCTGTGGCTGCCAGTCTGGCCACTGGCGCGGCGACGGGCTTCCTCGCGGGCCGTTTGTTCGCGGCGCAGGCGTTCCTGGGCGGCCTTGTCGTCGTTCAGGAAGGCGTCCAGTTCGTCCATGGCGGCGCTGAAATCGTCGTCCGGGCGGCTGGAGTGCGGTGGCTGGGCTGGTTTGTCGGCCTGGTCGCCATGCAGGATTGATTTGAAGAGTGTTTCCAAACGGTCGAAAATGGGGTCCACGCGGCCTCCTGCTGTCCCTACTGTAGCTTATCGGCCCTTTTCCTGCAAGCCATGCCGGGCGGCGACCAGGAATTGCGACTTGCAAATATCCGGATTCCGTTTACAATGCTCGATATGAATAATAGAAAATGTTGCGCTATTGCGGTTTTGCTGCTATGCACGCTGCTGCCAAGTGGGGCCGACGACGGCGTCCGGTTCGAGCTCCTGGGCATGAAGGATGGCATGGCCAATGCTTCCGTATCCTGCATGGTCCAGGATGGCGCCGGCTTCCTGTGGCTGGGAACCCAAGGTGGCTTGCACCGTTACGACGGCACGGCCTTTACCGTTTACCAGAATGAACCGTTCGACACCACCAGCCTGCCGCATAATCTCATTCAGACCATGTTCCTGGACAACGACCGGGAGACTATTTGGCTGGGTACCTACGGCGGCCTGGTGCGCTTCGACAGCCGCTATGATCGTTTTACGTCCTGGACCCATCGGGCCGACGAGGCGGACAGCCTGATAAATGATATTGTCATCACCATCGCCCGTGACGCCGCCGGACGGCTGTGGGCCGGCACCATCGAAGGCCTGTGCCGCCTGGACGAGGCTAGCGGCCGCTTTACGCGCTATACCTCAACGGCGCCACAGAACGATATCCTGGCCTCCGGCGTCATCCGGTCGCTGCTGCTCGATTCGCGCGGCGATTTCTGGGTCGGCACTTCCGGCGGCGGCCTGTTCCGCTACGATCCGGACAGCGATGACTTTAGCCACCTTGGCATGGCCGCCGACCCGTCTAGCGGCTTGCCCAGCAATCACGTGATGAGCGTGCGCGAGGACAACAACGGCATCCTGTGGTTCGGCTGCTGGCTCTACGGACTGGCTTCCTGGGACCGCGCCACGGACCGCTGGCATAATTACCCGCTGGACGACAACCGCGTCTACTTCGTCAACGTGGACGACCCGGCTTATGCCTACGCCGGCAGCTGGGGCGGCGGCCTGTTTGCCTTGCACAAGTCCAGCGGGCGGATCGAGAACTTCCGCCAAGGTTCAGGCGGCCCGTCGTCGCTGTCGCACGACACCGCCTACTCGATGCTGCGGGACAGCGCCGGCAATACTTGGATCGGCACCAACGGCGGCGGCCTCAACCGCCTGTCGCGCCTGCCGCCCGGGCTCAAGGTCTACGAGCATGATCCGGCCGACCCCACCACCCGCTCGGCCGGTCGGACGGCCGCCATCCTCCAGGACAGCCGCGGCCGGCTGTGGGTCGGCACCCATAACAGCGGCCTGAGCATGCAGCAGCCCGGCTCGGACCGGTTTACCCGCTTCCGCTACGACGCGGCCAATCCGTCCAGCCTGCCGAACGACGTCATCACCTGCCTTTACGAGGATAGCCGCCACAACATCTGGGTGTTGTCCAATGCCGGCATTGCCCGCTATCTGGAGGACGGCAGCGGTTTTGAGGTGACCCGCAAGGACTCAGGCCGGCCGGAATCCCTGCCCGACGATATTGTCTACGCCATGCTGGAAGAGCCGGGCAGCGGCAATTTCTGGATCGGGACCTATACCGCCGGCCTGGCCTACTGGGACCGAACAACCGACCGCTTTATCCGTTATCCCTCGGTCCAGGACCAGCCCGACAGCCTGAGCAACAATCTGGTGCGAGCCTTGGTCTACGACAGCCGCGGCCGTCTCTGGATTGCCACCAATGACGGCTTAAACCGTTACAACGGTGACGGAACCTTCCATCGATACATGAATGAGCCGGACAATTACCGCAGCCTGCCTTCCAAGAACCTGCAGAGCTTGTTCGTCGATAGCCTGGGCAACCTGTGGATAGCCAGTAATGGCGGCGGCCTGGTGCTCTATATGGAAGAAAGCGACACCTTCCGCTACTGGACGCGGCGCGATGGTCTGCCGTCCAATGTGGTACACTCGGTACTGGAGGACGCGGACGGCAATCTCTGGATCTCAACTACTGCCGGCTTGGCCATCATGGACCGCCGGACGACGCTACTGCGCCCCTATCTGGCCTTCAGCGACCTGCGCTTCCGCGATTTCTCGACTGGCGGCTACCGCGACTCCAAGGGGCTGCTCTATTTTGGCACCCTCAACGCCCTGTACCGTATCGATTCCAGCCAATCGACTCCGGTCGTGTCGCCGGCGCCTTTACGCCTGACGGCTATCGATTATGTGACTGCCAGCGATGAGCCCCGACCAGCGCCTTGGTACGTCGACAGCCTGAGGCTTTCTTGGCGCCAAAACGCCGTTTCCTTCACGTTTGCCCTTCTGGACTATCGCGAGCAAGCTGGTAACCAGTACGCCTACCGGCTGGCCGGCTTTGATACCGAGTGGCAATATCCTGGTTCCCGGAATTACGCCAGCTATACCAACCTGCCGGGTGGCGATTACGAATTCATGGTGCGAGCCGCCAACAATGATGGCACCTGGAGCGAACTGGCCACCACTATCCGCCTTTCGGTACAGGCGCCGCCGTGGCTGCGCTGGTGGGCGCTAGGCCTGTACCTGGTGGCGTTGGCGGTGGTGGTGCTGTCGCTGGTTAGCCTGCGCGGGCGTCTGCTGCTCAAGAGCCGCGTTGACGAGCTGTCCAGCCTCAAGGAGAGCCTGGAGCAGGCCAATGCCCGCCTCTTGGACATCAGTTCGCACGATGACCTGACCGGGCTGTGGAACCGACGGCATTTCGACACCCAGCTTAACCTCTTGACCAGGCAGGCCGTGGATCAGCACCAACCCTTGTCGTTGCTGATGATAGACCTGGACTTGTTCAAGCAATACAACGAGAACTACGGCTACCTGGAGGGCGACCGCTGCCTGGCGCGACTGTCTTCGGTCATTTCGACCGTCTGCCATGTCGACCTGGCGGAGCTGTCGCCGGCGACTACCGCCCTGGTGGCCAGGTACGCCGCCGAGGAGCTGGTTATCCTGCTGCCGGGGACGCCGGGCGACCAGGCCCGCCAGCTGGCCGAGAGTATCCGTCAGGCGGTGCTCGGCTTGCAGATTGAAAATGGGTCAACCGGGCAGTTTTTGACCGTCAGCCTTGGCCTGTGCTCGATGCTGCCCACCAGGGTGGCCGATGCCCACCGGCTGCTCGACCTGGCCGAGTCGGCCCTCTACCGGGCCAAGCAGGCTGGCCGCAACCGGGTGGAGTTGCAGTTGTAAAGCGGACGGGGCGGGCCGTCGCCTGCCCCGCGCCCAAAAGACCGCAACTTTTCAAGCCGTAGCCTTTGTGATACACTCGCTAAATGGCAAATTCCAAGGCAAAGTACGACGAATCGAATATCAAGACCTTGTCGTCGCTCGAACATATCAGGCTGCGCACCGGCATGTATATCGGCCGGCTGGGCAATGGCCAGAATCCCGACGACGGCATCTATATCCTGCTTAAGGAAGTAGTCGACAACTCGGTCGACGAGTTCATCATGGGTAACGGCAAGGAAATCGTGGTGACCATCGGCGACGGCCTGGTGTCGGTACGTGACTGCGGCCGCGGCATACCGCTGGGCAAGGTTATCGACTGCGTGTCCATCATCAATACCGGCGGCAAGTTCAACGACGACGTCTTCCAGTTTTCGGTCGGCCTGAACGGCGTGGGCACCAAGGCGGTCAACGCCCTGTCGTCCAAGTTCCGCGTCGTTTCCTACCGTGATAAAAAATTCTTCGAGGCCGTTTTCGAGAAAGGCGTCCTGAAAGGGAAGCGGGAAGGGGAGGCGCGGCGCGAACCGAACGGCACCTACGTCGAATTCGTGCCCGATTTCGAGGTCTTTGGCGAGCACGGCTACAATATGGAATTCGTCGAGAAGCGGATGCGGCATTACGCCTACCTGAACTCCGGCCTGGTGCTCACCATCAACGGCCAGTCGTTTTCCAGCGAGAACGGTCTCCTTGACCTCCTGAAGGACGAGACGGGCAGCGACGTGCTCTACGATGTCGGCTACTGGCGCGGCGACCAGATTGAATTTTCCTTCACTCATACCAATAACTACGGCGAGGAGTATTTCTCCTTCGTCAACGGCCAGTATACCTCCGACGGCGGCACGCACCTGTCGGCCTTCCGCGAAGGCTTCCTCAAGGCCGTCAACGAATACTTCCAGGCCTCCTATAAGGGCGAGGACGTGCGCGAGGGCATCGCTGCCGCCGTGGCCGTCAAGCTCAAGGCGCCGATGTTCGAGAGCCAGACCAAGAACAAGCTCGGCAACGCCGACATCAAGCCCTGGATCATGCAGGAAGTGAAGCGCGGGCTGGACAACTACCTGCGCCGCAACCCGGTGGCCGCCCGGGCACTGCAGGACAAGATCGTCCAGAACGAGAAGCTGCGCACCGAGCTCAACCTGGTCAAGAAGGAAGCCCGCGAGGCCGCCAAGAAAATCGAGCGCAAGATACCCAAGCTCAAGGACTGCAAGCTGCACCTGGGCGACGGGCCGGAAGGCGACATGTCGACTATCTTCCTGACCGAGGGCCAGTCGGCCGCCGGCTCGATGGTCAGCGCCCGCGACGTCTACACCCAGGCCATCTTCAGCCTGCGCGGCAAGCCGGAGAACATGCAGGGCGCCAAGCGCGCCGCCATCTACAAGAACGAGGAACTGTATAACCTGATGATGGCGCTGGGCATCGAGAACGATATCGACGGCCTGCGCTATAACCGCATCGTCATCGCCACCGACGCCGACTACGACGGCTTCCATATCCGCATCCTGCTGCTGACCTTCTTCCTGACCTTCTTCGAGGAGCTGGTCACCAAGAAACACGTCTATATCCTGGAGACGCCGCTCTTCCGCGTCCGTAATAAAAAAGAAACACGTTACTGCTATTCGGCCAGGGAGCGCGACGAGGCCCAGGCCGCGCTGGGCAGCGCGGCCGAGATGACGCGATTCAAGGGCTTGGGCGAGATTAGCCCCAAGGAATTCGGCCAGTTCATCGGTGAGAACATGCGCCTGGTGTCGGTCGACGTCCAGACGCTCAAGGGCGTGCCGGAGATCTTGAGTTTCTATATGGGAGCCAATACGCCGGTGCGGCGGGACTTCATTATGCAGAACCTGATAAACGAGCTGTGAGGGAACGCTGACCATGGCATACATCAAGAGCATCTTCAAGGATAATTTCCTCTACTTCGCCAGCTACGTCATCAAGGACCGGGCCATCCCGGACCTCGAAGACGGACTCAAGCCGGTGCAGCGCCGCATCCTGCATACTTTGTTCGAGGCCGACGACGGTAAGTTCCACAAGGTGGCCAACATCGTCGGCTCGTGCATGAAGTACCACCCGCATGGCGACCAGTCGATCTACTCGGCCCTGGTGGTGCTGGCCAACAAGGAACTGTTCATCGACAAGCAGGGCAACTTCGGCAACATCTTCACCGGCGACGAGGCTTCCGCCCCGCGCTACATCGAATGCCGCATCACGCCCTTCGCCAAGGAAATATTGTATAACCCGAAGATCACCGAGTACGCCGAGAGCTACGACGGCCGCAACCGCGAGCCGGTGCTGTTTCCGGCCAAGATTCCTTTAGTGCTGGTGCCCGGCGTGGAAGGCATCGCCGTGGGCATGAGTACCCGCATCCTGCCGCACAATCCGGTGGAGCTGATCGAGGCCGAGATCGCCTGCCTCAAGGGCGAGGATTTCCGGGTGCTGCCGGACTTCATTACCGGCGGCATCGTCGACGTGTCCGACTACCAGGACGGCCAGGGCAAGGTACGTACCCGCGCCAGCCTGGACACCGCTGATCCGAAACGGATCGTGGTGCGGGAGCTGCCGTATAGCGTCACCACCGAGAGCTTGATCGAGAGCATCGAGAAGGCCGCCAAGACCGGACGGCTCAAGATTGCCAGCATCACCGACTACACCACCGAGAACGTCGAAATCGAGATCAAGCTGGCGCGCGGCGAGTATTCCAAGGACACCGTCGACGCCCTGTATGCCTTTACCAAATGCGAGCAATCCATCGCCTGCAACCTGCTGGTCATCAAGGACGGCGTCCCCACCCTAATGACCGTGACCGAGGTCCTACGCCATCACGCCAAGCAGCTGCTTAAAATCCTGAAGGCTGAGCTGGACCTGGCGGTGCGCGAGTTGTTGGACGAGCTGCACGCCCGCACCCTGGAGCGTATCTTCATTGAAGAGCGGGTCTACAAGGCTATTGAAACCAAGAAAACCCAAGAGGCGGTACGCAAGGCCGTCGTCGACGGGCTACTGCCCTTTGCCGCCGAAATTAAGCGCGAGGTGACTCTGGACGATGTCGAGCGCCTGCTCAAGATTCCGATCCGGCGCATATCGCTCTACGATATCGAGCGGGCCCGCGCCGAGATGGAGCGCATCAAGGCCCAGCTGAAAGAAGTCCGCTACCACCTGGCGCACCTCACCGAGTACGGTATCGCCTTCCTGAGCCGGCTGGCCGAAAGCCTGCGCCCCAACTGGCAGCGCCGCGCCCGCATCAATAGCTTCGACCTGGTTGATGCGCGCGAGGCCGCCCGGCGCGATATTGCCCTGCGCTACGACGGGCAGTCCGGCTATCTGGGTATGGCCGTGTCCGGTGGTGAACTTTTGTTCTCGGTGTCGCCCTTCGACAGGCTGCTGGTCATCCGCCACAACGGCCTGTACACCGTGACGCCGGTTCAGGACAAGCTGTTCGTCGACAAGGCCATGGCTTGGTGCGGCATCGCCGAGAAGGAAGCCCTGGCGCCGCTGGTTTTTACCGCCGTCTACGCCGACCCCAAGAGCGGCCAACCGTACATCAAGCGCATCCATATCGAAGGCTGGATCATGAACAAGGTCTACCACCTGGTGCCTGAAAACGCCAAGATGCTGTTTTTCACGGCCGAGACGGACTGCAAGTTCGTGGTACATTACGCCGGTCGTGCGCGCCTCAAGGCCGGTTCGCAGCAATTCAACGTCAAGAATTTCGAGGTACGCGGCCAGAAAGCCAACGGCCTTAAAATCTTGGCGCGGGAGGTGACGGCGGTGTACGCCGTTGTGGCCGGCCAGCTGTTCAGCGAGGACGAGCTGGCGGCTGCGGCCGATGGTGGCTCAGCGGCTGCCGCCCGGTCCGCAGCCAGCGAGGAGCCGCTGTCTGCCAAGGCGGCGGTCGCCAAGGTGAAAGGTGCCAAGGCGAAAGGTGCCAAGGTCGGCAGTGCCAAGGCGACGAAGCCAGACGCGGCGGGCAAGGCCAAGGCGGCCGGTAGGCCGAAAGCGGCTGCCAGTAGCGCGACTACCGGCAAGTCGGCCGGCGGCAAGGCGGGAAGCGCTAAAACGGCTACCGCCAAGAAATCCGGTGTAGCGAAGGTCGTGCCAAGCGCTACCGGAAAACCTGCTAAGCCGGCCAAGCCGAAAGCCAAAGGCAAGTCGGCCGATGAGGCCGCCGCCGGCCCGCGCCAGCCAGGGCTATTAGAGAAGGCTGCGACTAAGAAGAAAAAATAAGCAGCCGGCGGACGTTTTCTAGGGGGTAGGCTGTAGCACGCCAGGTCGGCGTAGGTCGGCGACGTTGCGGCTGCCGGTGAGCAGCATGATGACCTTGAGGCCATGCGCCAGGCTGGACAGCCGTTCGACCATCGCGGCCTGCCCGCCGGCCTCGGCCGCCCTGGCCAGGGGCGTGGCCAAGCCGCAGGCCTGAGCGCCCAGCGCCAGGGCCGTGGCGCAGTCCTGGGCACTACGCAAGCCCCCGGAAGCCAGCACCCGGCCGTCGCGCCGGCCCAGAGCGGCCAGCAGCTCGGCGGTCGGATAGCCCCAGTTGCGCAGTTCCTTAGCCAGGCTACTATCGCCACCTTGCCGGAAACTCTCCACCAGCGCCCAATTTGCCCCGCCCGAGCCGGACAGGTCGACGTAGGCCGCGCCGGCCTCAAGCAGCCAGTCAGCCTCGTCGGGCGCCAGGCCGAAACCGGTTTCCTTGACGATGACCGGCAGTTGGGCTTGCTTGATATAGCCGGCGATGGCCGCGCGCAGGCCACGGAAGTCGCGGTCGCCCGCGGGCTGGAACAGCTCCTGGCCGGCGTTGAGGTGGATGACCAAGGCATCGGCCGCCATGGCATCCAGCCAGACCTGAATGGCCTGTGGCGGCAAGTCGCGAATGGCGGTGGCGCCGATGTTGGCCAGCAGCGGCACCGACGGCGCCCAGCGCTTGAGGCAGAAATCGGGCAGATATTCCGGATGGTGCGCCAGCAGGCGGATAGAGCCGGTGCCGACGGCGATGCCGAGTTGTTCGGCCGCACCGGCCAGCTGGCGGTTGAGGTCGCCGGCGCCCGGCGCGCCGCCGGTCATGCAGGAGATGAACAGCGGCAGCGCCAGCCGTTGGCCCAGGAAATCGACTGTCGTATCCAGCTCATCCCAGGCCAGCTCGGGCAGCGCCCGGTGGTTCAGGCGCCAGCGACCGAAGCCGTTGTCGTCACTCTCGATGGGGTAGCGTTCCGGATGGCTGCAGATGTCCAGATGCCTGGCCTTGCGTTGGCTGGCTGTTTCCGGCGCAATTTTCATGGGTGTACTCCCTGTAGCCGTCGGCACGCACGCCACTGAGGCGGAAACGCAGGTCGGTCCGGCGGACCTGGCTGCATTCGCCGTAGCTGGCGACGTTGTCGGACGTCCAGTGCTGGTAGTCGGCCATGGTGGCCGGGATGAAGTCGTGTTTCAGGTCGGGCAGCTGCCAGCGCTCGATGATGTGCGGCGCGTTGGCCGCCACCGTGGCCCGGATCAGGGTCATGATGTTACCCGAGCCATACGAGGCGATCAGTAGTTTCTTGCCGATGATCTGGTCGCCGAGGCGCTGCCAGCGGTCCTTGAGTAGGTAGGCGATACAGAAGAAGACGCTGGCGGTGTAGGAATTGCCGATTTCGGATACCGGGTCGACGCCCTTGTAGAAGCCGCGCTCCTCCAGCCAGCCGATGGCGGCCGGTTCGTCCAGCTCCAGATGGGTGGCCAGGAGCTTTTTCATGGCCATCTCCGGCATGTTGCGGAAGGGGGTGTGCAGGGCCACGAAGTCGGTGTCGGCCAGCAAGTCGGCCGGCGCGGTGCCCAGGCGCTGGGCCAGGTCCAGCAGGGTTTCGTCCAGGCTTTGGTTGTAGCACTGCATGGAGTAGGTGCCCTTGACCTTGGCGGTGGTGCTGCCTAGCGGGCGGAAGAAGTCGTCGACGTCGCTCGAGTAGAAGCCGATGTTGCTGAGGTCGATTTCCAGCAGGCGCGGGTTTTTTTCCACCAGAACAGCGGCCGCGCCAGCGCCCTGGGTGATCTCGGCGGTACTGTGCAGGCTGTAGCGGGCAATGTCGGAGGCCAGGATCAGGCCGGTCTCGTCGCGGCCGCTGGCGGCTAGCATGCCGGCCGACGACAGCAGGGCCATGGTGGCGCCGGCGCAGGCGTGCTGCACCTGGAAGGACGCCAGGTTGTTGGGCAGGGGCAAGCCCGAGGACTGCAGCATGCCCTGGACATAGGCCGACAGCGGCTTGGAGTGGTCGACGCCGGTTTCGGTGCCGGCGGCCAGGAAGCGCAAGTTGGCCAGCGCCTTGCCGGAGTTGTGGGTCAGCAGGTTATAAGCCGCCTCGGCCGCCATGGTGGCGCTGTCCTGACCGACCGCCGGGAAGCGTAGAGCCCGTTGCCCGGTGACGGCCAGCGCCCGCCCGAAATGCCGCTCCATGGCCGGGTCGGCCTTGATGCGTTCCGCGGCCAGCGTCTCCAGATCCATCCGGAAGCGGGGAACATACAACTCTATATCGCCAATGCCGTACGCAGCGCTGCTCATCATGACTCCTTGCTCGCCATAGTGTATCTTTTTTTGACAGGTATTGCAATAAAGCTGTATAATAGGCCATGGTTACAGAGCGCCGCCCTCAAGCGGCGCTCTGGCACGCCAATCTAGTCCGCGAGGAACCCGACCATGCTTGAAGTCCGCAAAGCCCATCAAAGTATTTACCTGGTAGTGGCCAGTGTGTTGATCATAGCCCTGTTTGGCGCTTATCTAGCCGCTACCCTGCTGGACGGCGGCCGCGAACTGGCTATCCGCCTGTCGCCTTGGTTATTCCTGGTGGCCGGCGGCCTGACCCTTTATCCGTCGCTGCGGGCCAGCGGCAAGCCCTTCGCCATCTGGCTGGTGTTGGCCTTCGTGGTCACCTTCGTCATCTCGGCCCTGGGTGCCAGCACCGGGCGGATCTTTGGTCCCTTCAGCTACGGCGCCACCCTCGGCTGGCGGCTGTTCGACACACCGCTGGTTTTCGCCTTTAACTGGGTGCTAGTGCTCTACGCCGGCGCCGCCTTCGTGCAAGCCCGGCTGCAGGGCACCTCCGGCGTGGTCGGCGAGTTGATCGTGGCGGTCTGCACCGGCTGTCTGATTATGTTCTACGAGTGGATGCTGGTACCGGTGGCCAGCCGGCTCGATTTCTGGCATTTCGACTCCGGCGTCCCGATGGCCCGCAACTACCTGGCCTGGTTCGTCATCGGCACGGTTACCTCTTTCACTTACCTGTATTATATTTTGCCGCGCGTCCGCCGCGACGATGTTACCGAGCTGGATCGCAAACGCGCCAAGGCCGCCGAGCGCCTAGTTGGGCTGTTTGCCTTGAGCCAGCTGGTTTTCCTGCTGGTGGTGCGCATCGTCTGGGCCATCGGCGTAATCTGAGAGCCTGGTCAACTTGAAACTTCCGGACAATTTTCGCAAATGGCCAACCGAGCGGCGCCAAGCCTGGTGGTCCAAAAATTTTCATGACGACGACGACGAGCGGGCGGCCTCTTTAACCAATCCGGCTGCCCTGGAGCTGGCTGACCTGATGGTCGAGTCGGCTGTCGGCAGCCTTGGCCTGCCCCTGGGCCTAGCCGGCGGCTTTTTGATAGATGGCTGCGACTATAGCCTGCCGTTGGCGGTGGAGGAACCGTCGGTCATAGCCGCCGCTGCCTACGCCGCCCGGATCATCGCTAGTGGCGGCGGCTTCAGTACCACAGTCGGGCCGTCCGTCATGGAAGGCTACGTTTACCTGGAACAGGTCGACGAGGCGGGCGCCAGCCGCCTGGCCGGCGGCTACGAGGCCCTGCGCCGCAGCCTGAAATCGACGTTAGCCGGCCTGGAACGGCGCGGTGGCGGCCTGTGCGGGTTGCGTCAGTATCGCCTGCAGGACTCTGGCGTCCTGGCCCTGGAGTTGGCCATCGACGTGGTCGACGCCATGGGCGCCAATATCGTCAACAGCGCCGCCGAAGCCCTCCGCCCATTAGCCGAAACTCTGAGCGGCGGCCGCGCCTTGCTGTGCATCTTATCCAATGCCACGCCTCAGCGACGCGCCCAAGCCGCCTTCCGCCTGCCGCTGGCCAAGTTGTACCCCTACTGTCGCGGCCTTGACGCGGCCGACGTCGCCCGGCGCATCGTTTTGGCCACCGTTGTGGCCGACGAAGACCCGGCCCGGGCGGTGACCCACAACAAGGGCGTCATGAACGGCATCGCCGCCCTGGCTCAGGCCACCCTGAACGACACCCGGGCCGTGGAGGCCGCCGCCCACGCCTGGGCCGCCCGCTCTGGCCGGTTACGTTCGCTGACCGCCTACCGGGTGGAGACCGACTGCCTCTGTGGCAGCATTGATCTGCCGCTGGCCCTGGCCACGGTGGGCGGCTCGGTCGACCTGCACCCTACCGGCCGGGCCTGCCTGCGCCTCCTGGGCAACCCCGACAGCCGGCAGCTCAGCCGCCTGGCCGCCGCCCTCGGCCTGGCCCAGAATTTCGCCGCCCTGCTGGCCCTGGTGTCTGGCGGCATCCAGGGCGGCCACATGCGCCTGCACGCCGCCCGCCTGGCCTACAAGGCCGGCGCCCGTGGTGAATTGACCCGCCGCATCGCCGACCGCCTGGCCGCCCGCGGCGAGTTCAGCCTGCGGGCCGCCGCCGAGGAGCTGGCCGCCCTGCGGGACGCCGCCGCCGCCGGGGCCGGATCATCGGCATGAATCCAGCATCCAACGCCAATCCAGCGGTGCTGATCCGCGCCAACCCCAGCCTGGCCCTGGTAAAATACTGGGGTAAATGCCGTTTCGGGCGCAACCGGCCGGCCAGCACCAGTCTGGCGCTCAGCCTGGCCGGCCTAACCACCCGCACCGAGCTGCGCCTGCTGCCGCCTGGCGCGGCTGCTGACCAAATGACACTCGGCGGTCAGATTCAACCAGACGAGCGCTTCGCCGCCTTTTTTGACCAAGCCCGCCGTCTCTACCGACATCAGCGGCGTTATCAGGCTATCAGTAGTAACGACTTCCCCTCGGCGGCCGGCCTGGCTAGCTCGTCGTCCGGCTTTGCCGCCCTGGCCCTCGGCTGCGCCGCCCTGGCCGGACAAGCTGCTGGCGCCGATTTTCCCGCTACCGGCGACTGCCTAGCCGCCGACGGCCTGTCGGCCCGCCAGCTGACCCAAGCCAGCGCTTTGGCCCGGCTCGGTTCGGCCTCGGCCGCCCGGGCGGTTTACGGCGGCTGGACCTGGTTGCCAGCCGGCGCGGCCGCCGCCATTCCCCTACAAGCCGCCGGTTTCTGGCCGGACTTCCGCGTGCTAGTGGTGGTGGCCAGTCGCAGCGCCAAGGCCGACAGCTCGCGCGGCGCCATGAACCGCACCCGCGCCAGCTCGCCGTATTACCCGGCTTGGCTGCGCGACGCCGTCGCCGTCAGCCGCGAGGCCCGCCTGGCCTTGTACCGGCGCGACCTGGAGCGGCTCGGCCAGCTGGCGCGGCTGTCCTATAGCCGGATGCACGCCAGCGCCCTGGCGGCCGACCCGCCGCTCCTGTACTGGCTGCCGGCCTCGCTGGTGGCTATCCAATGCTGCGCGGAATTGCGCACCGCCGGCATTGGCGCCTGGGAGACGATGGACGCCGGGCCGCAAGTGAAGATTTTATGTGAACAAAAAGATATTGCTGCCATCAGAGCCGCGCTGTCAGTCGCCTTGCCGGCCGCCGGCCTGATTGAGGCCAGCCCGGCTACCGGCCCGACGCTGGCCGCCTGGCCGTCGGAGTGGGTAGAAGGGTTCGGCCAGCCGTGATGCGCCTGAGCGTAGCTGGCAACCTTTTGTTGGCCGGCGAGTACCTGGTGCTGGAGGAGGGTGGCCCAGGCCTGGCTTTGGCGGTAGAGCCGCGCCTGCTGGCCAGCGCCCACCCGGCCGAGCGCTGGCAGGTGACGGCCATCATGGGTGGGCAACGTATTGTCTGGCAGCCGCCCGTGCTGGCTGGGGCCGCCGCTCCTGGCGCCAACGCCGCAGCCTTGCCGCTGGTGGACGCCATTTTCGCTGTAGCCCGCGACTACCTAGCCGCCCGCAGCCTAGCCTGGCCAGCGCCGCTGGCCATCGAGCTGGACTCCGGCGCTTTTTTCGACGCCGCCGGCCGCAAGGCTGGTTACGGCTCGAGCGCCGCCGGGGCGGTGGCCCTGGCCATGCTCTTGTGCCGCCAGGCCGGCCTGAGTACGGCTGACGGCGCCGGTCCGGCCGCAGAGTCGCCGCCCGATCTTCTGATCGCCTTGGACGGCCACCGCCGGCTGCAGGGCGGCCGCGGCTCGGGTTATGATATATTTACTTCGTATCACGGCGGCTTGGGCTTGTTCCGCGGTGGTCGTCGACCGACTTGGCAAGCCTTGCCTGACCTGCGCCTGCCGCCAGCCCGCCTCTACGCTGGAGCGCGGGCGGTGGCCTCAGGCGGCGCCGTGGCCAGCTTCGAGGCGGCGCGGCGGCAGCAGCCGGATGCGGTGTCAGCCTGTCTGGACCAGGCGCGCCGGCTGGTGCTGGCCATGGCCGCCGGCCGACTCGGCTTGTGGACCGGCCTGCGCCAGGCCCGGCAGCTCGGCCTGGAACTGGGCGACCTGATCGGCGTGCCCGCCCGCCTGTGGCCGGATTTTGACCAACCGACCCGCTACGCCAAGGCCCTCGGCGCCGGCAACGAGCTCGGCCTGCTGCTCTGCCACGGCGACCAGTCCAGCCCATCGGCCGGTCTGTCCGACGCGGCTGCCGCCGACTTCGGAAGGCACCTCCTGCCCGGCGACGGTCCACGATGGTTGGCGTGAGCGACAGTTCGGCAGCCAGCGGTACGGGTCACGGCAAACTATTGCTCTTTGGCGAGCACGCCATCCTATACGGCCATCCCGCCGTTGGTCTCGGCCTGCCGGCCAGCCTGACGGTTCGCCTTGAGTCGGGACCGGCCGCCGCCGGCCTGCTGGTCGACTGTCAGCCAGCCTGGCGAAGCGCCGTCCTGGCCGCCACCGACCGCATCGCCGCCAGCCTGGGCCTGGATAGGCCGACCGGTTGGCTGCGCATCGACAGCCAGCTGCCCTCAGGCAGCGGCTTCGGCTCTTCGGCCGCCCTATGCGTGGCCCTGGCCGTCTGCCTGGCTGGGCTGCCGGCCGGTCAGCCGTTGAGCCAGGCCGACTACCGGCGCCTCTGGCAGGCCGCTCACTGTGGCGAGCGGCAGTTCCACGGTCAACCCTCCGGCATCGACACCGCCCTGGCCCTGTACGGTGGCTGCCTGGCCTTCCAACCCGTCAGCGGCGACCTGCCCACTCTGACCAGACTGCCGTCAGCTGGATTGCCGCTGATCTCCGGTAGCCTGCCCCGCCTGGCCAACGCCAAGGCCAGCATCCAGCGATTGCGCCAGCGCATGGACCAGGCTGACCTGGTGGTGGTAGTCGCCATGACCGAAGCCGGCCGCTGCGCTGAACAGGCCATCGCCCTGCTGGCAGCCGACCCGGTCGATCCGGTTCGCAACCAACGTCACCACCAGCTCGGTCAGCTGGCCAACCAGGCCCAGGCCGCCCTACGCCGCCTGGATCTGTCTACCCCGCCACTAGAGCGCCTGCTGACCGTCGGCCTGGAGGCCGGCGCCTGCGGCGGCAAGCTGAGCGGCGCCGGCGCCGGCGGCGCCTTCTGGTTGATCTGCCCGGACACAGTCATCCGCGCCTCGGTACTGGCCGCCCTGCGCCAGGCCGCCGCTGTCCTAAACCTACCCGACGGCGGTGGATTGTCCCTGACTGGCGACTAAGACTGCAGAATGATCGCATTTCTCTATAAAAGCCTAGCTTTCCCGCGCCCCTCAGACCTCAAAAAAACTGCCGCTACTATATTGACATTTTTTTCCCGCTTGTGTATCCTGACCATGCTAACTAAGCATTCCCCTGTAGCTCAGCTGGCAGAGCAAGTGGCTGTTAACCACTGGGTCCGTGGTTCAAATCCGCGCGGGGGAGCAAGTTAAGTCCTTACCTGGTAAGGAAAAGAGCCCTAGCTTCCGCTGGGGCTCTTTCGTTTTTATACCCTACTGGGCGCAAACTGGGCGCACATCTGAAAGTGGTATAAAACGACTGGGCTGCCTAAACTTCTTCTCCTGCGCGTGATCTACCACCTTTTAGCCCAGATAGCCTATACTTTTAGGTAGAAGGGGATGCCGTATGGGAGCAAAAAAGAAACCTGGGTATGCAGTTGACTCAGGCGGTACAATAGGTAGTACCTCTCACAGGAGAAAACTATGCTCGAAGGTCTATCCCTCGGAGTGGTGTAACCTGAACAGCATTTTCAAGAATGCGACGAAAAAGTAGCCCTCTGGAACGA
Organism: Spirochaetes bacterium GWB1_60_80; assembly: GCA_001829185.1. GTDB lineage: Bacteria > Spirochaetota > Spirochaetia > Treponematales > UBA12059 > UBA12059. The sequence goes on from MIAR01000024.1 coordinate 55,582, forward strand.
GATGTTCTACGATTAAACCGGAAAGTAAACTCATCTAGATAATATTCAAGATGGCTAACCTGAATCCCACCTTGATGTGTTCCCATAAGCCAACGCTTCAACAGCGAAACTACCAAATGAACTTGAGGCAATAGATCCTCTGTCGATTCAGGCTTCAAAACATGGTGAACGAATTTTTTTTCAGTTAACCCCCGGTAACCCGACCACCCATTAGGCCACCGTAGGTGAACTAAAAAAGAACGACAGGATTCCTCCGAATTGATCAATTGTTCGAAAGCTTGTTGATCTGCCGGATACTTTTCCATCTAGCTATACTACCGGTGGTATATACCTTAGTCAAGTGCATACCCAGGTTACATAATACCCATACCCATATCAATATTATTTTATTTCAATACGGTTGATCGTATATCCTAGAGCCCGATAACCGCGTTCTCGTTTCCCCCACATGCGCACTAGGCGGCTATCATTATCATCAAGATAATCATAGATTCGGAGATCGTGCTTCCCAACACATACTCGGTTAAGTCTGCCAGCGTACTGAGCAATGGTACCCTTCCAGGAAATCGGCATTGTTAAAACTAGAGTATCAAGACTCGGGTGATCAAAACCTTCCCCGACAAGTTTGCCCGTCGCAAGTATGACTCTTGGTTCTTTAATATCAAGTGTTTCCAGCTCCATCAATACGGAAAGGCGATCTTTTCGCTTCATCCTTCCATGAAGGACAAAGAGCCGGAAACCAGCAATTCTGATCATCTCAGCCAATTCTTCCAGCTGATCACTCCGTTCGGTCAGGACAATTATCTTGCGTCCTTCCTCCCAAGCTGCTTTTATATCTTTAAATATTACCAAATTCCTTTCTCTGTTTGTTGCCAGGAGATTGAAGATACTTTGGATACCTAGTTCTGACGGAAGAGGAGCTTGATGTATAACTTGAAGCCTGACTTCCATCGTTTCCATTCGTCCATGTTTCTTATCAACTGAATGCCGGATCGGGCCGCATTGCATAAAAATAATCGGATCAAGGCCATCCCGCCGTATTGGTGTGGCTGTTAACCCGAACACCCAGCGACTGGAAGCCTGCTTCAAAAGGCTCTCAAATGATAAAGCCGAGATGTGATGGCATTCATCGATAATTATTTGTCCATACGCGGAAAGAAAACCTGCCACATCTTCTAAACGAGCAAGTGACTGAATAAGAGCAATATCAACTACGCCTTTGGCCTTTTTCTTTCCTCCGCCAAACACACCGATGCCAGGGTCATCAAGCTTAAGGAAAACCCCAAAACGTTCCTTCCATTGCCGAAGTAACTCGACACGATGAACCAATACCAGTGTGCTGACTTTTCTATGCGCTATAACTGCTGCCGCTATAACCGTTTTCCCAAAAGCAGTTGGGGCGTTAAGAACAGCTGTTTCATGAGGCAAGACTGCTTCAAAAGCCATTGTCTGTTCATTTCGAAGTGTACCAGTGAAGACTGCTTCGATCGTTTGACCGGAAGACCTTTCGTCTTTTTGTTCTGCAACTATGTCATTAATCGAGAACAATTTTAAAAGTCCATCAATGCAGCCCCGAGGCAAGGCTATGTGCATTGGGAAATTTTCAGCACAGCCAATAACACGAGGTTTGTCCCAAACCGGTAAACGCATGGCTTGAGCTCGATAGAACTCAGGATTTGGAAAAGCGGCCAGCCGAATAATTCTGTTGAGTAAAGCTTGTGGTAACTTATCTTTTTCGAGATAAATCTTGTTAGCCAGAATAACAGTAAGTTTATCGGGAACCGGATTATTCAGTTTGATAACTTGTGAATGCTTTATCTTCCAAGGCGCTTCATCACTTTCATAGGAAAAATTAAGATCTAGCGGATCGCTTCCTGGAGGATCTTTGGATATGAGCTCTTTTGTAGCGGGATATGTCATTTTCTTAAGTGAAGCCAGGTAATCCCATTGGTCTGAAAATGGAATAAAATCCTTGTCGACAAAAAGGCTACCCCCTTGCTCCCGCATTTTTTTCTGAAGTGGTAAAGCTATTAAATTGCCAAATCCTCCAGAAGGAAGATTGTCCTGATTGGGGAATAGACGGTCGTAACTGGTGAGTTCTAATTGTCTCTGACTGGCACAGGTTTTGCTTATTATGAAAGTGCCAAAACGTCGGGCAATAATAGCCGGAATTGCTGAATCGAAGAATATCCAGACATGAGCCCCATTGCTTGACCGGGAAATTTCTATAGCACAAGGAACTGAATAATTCTGACAGGTAGCTGCAAAAGAAGCCGCGTCAGCTTTCCAATCACCTTCGTCAAAATCAACAGCCAAAAAACGACAGAGGTCGCCATCAAGCAATGGATAAACACCAACAACATATTTCCCGGACAAATGATCGAAAAGCACTTGGTCTGTCAAGGGAATCAGTTTTTTGTCTGCACATTCGGCACATTTGATACTTGGTTTCCGGCAGATTCCTGAAATCCATTCATGCGCACAAACAGGTGAATACCCAGACTTACCATTAGATGATTCCCAACGCTTGGCAAATACATCAGGCCGACCTTGAAATAAATCTCGAAACAAAGCAACCTTTTGCTCGGAAGAGAGTCCACGGCCAGGATTCTCGGACACTGAAAGGGATGCATTTTTAAATTCAGTTGTCTTAGTTGATTCCTGACGAGAATTACGTAGTAAGTCATCTTTCCAATCGATGTTATGGTGCGCAAGCAAAGCTTTTAACCGTTCATTTTCCTGTCGCAGTTTTTCTACTTCGCTATTCCCTGCCAGCATTTTGTACACCTTAATTATGCTCTCTAATCGGTATTTTTCGACACACAATAGTGTGTCGAAAATATTACACCATCCACCACGGTATAATAGAGTTGCGTGCGTCTATCGGCATATATTCACTTGCACAGCAAACAACCCCGCCCGTGCCAACCTTTCTACCAGCAGTAGCCAATATTTTGAAGGCTGCAATGGCATCCTTGCCGGGATTTGCACTTTTTTTGATTTCGACCGGATACAATCGGCCGTCTGTCTCGAGAATCAGGTCTATCTCATTTCTGTCTTTGTCCCGATAGTAAAACACCGGCGGTTTCTTCCCGGCGTTATACCAGCTTTTCATGATCTCGCTGACCACAAAGGTCTCAAAGAAGGCTCCTGACATCGCACCAGCTTCAAGAGCCTCGGGACTTGTCCAACGTGTCAGGTAGGCAGCCAAGCCGGTATCGAGGAAGAAAAACTTTGGAGCTTTGATCATGCGTGTAAGCGTATTGCTGTACCAAGGTTCAATAATTGTGGCGATTCCAGAAGTGACGAGCAGTGAAAGCCACTTCTTGGCTGTTGGCTGACTGATTCCGATATCCCGGGCCAGGTCAGCATACTGGAGCATCTGTCCGGTGCGGGCAGCTGCCGCAGTCAGAAAACGCAGGAAAGACAGTTCGTCGCCAACCTGAGTAAGATCTTTAATATCCCGTTGCAAATAAGTCTGGACATAGGCGGCATAATATTGTTCAACGTCCGGACGGTTTTCATCCGCCAGCAAGGCCGGCAGGCTCCCACGGTATATAGCGTCGAACACCTCCGATAGACTACCTCGAGTAGCCTCTTTTCTCGTGGCAGAAAGAATTTCTTTGGTGGGAAGAAAGGGAACGCTTTCGCGCCTATCTATTTCTGCCTGCGACAATCCAAGCAGATGCACAATCCCAACCCGGCCAGCTAGTGATTCGCTGGCATCCCGCATCAGGTGGAACATCTGCGAACCGGTTAGCCAGTAGTCACCCTTCGTTGCATCGCGGTCTACCCGCATTTTGATGTACGGCAACAGGTTTGGAGCGTACTGAATTTCATCGATGATAACCGGGGCTTCAAAACGCTCTAGAAATAGTTCAGGTTCCTCAAGCGCAAGTCGCCTTTGAAGCGGGTCGTCAAGGGTTACGTAATTTCTTCTTTCCTCAGCTATATGCTTAAGCAAGGTCGTCTTGCCTACCTGACGGGGACCAGTTACAAGTAGTACAGGGAAGGTTTTAGCGATTGAGATAATGGCCGGTTCAATTGCTCTTGGGATATACATGGACAACAGCCTCCAATACGACCAAAATAAAATATGTGTTTATTATAGTCGAACAAGCTCGCATCGTCTAGCCTATTAATTTGTAGAATAAGAACACCCTGCTTAACTAAAAAGATCTTAACTGGGCGCAAATTGGGCGCAGAAATCTAAAAAAACTATGCTAAAGCATGCTAAGCCATGCTATTGACTACCACTCATTTCATTACTACAATTACAATTAATGACAGGCTGTATAAACCGGTGATAAGCTGAACCCAGGCGGATTTGATCCGGAGGGGCCGCCGAGCGATAGCGAGGAAGAGTGCGCAGGACGCGCACGAAAGGCCCCGCAGGCGGCCGGAAGGGCGAGACAGGAAGTCGAGCCCTGGATGAGTATTTCGATCCAAACCTGCCACCTGTTCCGAAGTAATCCTGCCCATAGCTTTTACTGATTTTGAAGAAGACGAACACTATGATCTTTAGATTAGAAGGTCTCTTCAACACTTTTCTTTTCAGTAGCTCATGGAATTACGCAATAAGAAAATGGAATATATAGACCGGCAAGAAATCATTTCCTTATTGTACGAATAAGTCTACGATCTTTATTGAATTGAATTACTTTTTCCCTATCAAAATGATGAGGGAAAGAGTTGCACCTCATTACAATCGCAAGAGATGCGAGCCAGTAGTAATCCGACAGGACATCCGGGAATTATATCCAAGTCACGAACAGTTCGAGACGAAGATTATCTATTATTCTCACAAAATCTGCCCGAAGCGCACGGGCAGACCACGCTTTTACTAATACTATTACTAAAAACCTAGGAAATTTTCCATAAACAAGTATGTTGCCAAGTCACTCGATGCACCACTGGATCTTCCCGTTTCGGAGAAAGAAGTGGGATAGACATCCCTTTAGTCTCCATATGGACGGATCAAGACTAACGGTGCCATTCCGGTCTATTATTCTCCAGTAAGGATGAGAATCATCTCGTACATTGAGTTGAATGATATCATTACAACCACAAGGACAGAGGAGTGCGACAGACCAGCGATATGAACCTTCCCCAACGATATAAAGTGTAAATGGTTTTATTTTCTGAGGAAGATCCAGCATCTCTATTACCCGGTATTTTGGGCTTATGAGTTCTTTGACCTTCGACCAAATACCATGCCGACGACAGGCGCAAGAATACTCTCCTGGCCGAATACCAGTGTATACTGCGAAATGAAGACGGGAAGCCCGTTATCCAGCGTTACCCGTGTAACACCGACCGGGATCCCAACTGGTCTGGTGCGGCAAGGACGAGCAGGGCTGAAGTGACCTGGTACTCGACCCGACGTGCGGTTTCGGCACCAGTCGCAGCCGGGGCAACCATTTGCGAACCGCCATTTTCGCGTTATACTGTTCCGTGCAGCCGGAGCGCTGCCGAATTTAGTGGAGGTTTTCATGAATACAAAAGGCATCGCCCGCTTGCTGCCTTCTATCATGGTACTGATTCTCGGCGCCAGCCTGTCGGCCTGCGTCACACTGCTGGCCACCAACCCGGAAATACCGTTACGCGCCCGGGTAGGACGGGAGTTTTCCATTGTCATTCCGTCGAATCCGTCCACCGGCTACCGCTGGGTGTTGGTTGAAGCTAGCTTGCCGGATAATCTGGCGAACACTGGTACCCGCTACGTGCCGGACAACGCGGCGGTGGGTCTGGCCGGGGCGGGCGGCAAGTCGGTCTGGACCTTCCGGGCCGCGACTGTTGTCGACGTCGTGCTGCGCTTCGAGCAGTATCCACCGGCCGCGAATGCTGAGCCGGTGGCGACGCTCGAGTTCCGGGTGATTGTCGAATAAACGGCGGCGCGCCGGCTGGCTATGGTTGAGGCCAGCCAGCGCTGCCAGACTGGTGCACACCAGGTGCCCAGCCTTTCGTGGCTGGCGGCTTTTGCCTTGGTATTACTCAATGCGCGCAGTCGTGGTCGCCATGTTCCTTGCAGCCAATGCCAGAATCCTGGAGCGTGCCGGCTAGCCAGGCTTCTACCACGGCGCGTGCTGTACCGCTAGTACCGCGCACCACCTCGATGCCGTTGGCCTTGAGGACGCGGACCGCGCCATCGCCCATATTGCCGGCCAGCATCAGGGTGACGCCGTCCTTGGCCAGCACCGAGGCGATGTCGCTCTTGCAGCCGCAGCCGTCGGGGCTGTCTACCCGCCGCTCGGCTTTGATGGTGCCGCCGTCGATCTCGAAGACCGAAAAATACTCGCAATGTCCAAAATGGGCGTCAACTTCGCCGTTCCGGGTCGGGACCGCTACGTTCTTGTGCATACTGTTCTCCTCTTCATGAATAATCTGTCCGCCCTCGATGCGCAGGGCCTTGCCGTTGAGCAGGGCGTCGGCGACGCGTTTGCGGGCTTCCTCGACGATGCGCCCGAAGGTCTGGCGCGAAACGTTCATTTTGCGGGCGGCGGCTTCCTGGTACAAGCCTTCCAGGTCGGCCAGGCGCAGCGCTTCGGCCTGGTCGATGGTCAGCACCACCTGCTCCAGTTCGCGCGCCGGGATGCCGGCCGGCTTCCAGAGGGCCGCGGGCAGGGCGCCGGAGCGCACCCGCCGGTCATTGAGGGGGCGCGGCATGGCTAGCGCGCGGCCCGGTCCACGGGCTTGGCCTGTGCCAGGGCCAGCTCGACCTCGGCGGCCAGGCCGTCGGCGATGGCGGTGATGTCCTCCGGCAGCCTGTCCCAGTGCAGCTCGCGGGCCTGGGCGATTTCCTTGCGCCAGGGGAAGCGGGCTAAAAGCGGCAGGCCGAGCGCCGCCTGGATGCTTTGGCCATCCAGCGAATCGAACAGTGGGATGGCCTCGCCGCAGTGCGGGCAGGTCAGCGCGCCCATGGTCTCGACCACGCCGAGGACCGGCGCGTCCACCAGGCCGGCCATGCGTACCGCTTTGGTAACGATCATCGAGACCAGCGACTGGGGCGTGGCGGCCACCACCAGGCCGTCGACGCGTAGGGCGTTGAAGGCCGTGATCTGGATGTCGCCGGTGCCGGGCGGGAAGTCGACGATCAGGTAGTCCAGTTCGCCCCAGTCGGTGTCGTGCCAGAATTGTTCGACGGCCTTGGACAGGAGTGGGCCGCGCCAGACCACCGGCGTGTGTTCCTCGTCGACGAAAAAATTGATGGATACCACCTTGAGGCCGCCTTCGCTCAGTACCGGCTGGATGCGTTCGCCGTCGGTCTCGGCGTGGAAGGAACCGAGGCCCAGCAGGCGCGGCACGCTGGGGCCGGTGATGTCGGCGTCGAGGATGCCGACGCGGCGCCCCTTGGCCGCCAGGGCCTGGGCCAGCAGGACGGCTACCGTGGATTTGCCGACGCCGCCCTTGCCGCTGGCCACGCCGATGACGCGCTTCACCTTGGCGCCGCCGGCCTCTTTCGCGCCGCCAGTGCCGCCGATCGGCGTGGCGTGGCAGCCATTGTCTTCACTCATGCTGTCTCCTGTTCATTATTGGCATATGACCATACCTATCTTATTGCCGATGAGCGGCCTGCGCAAGAGGGGTACCGGCCTTGACGATAGTGGCCGGGATGGCGGCGGCGGCTAGGGCATCGTAGGCTTTGGGCCCCAGCTCCGGGGCGCAGACTTCGGTGACGCCCAGTTCAACCAACTTGGCCACGGCGCTGGTACCGGCGCCGTGCTCGCTGTCGGCGTTGCCGACGATGAATTCGGGGGCGGCGTCGGCGGCGCGGAAGAGGGCGAACCAGGCGGCCCGCCCGAAAACCTTGGATACGGTAAGCTTGTCGTCGGTGGGAATGGCGATAATCATCAGATTTCCTTTCTTGGCCCGGGTGATCGGGCTCATCAGCAGTCTTTGGCGGCCTCAAGCAGGCCGGCGCACAGTTCCATGGCGCTGGCCCGGATTTCCGGATCTCTCGAGTCGACCCAGGCTTTGCCGCCTTCGGTGGCGCGGCGGAAGCGCTTGTCAAACGGCAGGCTGGCCACTACCGGTGAACCGAACTCGGCGGCCAGGTCGCGCGCCAGGCGGTCCATCTGGGGCGCCAGGCCGGCCTTGTTGACGACGCAGACGGTGCGGCGCTTCATGCCGGCCAGCAATTCATACAGGCGGCGGGCGTCGCGGATGCCCGACTGGCCGGCCTCGACCACCACCACCGCCAGGTCGGCGCCGCTGAGCGCGGCGATGACCGGGCAGCCGATGCCGGGCGGGGCGTCGACCAGGATGTAGCGCGCGCCGGGCAGGGCGGTCGCCACGGCTTCGGCGCGCAGGCGGACGGCGCGCACCAGCTTGCCGGAGGTATCCTCGCCCGGGATCAGCTTGGCGTGGACCAGGATCGAGCCGCAGTCCGTGGCCGAGACGCTCAGGCTGCCGCCGCGCTTGGGTGCGGCCACTACCGCTCCGGCCGGGCAGACGTCCTGGCAGGCCGCGCAGCGCTCGCAGAGGGCTTCGTCGATGTGGAGTTGTCCGGTCAGCCGTTGGATGGCGCCGAAGCGGCAAACTTCGGCGCAGCGGCCGCAGTCGGCGCAGCGTGCCGGGTCGATGCTGTAGCCGTCGCCGGACCAGTAGTCGTCGGTCGTCCGGATGGTGGCTCCCAGGGCGATGGCCGTGTTGGCGGCGTCGACGTCGCAGTCGGCCGCCACGGCTGTTGTCTTCAACCAGGCGGCCAGGGCGGCCGTAATCGAGGTTTTGCCGGCGCCGCCCTTGCCGCTGGCGATGGTGATGGTGATCATGGCGCGTCCTTTGGCTTGAAGCCGTCCAGCCAGAGCTCGATATCGCCTAGGCAGCGGCGCATGGCCGGGTCTTCCAGGCAGAGCTGGCCGCGGGCGCCGGCTTCAGCTAGGCTGTGGCTCCAGGCCAGTTTGGCCACCACCGGCACGGCGTAGCGGGCGGCCAGCCGTCGCGGGTCGGCCTGGCCGGCGCCGGCCTTGTTGATGACCAGCCCGACCGGTATGCCCAGGGCCTGCACCAGGCGCAGGGCGTTTTCCAGGTCATGCAGCGAGAAGGCCGTCGGCTCGGCTACCAGCAGGCAAGCCGAGGCGCCGTGTACCGCCCGCACCGTCGGGCAGGTGGCGCCTGGCGGGCAGTCGCGGATGGTCAGGGCCGCCGCCGGATCGACCGCCCGCTGCTTGACGGCCTCGATGACGGCGGTGGAGCGGATGTCGCCGACCGTCAGCAGGCCCTGGTAGAGGGCCAGATTGGGCAGGAGCGCCAGGCTGACGCGGCCGGCCCGGACCGGGCTTTCCACCAAGGCGCCGGCCGGGCAGGCTCGCACGCAGCGGCCGCAACCCTTGCAGGTGACCGGATTGATGGTCACCATCCCCTTTATATACACCAGGGCGCCAAAGCGGCAGAGGCTGGCACAGGCGCCGCAGGCCGTGCAGCGCGCCTGATCCTGCTCTGGCACGGCGATTTCCACCGGCTGGTCGGGCGCCACCGGGCGGGCGGCCGGAAAGTAGCCGCCGGCGTCCGGCGCGTCGACATCGAGGTCGGCCAGCAGGGTGGGACCGGACCGGGCGTACCAGGCCGCCAGATGGACGGCCAGGGTGGTCTTGCCGGTGCCTCCCTTACCGCTGGCCACGGCCAGGGTCAAGCTCACGGCGCGGCGGGGCCGGCTTCGTCCGGGCCGTTGGCGTTGTCGGCTGCGCCCAGCGCGGCTTCCACCCGGGCTAGTTCGGCTTGCAGGGCGGCGCGGCGGTCCAGCAAGGCCTGGTTGGCGAAGGCAGCGCGGTCTTGGCCGATGGCCGGATCGCTCGAGAAAAATGGCGTGCGGCCATACCCGGCACCAGGGCTGCCGCCGCGACCCACGCTACGTCCACAGCCGTTGCCACCGCTAGCGCGCAGCCGGCGGCCGAGTCCAACGCCGCCTCCCTGGCAAGTTCCCAAAGCCCGGCCGGTGGCCGGACCAGCCCCAGTGGGGCCTGTACCGTTCAGTCTTGGCATGAATGCCTCCTAATGAGCAAATGCTCATATTTAATATACGGCATTTGCTCATTATGTCAAGCGTCGAAGGGCGGCGGCTTGTCGAGGCATATTGGCATATGCTAGATTGATCAGGATGGAGGTCTTGCATGTCAGATTCAGCGCCCGCCCCGGTCATGTCCGGACCGGTTTTATACTATACGCCCCAGGTGATCGAACACTTCAGCCATCCGCGCAACGTCGGCGAATTGTCAGCGGCCGATACCGACGGCTACGCCTGTATTGGCGATCCGGGCTGCGGCGACGAACTGAAGCTCTGGCTGCATGTCGACCAGGGCCGCATCAGCGCCATCCGCTTCAAGACCTTCGGCTGCCCCGGCGCCATCGCCACCTCCAGCATGTTGACGGCGCTGGCCGCCGGCGCCACTATTCCCGAGGCCCTGGCTATCAGCGACGACGATGTGGTCAAGGCCCTGGGCGGCATCCCCGAGAATAAGCAACACTGCTCGTTGCTCGGGGTTAAAGCTCTGCAGGCCGCCTTGTTGGACTGGAGCCGACGCCAGACGGTGGCCGCCGGCGCCTGATGATGGTTGACGCCAGCCAGCCGCTTGACTATACATGCAATATTTCATATATTACGATAACAAAATCAAGGAGCCTTGAGTGGAACAACAAAATCTCATTCTGATAGCCGTGGCCGTTTTCGTCGTCTTCTTCCTGGCGACCAGGCTGCTCGGCACCGGCAGTCGCAAGCAGCTGTTGGCCAAGTTGGCAGCCGGCGCCTTGGTCATCGACGTGCGCACTCCCGGCGAGTTCTCGGGCGGCCACTACAAGGGCGCCCGCAACATACCCCTGGACAGCCTGAACGGCCAGCTGGCCAAACTCGGCGCCACGGACAAGCCGCTGATCGTTTACTGCGCTTCCGGCGCCCGCTCCGCCCAGGCGGCTCAGTTGCTACGCCGCGCCGGTTTCGTCGACGTCACCAACGCCGGCGGACTAGGACGCATGCCGGGCTGAGCGTCAGCCGGGCCGGGAATCACTCCGGCCGGAAACCAAGCTCGCGGCCGGTGACTTTGCCAGTCCGCCCGGCCTGGGCTATACTGGGAGCGCTCAAGGAGGCTCCCATGAAATTCGCGGCTTGGCTTAGCATGGCGGATCTGGCATGACCATCGACATCGTATACTTCTCGGGCACGGGCTGCACCCGGCTGGTGGCCGAAGGTTTTCAGGCCGAGTTTACCGCCCGCGGGCATGCCACGCGGCTGCGGAGCGTCGGCCAGGCCGCGGGCGTAGCGTCGGCTGGCTTGACCGTCGCCGATGGTACAGCGGTAGACAAGCTGGACGACAAGCCGGATTTACTATTGGCCTGTTTCGCCGTCCACGCCTGCAATGCGCCAGCGCCGCTGGAACGGTGGGTACGGCAGCTGTCGCCGCAGGCTGGCCGGCCGGCTGCCATCATCGCGGTGTCCGGTGGCGGCGAGGTTACCCCAAATCTGGCTTGCCGCGAAGGGCTCAAGCGGCTGTTGCGCGCCAAGGGCTGCGACGTGTTCTATGAGCGCATGGTGGTCATGCCCTCCAACTGGATCGTGGCCACCAAGCCAGCCCTGGTGGTCGAGCTGCTGCGCGTCCTGCCAGGCCGCACGGCCCGCATCGTGGACGAGCTTCTGGCTGGCCAGCGCCGCCTGAGCCGCCCGGGGCTGGGCAATCGACTGCTAGCCTGGCTGGGTCGGTTGGAAAAGCTCGGCAGCGCCGCCTTTGGCCGCCGTATCCAGATCAGTCCGGCTTGCACTGGCTGTGGGGTGTGCGCCAGAACCTGCCCGGTTGGCAATATCGCGCTGGTTGGCGGACGGCCGGAGTTTGGCGGCGGCTGTATCCTGTGCCTGCAATGCCTGTATGGCTGTCCGGCCCAGGCGCTGCAGCCGGGGGTGGCTACGTTCGTGCTGGTGCCGGAAGGTTTCAACCTGGAACGCTTGAAGCGGCTGCCGCCGAACCCGGCCGGTTTTGATTGGGTGGCCGAGGCAAAGGGCTGGCTCTGGAGCGGCGTGCGGCGCTACCTCGCAGAAAGGGATAGCCCTGCCTAATTGGGTGTTTATGCCGAACCCCGCCGCCGTCCGGCCCAGTGCGGGATGGTCAGGCTGAAACTAGTACCCTGGCCGGGTGTGCTTTCGCAGGTGATTTTGCCGCCCAGGGTGATGGTGACGGTGTTGAATACGATGGCCAGTCCCAGACCGGCGTTGCCTTGCACCCGCTTGGTGGTAAAGAAGGGCTCGAAGGCTCGGGCCAGGGTCTCCGGTGGCATGCCACAGCCGTTGTCGCGTACCTCGATGATTATAGCTTGCTCGCCGGCGGTAGCTGTGATGCTCAGGCGCGGGGGGAGCTGGCCAGTCCAGCCAGCCGGGAAGCTGTGTTGGACGGTGTTGCGCATCAGATGGGTCAGGACTAGGGCGACCGCCGTGGGGCGGGTCTCGATGGTCAGGTCGGCGGCGCACTCGATGGTCACTTCAATGCCGGCGGTGCGCAATGGTTCCTGGTAGCCGGCCGCCGTCATGGCTAACAGCTGGTAAAGGTTGATGGCTGTTTTCCGCTCTCCGGACTGGGCGGCGCTGACCTGCTTGAAATTCTCCACCAGCTGCGAGGTGCGGTCCAGGCTGCGGTAGAGGCTGTCCATGGCCTCGCGCAGCTGTCCCAGTTCGGTCTCCAGTTCCTCCCGCGTTATTTCGCCGAGGTGGACGGCCGCGGCGATGTCGCCGAAGAGCTGTTCCAGGAAGCTGGTGATGGTGATGGCGTTGCCCAGCGGCGTATTCATTTCGTGGGCGACGCCGGCCACCAGCCGGCCGAGCGACGCCAACTTGTCGGCTTCCATCAATTCTTTCATGGCGCTTTCCAGCTCGGCGGCCTTTTGCGCCACGCGCCCGGTCAGATCGTCGTTTTCCTTTTCCAGCAGCCTGGTTATTTCTTTTTCAGCCTGTAGGCGATCGGTGATGTCGGTGCCGGTGCCCATGACCATGGCGATCGTTCCGTCCGGGCCGCTTACCGGGATGAGGACGGTAACGATGGTGCGAATCCGGCCGGCGGCGTCCTTGATCTCGTTTTCGCGCGTCACCTTGGCGTTGCCGGCCAGGACCTCCTCGAACACGTCCTGCCAGTAGCGCTGGGCGGCCGGGTCCGGGAAGATCAGGTGAAAGGGACGGCCGACGATGGCTGATTTGGGTTGTCCGGCCATGGCTTCGAGTCGCCGGTTGGTGGTGGTAAAGCGGCCGGTCACGTCGATGGTGTAGATCATGTGCTCGGCGTTCTCCACCAGCGAGCGGTACTTGGCCTCGTTTAGGCTCAGCTCGGCCAGGGCGTCGGCGACTTCCTGCTGCATGCTCCGGAAGGCTTCGATGAGGGTGCCGATCTCGTCGTCGAAGCGCCTCGTCGGCGGCAGGGGCAGGGCGCTACTGTGGTCCAGAATGGTGGCGGCGGCCCGGGTCAAGGCCGCCAGCCGCCGGGTCAGCGAGCGCGACACCAGGATGCCAATGCCAATCGCCACCGGCAAGGCCGCCAGCATGGTTATCCAGGTGATCAGGCCGACCAGGTACAAGCCGCCGAACATTTCGCCGGCCAGCGGCCGGGCATACAGCGTCCAGCCGTTCTGGAGCGTCCGCCAGGCGATTATCCGGCCGCCGCCGGTACTGCCCCGCCGCCCGTAATGGATGCCTTCCGGGTGCGTTACAATATATTCACGATTTTCCTCGTGCCATGATTTAAACCAGAGGTCGTCCGCCGCGGCCGCCTCGGGGACGTAGACTTGGTCGCCTTGGCCGGTCAGGAGCATCACGTAGCCGGAATCGTAGATGCGGATCGATTCCAGTCGGCTCTGAAAGGGTTTCATGAACAGTTCGGCGCCGGTGACGGCCACCAGCTCGCCGGCCATGACGATAGGCAGCGAGTAGGTGATGATCTCGGCCCGCCACGGTTCCCAGTAATAGGGAGTGGTCCAGTTTTCGCCTCGGTTGACGGCTTCGCGCCACCAGGGGTCGTCGGCGTAGCCGTCGCGGATGACGTCGTATTCCGGTTCGCGCACGAAGGCGCCGTTCTCGAAGGTGAATGAGACGGTATTGGTGCCGGGGATGGCGCTTGAACTGAACAGTACCCAGCCGGAGACGTTGTCGAAATCGGCTATCAGGGCGGTGAAGAAGTTGCAAAGCCGGGTCTTGTAGGCTTCCATCCAGGCCGGGTCGAGCTTAGCCTGGGCGGGTTCGAATGTATTGAGCACCGTGCTGCGCAGGACCAGCGATAAGCGCTTGACGCGCAGGAACTCGGCGTCGATGGCCTCGGCTTCGCGCTCCAGGATGCTGGTTAGGTGCAATTCGGCCTCGGTCTTGAGCATCCTGTCGGCCTGTAAGTAGATCAGGCCGCCCAGCACCAGCCCGACCGAAACGGTGCTGAGGATAATGGCTAGGGAAATTTTATTGGTGATGCTGCGCATGCCCAGACCGCCTCCTCGTCGGTTGATGGGGTGGTCGTTTTAGCTGTTCGCGGCCTGTTAATTGACTGGTTGCGCTCAAGCGGATCGCCGTTGGCGGCGTTATTCCTAGTCAAGCGCGGTCTGATACTGCAATTGTAATCAATCGTCTGACGCTGTCAAGCGGGCAGGTTAAGTATTCGGCGCCTGCCGGCAACGCTATCCAGGCGCCGCTGACCGGCTAGCGCGCTTAGCAGCTTGTTAAAGTCCGGCTGACGATACCACCCGGCCGCCTAGGGCCAGCAATTCGCGGCGACGGGCGGCGTACTGCTCGGCGTCAAGGGCTCGGCTGGCGTCCTCGATCAGGCTGGCTTTAAAGCCTTCTTTTAAAGCGTCGGCCAGGGTGTAAAAGACGCAGATGTCGGCGGCTAGTCCGCAGATGTACAGCTCGTCGGCTTGCCGGGCGCGCAGGTAGCCGGCTAAACCAGTGGCCTGGCGGTGGCCGTTATCCCAAAAGCCGGAGTAGCTGTCCACCGTCGGGTTCAGGCCCTTGCGGAAGATAGCAGCCAGCGGCCGGGTGTCCAGGTCGGGGTGGAAGGCTGCGCCCGGGCTGCCTTGGATGCAGTGCGTTGGCCACAGTACTTGGTCGAGACCGTCCAGCCGGATGATTTCGAATACTTTGCGGCCGCCCTGGTTGGCGGCGAAGCTGGCGTGATTGGCCGGGTGCCAGTCCTGGGTGGCCACCACCAGGTCGAAACGCGGTAGCAGGCGGTTGATGAGCGGGACGATGGCCTGGCCGTCGGGTACCGGCAGGGCGCCGCCGGGCATGAAGTCGAGTTGCGGGTCGACGATGATTAGGGTTTTCATGCGGTCCTCTTTCTGGCCGCGGCGATCAGGCTGGCCCGTTCGTCGGCCAGGGTCTGACTCAGGCCGACGCGGTAGGCGGCCGGCTGGTCCAGGTGCCGGTACTCAGGCGGCAGTTGGAGCAGGCGGTGGCGGGCGTAGGCGGCTATTTCGGCCAGCGTCCGGGGCGCGCCGCTGCGCCGGCCGTTTTCCATGACCGTTTCCAGGAGCGGCTCCAGCCGGGCGCTAGCCAGGCTGGCTGGATCATGCGGCGAGGTGGGGTCGGTTGGTTTGCCGGAGGTACTGGCCGGCCGCTCGAAGGGGAAAGTAATGGCCGAGGGCGGCGTCTCGTCGGCTCGGGTTATCAGGTCGACGCCCAGCCAGCGGCCGGCTCGATCAACCAGGCGGTAGACTTGCTTGCGGCCGGGGATCGAAATCTTGCTCGGGTTTTCGGACAGCTTGATGCTCGGTCGGCCGGCGGATAGCGCTAGTTTGTAGACGCCGTCCAGGGCGCCGTCCGGGTGGCCAGTAACCAGGGCGGTGCCGACGCCGAAGATGTCCAGCGGCGCGCCTTGCTCCAGTAGGCTGGCCACGATGTGTTCGTCCAACTGGTTGGAGGCGGCGATCTTGACGGCCGGAAAGCCGGCTTGGTCTAAGGCGCTGCGGGCGGCCTTGGCCAACTGGGCCAGGTCGCCGGAATCCAGGCGGATGCCCAACAAAGCCTGGCCGCGCTGGCTCATTTCGCGGGCCACGGTGATGGCGTTGGGCAGGCCGCTCCGCAACGTGTCGTAGGTGTCCACCAAAAGGACGCAGTTGGTCGGGTGGCTGGCGGCGTAGGAGCGGAAGGCGCTCAGCTCGTCGTCAAAGCTCTGCACGAAGGAATGGGCCATGGTGCCGGACATCGGAATGCCGAAATCGCGGCCGGCGGCCACGTTGCTGGTGGCGTCGAAGCCGCCGACGAAGGCCGCCCGGCTGGCGTAGTAGCCGCCCGGCCCCTGGGCGCGGCGCAGCCCGAAGTCGATCAGCCGCCGGTTGCCGGCCGCTAGGCGGATCCGGCTGGCCTTGGTGGCAATCAGGGTCTGGAAATTGAGCATGTTCAGGAGCAGGGTTTCCACTAGTTGCGTCTCGATGATGGTGCCCTCGACTTGCAGGATGGGCCGGCTGGGGAAGACTAGGTCGCCCTCGCGGCAGGAGCGGATACTACCCCGAAAACGGAAACTTTCCAGGAAAGCCAGGAAGCTGGGCGAGAAGCCTTGCGTGCGCAGGTACGTCAGGTCGCGGGCGTTGAAGCGGAAGTGTTCGAGGATACCCAGCAGGTCTTCCAGGCCGGCGAACACGGCATAGTCGCCGCCAAAGGGCAGTCGCCGGAAAAAGTAGTCGAAGACCGCCGGCTCGTGCTGGCGGCCGTCTTTGTAGTAGCCGCAGGCCATGGTCAGCTCGTACTGGTCGGTGTAGCTGCCGGAAAAATCGAACATCGTATGACTCCTCGAAGGCGGGGTGAACCTTGCGGCCGGGTGATAAAACTCGACTTATATGGTACGACACGGCAGGCGTGGGGTCAACAGCGGCGCGGCAACAGTTGGCGGCGCGTCAACAGCCGCCGCTCAACGGCCGGGTTTGTCCTTCCGGCCGGCGCGCTCGAAGAGTTTGACGATGTCGCCCAGGCGGGGCTTGCGGCCGCCACGCTGGACGTGGTTCTGGGCGAAGCTTTCGATAGCCTGGTCGCTGCCCGAGACCAGGGCGATGTCGCCTGGCTGGAACAGGTAGTCCGGCGAGAACAAGTCGTATTCCTGGTCGACGCCGCTTTTAACCGAGATCAGGTTGATGCCGTAGCTCTGGCGCAACTTGGCGCCCAACAGGGACTGGCCGATCAGGTTGGCGGGCACCTCCACCTCGGCGATGACCAGCTTGCCGGAGACTGGCAGGTAATTGAGCAGCCAGGACGAAACCAAGAGCGGCGTGATGCGTTTGGCGGCCTCCTGGTTGGGGAAGACGATCTTGGTGGCGCCGACCATGCTCAGGATCTCGGCGTGCCCCTCGGTGACGGCCTTGACGAAGATGCGCGGGATGCCCAGCTTGCGGCAGTAGCTGGTGGCCAGGATCGAGGCTTCGATTTTATCACCCGTATCGATGACCACGCCGTCCAGGTGCTTGGGCAGGGCGCGGCGCAGGTTGTCTTCGTTCATGATGTCCATGACGATGGCGTTGACCGGATGGTCGCGGTAGGCGTCGATCGCCTCGCGGTCCTTGTCGATGATCAGGATGTCGGCCTTGATCTCCAGGAGTTCTTCGAGGACGTTTTTGCCGAAATAGCTCAGTCCCAATATGGCGAATTGTTTCATGGTTTATCCCAACAGAATGTCGGCCTCCGGGTAGACTAGATTATCCTTTTTGCCTGGCACGGCGAAGAAGACGAGCGCGAACAGGCCGACTCGGCCGGCGTACATGGTGGCGATGATGATCAGCTTGCCGAGCCGGCTCATGGTCGGCGTGAAATCGAGCGACAGGCCGACGGTGCCGAAGGCTGAGGCCACTTCGAAGGCCATGTCGCCCAGGCTGGCGCCGCGCGGCCCTTCCACCAGGCTGAGCAGGCCGGCGGCGCAGACCAACAAAAAAACGGCCTTGATGAAGTAGATGACGCCCGAGTTGATGGTGCGGGCCGAGACGCGGCGTCCCAGGGCGTTGATCTCGCCGCGTTCGTTGGCGCGCTTGACCATAGCCAAGAGCACGATGTAGGCGGTGGATACTTTGATGCCGCCGGCGATGGAGCCGGGCGCGCCGCCGATGACCATCAGCAGGATGGTCAGGAATTTGGAGGGCTGCAGCAGGTTGGCCTGGTGGACGGCATTGAAGCCGGCGGTGCGCGGCGTGATGGCCTGGAACAGGGCGTTGACCGCCTGGTGCAGCGGCGGCAGGCCGGCGAAGGCGCTGCGCCGTTCCAGCAGCCAGAAGAGCAGGGCGCCGCCGCCGACCAGCACGGCCGTGGCCAGCAGGATCAGCTTGCTGTGGTAGCTGAGGCGGCGTTTGCGGCCCAGGAAGCGCCGGGCCACGTCATGGAGGACGATGAAGCCGATGCCGCCGGAGACGATCAGGCAGGCCACCACCAGCAGTATGGCCGGGTGACCGGCGAAGCCTTCCAGGCTGTCGCGGTAGGTGGAGAAGCCGGCGTTGCAGAAGGCGGAAATGGCGTGGAAAACGGCGTTGAAGGCCGGATTTGGCTGGCCGCTAGAGGCAAAGAGGCCGAATAGGGCCAGGGCGCCGATAGCCTCGCTGGTAAAGGTGAAGAAGACGATGGAGCGCACGATCTTGAACGGGTCGTGCTCGACGCCGTCGATCGAGAAGCTCTTGATGGTGTTGATGCGACGCAACGGAATGCGCCGGCCCGGCACCAGCAGCAGGATGGAGGTGAAGGAGATGATACCCAGTCCGCCCAGCTGGATGAGCAGCAGGATGACCACCTGGCCAAAGCGGCTGAAGTCGGCCGTGTCCACCGTGCCCAGCCCGGTGACGCAGACGGCCGAGGTGGCGGTGAACAGGGCGTCGATGTAGGGCAGCCGGCCGGGATGTACGGCCGAGCCGGACCAGGCGGCCGGCAGGCTGAGGGCCAGGCTGCCGGCCAGGATGAGCAGCAGGAAGAACATCAAGAGGTAGGCGGAATCGGAGCTGCGGCCGCTGCTCATCTCAGGCCTCCAGCCGCAGGCGGTAGCCGACGCCCGGCTCGGTGACCAGCACCTTAGGCGCGGCCGGGTCCAGCTCGATCTTCTTGCGCAGCTGGTTGATGTAAACGCGCAGGTTGTTGTATTCCTCGGCCATGGCCGGTCCCCAGACCTCGCGCAGCAGCTGGTTCCGGGTCATGATCTTGCCTGAGTTGCGCACCAGGATTTCCAGCACCGACCACTCGGTCGGCGTCAGGCGCTCTTCCTGGCCGTCGCGGAAGGTTTCGCGGCTGTCCAGGCGCACTTCCAGCCGGCCGACCTGCACCGGCAGGCCGGAAGCGGCCTTGGGCAGGCGGTTGCGCAGGGCGACGCGCATCCGGGCGATGACTTCGTCGATGCCGAATGGTTTGGTTATATAATCATCCGCGCCTGAGTCCAGGAGCTCCACCACTTCGGTCTCGGCGTCGCGCACCGACAGGATGATGACCGGCGTGCCGCCCCGTTCGCGGATGGCCTTCAGGAGCTCGCGGCCATCGCCATCGGGCAGGCCAAGGTCGAGCAGCACCAGGCCCGGCTTGACGCCGCAGAACTGGCGCAGGCCTTCGGCGCAGGAATCGGCCTCGTGGACTACGTAGCCGCTCTTTTCCAGGTAGAGGCGCAGCAGTTTACGGATTTGGACCTCGTCGTCGATGACCAGGATAGGCGTCATGGAGTGGGCTCCTTGGGCAGGGTCAGGGTCAGCTGCAGGCCGCCGGACGGCGACGGGCCGGCGGCGATGCTGCCGCCGTGGCTCTCGGCAATGCCCTTGCAGATGGATAGGCCCAGGCCGCAGCCCTGCCTGGCGGCGCCGGCGCTGCCGCGGTAGAAAGTGTCGAAGAGCAGCGGCCGCTCGCGGTCCGGCACGCCGGGGCCGTCGTCGGCGAAGTTGATGAGCGACTGGTCGGCGGAGATGGCGGCCTTGATGCGCAGCTGGGCGCCGGGCGGGGTATAGGCCACGAAGTTGCGTACGATGTTGCGGAAGACCTGCGTCATGAGGCCAGGGTCGACCAGGATCTCGGCGTCCTTGCTGGCCTCGTCGATGATGATGGCCCGGCCACCCAAGTCCAGGCCCAAGGCCAACTGGGCGGCCCCGGCCAACTCGCTGATGTAGATGAATTCGGGGTGCGGCCGCAGATGGCCGGCTTCCAACCGACTCATGGCCAAGAGGTCTTCCACCAGGGCATTCAGGCGGTCGGCGGCGATTATGGTCTCGGCCAGCAGGGTTTCGCGCAGCGCCGGGTCGTCGGCCGCCGGCCCTTCCAGCAGCCCGCTGACTGAACCCTTGATGGTGGTCAGCGGCGTGCGCAGTTCGTGCGAGACGTGATTGAGCAGTATCCGGGACAGGCGGGCCGTCTCGCCGGCCATCTTGTTGCGCTCGTTTTCGGCCGCCAACAGCTCGCGCTCGATGGCCAGCGCCATGTTGCCGGCCAGCGCGGCCAGCAATTCGCGGCTTTCGCCCCGGATGGCCTGTTGGTCGCCACTGGCGACGTACAAGACGCCGAAGACCGAGTCTGGCGAGCCTAACGGCAGGTAAAATCGGTCGTCGCCGTCGGCCAGGCCATCGTTGGCCTCCAGGCAGCGCGCGGCCAGCCGGTCATTTGGGCTGGCCGGGTTATCAGGGCTGGCCGGGTTGACGGGTTGCCAGACCGGGTCGCTTTTCAGGCGGACGGCGGCTTCCAGGCCCAAGTGCTCCATCAGGAAGTCGCGGGCGAAGGCGACGATGGCCTCCACGCCGCGGATCCGGGCCACGCTGCGAGTGAAGCCGTACAGGAAGGCCATGCGCCGCTCGCGCAACCGCAGGGCGGATTCCTGCGCCTTGAGACGGGTGGTCAGGAAGCCGCCGACGAAGGCCGCCAGGAAGAAGGCCAGGAACATCAGGATGTCTTCCAGACTACCGATGGTAAAGGTCAACCGGGGCGGTATGAACAGGAAATTCCAGAGTAGGGCGCTCAGGGCGGCGCTGCTGAAGACGACGGTGCGCGAGCAGACGAAGGGTAGGCTGATGATGGCTACTAGATAGAGGATGGAAACGGAGCGGTAGCCGAGGGCCGGTTGCGCCAGGACGCCCAGCGCCGTGATGGCCAGCAGGGATAAGGCGGCGTAGGACCAGCCGCGCCACTGGCGCAGAGAGTCGGCCGGACGGGGGCGTGGCCGCCGGAGGGGAACCGGCGCTTTGCCGCGCAGGATGATGACGTCCAGGTCGCCGGATTGGCGCAGGATATCGTCCATCAGGCTGCGGCCGCCCAGGAACGACAAGTCGTCGTGGCTGGCCTTGCCGATGACCAGGGTGCCGGCCTTCTTGATGCGGGCATAACGGACGATGCAGGCCGCTACGTCGCTGTCCACCGCCGCGATGACCTCGGCGCCCAAGTCGCGGGCCAGCTCCAGGTTGCTCGCTAGGCTGGCGGCGTCGGCGGCTTGGTCGGCGCCGTCGGCTTGACTGGCGTCACGGACGTGCAGCGCGCTCCAGGTGGCGTTGAGGCGGCGGGCGGCTGTGTCGGTCCAGCGGATCAGATACTCGGAATTGCCGCTGCCAGTCACCGCCACCATGAAATGGCCGCCGTTGGCTGGGTGGTCGGGCTTGTCCAATTCCTTGTCCATGGGTGGATAATAGCACCAATCTAGCCGGCGGGCATATAAGGGCGGTGTTAAGAAAGTGGCCCGGACCATTAAGATTGTCTTAATTTTAGTGCGGCGCTATGCGCGTACCTGCCATTGGCGTGAATTTGCCGCGTTAAGGCAAAAATCGTCTACCAGGCTGTCGCATTCTCTGCCATTTACCGTCTAATCTATCAGGAACCGCTAAAACGATACAATTGGTTCCAGGAGAAAGATGATGATTGACAACACGTGCGATAATTGCCTGGTGATTGGCGCGCCTGCCCAGTCCCGACTGCTCTGCTCCAGAAGTGGCCGGTACATTACCGGCTTGTCATTGCTGGTCCTGTTGGCTTCGGCCGGACTATCGGCCCAAGTGGCGCCGGCCGCCCCGGCCGCCCCGGTCATCCAGGGTGTCTGGCTAGGCGCCGAGTTGCCGGGCGAGACGCCAGTCCAGTTTGCCGGCCTGCAATTGGACAGCCTAAGCCACTGGGTGGAGACGCTGGCCTTTTCGCCCGACGGTAGGGAGATGTTCCTAGGCATCGGTAATGCCACCTATTCCAGCTCGCGGCTGATGTGGACGCGCCAGACCTCCGGCGGTACCTGGGCGGCCTGGACGACCCCGCCGTTCGTGTCCGATTTTATACTGTCCGGCGAGCCGGTCTATGCGGCGGATGGTAACAGCCTGACTTTTACCGGTAAGAAGACTTGGGGGGACAGCAATGACCTGTGGGTGGTGCGCCGTTCGGGCGATGGTTGGGACGCGCCGGAGGCTTTGCCGGCTCCCATCAACACAGCTACGGCCAACGAGTTTCGGGCTTGCTGGATGCCGGATGGCAGCCTCTACTTTGGGTCGATGCGCGAAGGCATGATGCACATCTACCATGCCACCCGCAATGCCGCTGGCCAGTGGGCGGTGCAGAGTTTGCCGGCGGCCCTGAACCGACTAAGTACGGAAGGCGACCCTTGCGTGGCGTCGGATGGGCGTTTCATCATTTTCTATGGCGGCCAGTCCCAGTCGGACCTGTCCGTGTCGTTTGCCGACGGCGCGGGCGGCTGGACCACTCCTGTCCGGTTGGGTTTAGCCTTCAATTCCATGACCGACGAATATGGCGCCTGCCTGTCCGCGGATGGTAAGTTTCTTTTCTTCACGCGCCATACCCGCCAGCGTAACACCATACTGTGGGTGGCCGTCTCGGCCATCGATCAGCTGCGGCCCTAATATCCCAGCCCAACCGCTGGATCACTGGCGCGGTTGGGCCAGCCTCAGACCCGGTATCGGCTTCGAGACAGCGGAATGGGCTGCGGCAAGGATTCCACCAAGTCACGGAATTCTGGGCTGTCTACGATGGCCTGGACTTGGCTGGAGTAATCCGGCGAGGCGTGGAAAGGCTGGGCGCGGTAGAGGTCCCGGCAATGGTTCATGGCCAAGTTGTTCATTTTTCTGCAAACCCCGGCCACTACCTCGCGGATGGCCATCGGATTGTCGGCCCGGAAGACCAGTTTGAGTGGGTCAACGTAGCCAGTTCGCAGGTTGCAGGCAATGCTGCGCTGGCAGGTGCAGGGCTTGCCGGGATTGATCAGGCTGCAACGGTCGGACAGGAAGGCCAATAGGCGGCGGCGGGCGCGAGACAGGATCTGCCGGAAATTCGTCTCGCTCAGGTTCATGATGCGGCTGCCGGTGTGGCCGTCCACGGACAGGATGTCACCCAGGATATAGACCATGCGCGGTTTGCGATCCAGGCAGAGCAGCATGCCCAACATGCACTTTATTTCGATTTCCTGGGCGATGAGTGACAGGTCGTGTGGCCGGCGCTTGGTGTCCGGCAGCGTTTCGGCCATAAAATAGCTGACTTCCTCGTCACTCATGTCCTGCCGGAAATCATGGAATTGCCGCTCGATTGGCGTTTCTTTGCTGTCCAGGATGTAGTTCACGGCCACGCGGTACAGCCAGGTGCGGAAACGGCTATCACCCTTGAAAAGATGGATTTTTAGAATGGCTTTGATGGTTATGTCCTGGGTCAGATCTTCTGCCTGGTGGAAGTCCGGGATCATGCGGAGGACGAGATTGAAAAGCCACGACTGGTGCTCCTTGACCAATTTGGCCAGGGCGGCCTTGTCGCCGCGCTGGGCCTGCTGGATCAATTCCGCTTCCTGCGTGGCATCACCTGGCTCGTGGGCGCAAGAATTTACGATAGCGGTCTCCTTGGGATATACCAGGTGCTGTGGCGGCTGTGCCAGCGATGCCTTGCCCGATCCCGCAAATATACCCCAGTTCCGGTTTTATGGATAGGTCGGCTCAGTCTAGTCGGCGCTCTGGCGCCAAATTTTTGCGCGGCGCCGTGTTGCCTCATAATAAAATCTAGTCCTACGAGGTGGTTGCCTCATAAGTCAAATTCTAGTCCAAGGATAAGCTTGGA
>MIAR01000025.1 GCA_001829185.1 Spirochaetes bacterium GWB1_60_80
GCTTCTTGGTTTTCTTGTTTCGTTCTCATGCGGGAGCCTCCTGAGCGAAGCCTACCCTGAAATTTTAAATTGGCTAGATGGGGTGATGGTAGCGCTTACAACCAGTCAGCACAGCCAAGCTATCCATCTACTTAGGTGCAACTCTCCCATCTCGCTAATTTCAATCCCCACAAGATAATAAAATAGAGCGATTGCCAAAGCGCCTACTAATACACTCCTGCCTAGCCAACGCCGCTGGGCTGCCTACGCCACTTTCGGGGGGCGCCAAGTCACCGCGCCACCGCCGCCTGGGGTCAGACGCGCCCCCCGCCGCGCGCGCAAGGTCGCGCGGCCCCCCAAGGCGATGGCGCCGGGCCAAGGCAATAATTCCGCCTAGTTTTCCGCCATGAACCTTGTATCGCGGCGGCACAACTCCTATGCTTAACAGGTTGTTGAAAAAGCCGGTTGCTTTCTCAACAACCTTAACAATTCCTCGCATAGCTTGCGCTATGCTGCGTAATTGTACCGGCTTTTGAAGTGTTGAAAAGCCGCATCCGCGTTTTTCAACACCCTATTAAGAATGAGGTTCTGTCCCGACAGGCAATGGCCGTCGCTGGGGATAAACCGGTGGCCAATAAGGGTGGCAGTCAGGCCGCACTGGTTCACGATGGGGGGAGTACAGCGTTGTGACCATCAAACGGCGCTTGATAGTGGCTATCTCACTGGCGGCCTCCCTGATCAGCGCCGGCTTCTATGGCGTCGTCTTTTCTACCCGCTACCAGGAAGAAATGCAACGCTATGCCGAAAAAAAAGACGCCTGGTTGCTGATGACGGCCGAGCTGATGGTGGAATCGCTGTGGGAACTCAACGACCAGGGCTTGCTTCGGATTAGCCAGACGATGCTGGCCGATGACGACGTGCTGGGCGTTGCAGTGATCAACGAATTCGGTGATCTCATGCTGTCGCTGGGGGAATTCTACGGCAGTGGACTGGATGTGGTCGAGGCGCCGATCGTCAGGATGACGGATCAATTGGGCATCGTCAAGCTGGCTTTTAGCTCGGTCAATATCCGCCTGGCGCTGCGCAAAGAAATCGCCCAATCCAGCCTGATGATGGCCTTGCTGGTGCTTGGCCTGAATCTTATCATCGTGCTGGCCACGGTGTCCTTTACCAGGCCGATCTACACCTTGGTTGAGCTGGTCAAAGGCATCACCGGAGGCCAGCTGGCGACGCTGCCGGCCATCAAGGCCAGCGGCGAACTGGCGGTCCTGTCCGACGCGATAGTCAACATGCTGCACGAGCTCAAGAAGCGTGAAGAGACCATCAAGCAGGTCAGTGCCGGCGCGGCGGAATCCCAATATAAATACCAGCTTGAACAGTACAAATTCCAGACCGAACAGCACCTGCGCCTGGAATCCGAGCATTTGCGCGAGGAGCTCCAACAGTCGCTGCAAACCCTCAAGACTACCCAGGAGCATCTGATCAACTCCGAAAAGCTAGCGGTGCTCGGCAGTCTGGTGGCCGGCGTGGCCCACGAAATCAATACGCCGCTGGGAATCGGCGTAACGGCCGCCTCGTACATCAGCGACCTGGTGCACGGCATGCGCGGCAGCCTGGCCGCCGGCGGGCTGGAATTAAAAACCGTCGCAAACTGGGTAGAGACGATGGACGATTCGGCCAAGCTGCTATCCGGTAATTTGCAGCGGGCCGCCGAAATCGTGCGTAGTTTTAAGCAGGTATCGGTCGATCAAGCCAGCGAAGGCGCCCGTACCTTCATGATGCGGGAATATATCCAGGAAATAATCACCAGTCTGCATCCCAAGCTCAAGAAAGGCCGCCACCGGGTGGATCTAGACTGCCCAGACGATTTACGCGTCAACACCTGGCCGGGCGTGCTGGCTCAAATTCTCACCAACCTGATCATGAATTCCTTGCTGCACGGCTTTCGGGGACGGGAGGAAGGCCTTATTTCAATCCAAGTGAGCAATTGCGAAAATGATTTTATCACCCTCACGTACGCCGACGACGGCGCCGGCCTGGCGGTTGAGGAATTGCCGCATTTGTTCGAGCCCTTCCATACCAGCCTGCGCAACGAAGGCGGCTCCGGCTTGGGCACCTATATCATCTACAACCTAGTTACCCAAAAGCTAGGCGGCATGATCAGCGCCAACAGCCAGCCAGGCCAGGGCCTACGCTATACCATCCAGTTCCAGCCCCTAGCAGGGTGTTGAAAAACGCGGATGCGGCTTTTCAACACTTCAAAAGCCGGTACAATTACGCAGCATAGCGCAAGCTATGCGAGGAATTGTTAAGGTTGTTGAGAAAGCAACCGGCTTTTTCAACAACCTGCTAGCGGGCTGCTGAAAAACTCCTGGCCAGAAAGTTTACAGTCGTCGAATCCGGTCGACGCGCTTAGTCGCTTTCCTTTGTAATCAAACTGACCCATTGCTTAAACCAGCTACAGGTATCCTCAAAATTACCTGCAATCCAATGCCGTCCTTCCAGAATCGTGCAGTTCCGCAACACTAGACCAAGAAGTTCCAGATGCCTTAAGCCCAGAATGGAATAGAAACGTTCCACTTCAGCCCCGGTAACTCCGCCTTGGTAAGTGTATCCCTGGGAACAAAGATCCAGAGCCTTCCTGTCGGCGGCTAATTCTTCCCTGGTTGTCGGTTTCCAGGTGTCATTGGCATAGACCCCAATATCAAAGAGCCGATAGCCATAGCCGCAGGCGTCAAAGTCAAACAGGTGGATGTGGCCGAGCTTATCCTTTTTCATATTGCCAGTATGGAAGTCGCCATGGCACAAGCCGTAACTCAATTGGGCGTTTTCCAGGGTGCCGTCCAGTCGCGCCCATAATTCTTTTCCCATGTTGCTCAAGTAGCCAATTTTTTCCTTCTCATTGGGAAGATAAATGCTAAGCTGGTCAATCGCATTTTGAACCAAGTAGTGATGCCCGATACTTCTCAGCGGCAACTTTTCCTCAATTGTATCAAAGGCCTGGTATAAATTGGACAGCAAAGTACCGATTTGAAAGGCATCCGCTTCATCAGCCATATCAGGTTCGATGCCTTCAATAAACTCGAACAGAACGCCCAGTCTTCTCCCCTCCGGGAAATCAATATGGATTACGCTGTCAGCATTTTTATTCAGCATGACAGCCGGGACAGGCAGGCCATGTTTTTTGACAATCATCATCAGAGTGATCGAAGCCGCAACCTGAACCGGATCGACCTTGTGGAAATATATCTTCATCAGGTACTTAGAACCGTCTGCCAGTATCTCATAGACGTCGTTACCGGCAATACCCGTGCGCCAAAATAGGACGGCCGCTATTTCAGTTAAGCCATACTCGGCTTGTATTATTCCGGCCAATGCAGCCTCGCTCAGGATCGAGCGACTGATACGTTCCATTTATTCTCCAGGTTAGTCAGTACTATAAGTGAATTTTAAAAATAGAGCTGAGAGATACCTTTCCTGGGAGGAGAAGTTACTTCCCCCACCCCTACCCCTATTGCCTTACAGTTTTCCATGCCCTTTCTCTTCCTCCTATATACGCCGCGCTTTTTGCCGAGCGAAGCGGCAACACATGGCGTGGTAACAAGCGATTCAAGTCGAAGCAATAGTCAGCTGCGTCTCCCTCAAGAAAGACCTGATCTGGATGCTGAATAGTTCCTGGCTGTATTGAGTCTTTTTTTCCTTTTCTTTGAACTGCTTGTCAAACTCGCTGGCAGCCGCTGGATCATATTTGAAAACATCACTTTGCTTTACTTTCCACTTTTTTCCGCCAAAGAAGCCGGGTTCAAGCTCCAAAACGAGCAAGCCGAGCGGGTAGTCTCCATCCATATTGCTGACTTGATAATCAAGGCCATTCTTGAAGCCATGCTTGCAGTAATTATGAGGGTCTCCGTAAATGACAATGGCCGGAATCCTCATGTTTTGTACCAAGCCTTTGGTTTTTTCTATCAACTCGGTACCGATGCCTTTACGCTGATATTCAGGATGAACGCATAAGGGGCCAAAGGAAACGATCGGAACAGTTTCAGAATCATCACCAAGCAGGATTGACTTGGAATACATGATGGAACCCAGTATATTCCCGTCCAGCTCAGCGACGTAATCAAGGTCTTTGATAAAGTCCGTATGACCACGCAAGATGTGACACAAATAGTGTTCATCGCAACCGGGAGCATACAGATTCCAGAAGGCTTCCCGAGTCAGTTCTTCAACCCTTGCGTAATCGGCTTCAGTTTCCAGGCGAAGGTTCAGGTTCATTTTAGTCCTCCTTACCCCGCGGCGTGGCAAACTAACGCAAGCTTGACCGGCGAGGCGTACATGGCGCGATTATGGCCAAGCGTAGCAATACCGGGTGCCTCTTGTTCCATTTCTCGCTATACTCTTCAAGCGCTTCCCGGGCAGCCAATCAGGTCTCAGGGATTCCAGATTCACGGCCGGTCGGCTTTCTTGATTTCAAATCCTAATTAGTATAGTAGATAATCTGAATGGCCAGGATACTTTGCCATGGCCGTCTTGTGTTTATTGAATCCCAATTTTAAATAGAAATCAATAGCTTCAAACGATGATGTCAATCCTATTAGAAGTGACTCATTTCCTTCAAGCAGCTTTTCAATAATCTGGCGTCCAACTCCGTGCTTTCGGTATGGCTGAAGTACCGCCATATCATGTATCCAGCCATAGCAAACGCCATCAGAGATCATGCGGCCGGCGCCAACTACCACCCCGGAATCCCAGGCGCAGACATGTTTGTAGCTATTCTGGAAGGCTGTTCTAATTTTGCCTGTTTCCCGTTTTCTACCTAGCCCCAGGCACATATTCGTTTCATCGTATAGATCAACTAGTTTTTCCCAGTCGCTGTTTTCAATTTCCAATGTATACGTTATCAATGCCAAACTCCGTTATGACAGTATATTCGAATCTCAATTTAGCATGAATTTTTGCGTAACAGGTAAGAGACTTTCTGTTTAACATTATTTTATCCTCCACAATTTTTATTATGTGGTATTCATGTCACCTCCAGGAAAAATGCTTTGATTGAAGGAATTCGGTGTCCGACACCAGTCCGCCAGGATGCGGTGTGTCTGACACCCTGGGATCTTGCGGCATCAAACCTGTCCTGCTACTGCAGAGAGCAGGCGTTCTCCCGCATCTGCCGCCAGTATTTCCCTTCGAACAGGCTCACAAAAAGCAAGCCGCACCCCAGATGCCGGTCCGGATCGTGGTAGCATCCCTGATGGTCGCCCAGTCCGTTGACTTCCGGGTAAACCAGGAAGGCCCGCTCGGCCGCGAAAAAGCGGTTGTAGGCGTACATTTGCCTGAGGTCGTCCATGCCTGGCCGCGGGGAGCTGAGGACTTTCCATTTGGTGTCGAGGATGATGCGCCGGCCGTCGGCCTCGATGACGATATCGGGCCGGATGGTGATCTTCTCCCAGAAGGGCAGCGAACTCTGCAAGCGGGCTTTCCAGCCGCGCTGGCGGGCCGCCCGGACCACCAAGGCGCCGATGTAGGCTTCAAATAGATCATTCATGGCGAAGAGCAGCGTCAGCGCCAGCGTTTCGCCTGGCCGTTGGATGGGGCTGAGGCCCAGCAAGATGAACCGGGCAAACTCCATGGCCGGTTTGTAGACGTGACGCGCAGTGACGCGCAGCGGCGACAGGTCGGGGAAGGCGGCGGTTGATGGCCGCGAGCAGGGGTAGCAGGTCCAGGTCGGGCAGGGCGAATTCGTTGTCGGCCAGCAGATCCGGCCGGGCCATGATTTCAACGAAGGCGAAGCGCCGTCGGAGGGCGGTGTCGAGCGCCTCCACCGAACGGTCGGTGGTATTCATGGTGCCAACGATGTAGAGGTTGGCCGGTACGGCGAATTTCGCTTTGGAGTAAGGCAGCTGGCAGTCGGCCGCCTCCGCCGCGCCGGCGCGTTTGTCGTCCTCGATCAGCGTAATCAGTTCGCCGAAGATGCGGGCTACATTACCGCGGTTGATCTCGTCAATGATGAGGACATGGGCTTGCTCGGGCTTGGTGCGCGCTTGGTCGCAGAGCCGGCGGAAGGTGCCGGGCTGCACGTCGTAGCTGATAGAGCCATTGACGGTTGTGGGGCGGATGCCTTCCACGAAGTCTTCGTACGAATAGGATTGATGGAAAGTGATAAACTCAATATATAACCGGCTTGAACAGCCGCGGCATAGCGCCGGCGCTGTTCCTCACGGCTGAGTCCGCTGACTGCGTCGAGGCGCCGTCCTTCGAGCAGAGCGACGGCGAATTCGACCGTGCTCCAGGTTTTGCCCGTGCCCGACGGGCCATACAGAATATAGTTGCGCGGCCGGTTGGCCGGCTTGCGGGGGATAGGCGCGGGCGTCCTGCCTTCCAGGATGAGTTCACTGAGGCTTTGGGCATACTCCGGGTCCTGGGAAATTTTCGTCAATGTCTTTAAGTGAGTATTCCGATCCAATCCTGCCACCTGTTCCGAAGTAATCCTGCCACCTGTTCCGAGGGAAAGCTGCCGGGCATTCCGATTCAAACCTGCCACTTTTGGGGTCTGGATCGGAATCGGTAAAGGGAAGCGACAGGAACTTTAAGAAGCGTTCCGAGCGAATCCTGCCACTTCATGCTGACCTATTTAGCAGGTTGTTGAAAAAGCCGGTTGCTTTCTCAACAACCTTAACAATTCCTCGCATAGCTTGCGCTATGCTGCGTAATTGTACCGGCTTTTGAAGTGTTGAAAAGCCGCATCCGCGTTTTTCAACACCCTGTTAGCCATAGCCCGTACTCTTCTGTTTTGAATAAAGCAGCGAGGAGCGCGAGCAATGGCACGGAAAAGGATCAGCATGAAAGCAATACGGTTGGTTATTGACCCTATAAAACGACGGAGTTGAGCAAACGCGCGATCAGTGCTGCGACAGGCGTTTCCCGACCGGTTGCAGCTGGATACATCGACGCCTACGAGCGTTCTGGACTGGCATTGGAACAATTCAAGGCTCTTGCGGACACCGAAGCCATGGCACTCCTTCGCGAGCCTAAAATCGTTACCGACCCACGCCATGAAGCCGCATTGTCTTTTTTTCCGTATATGCTGAAGGGAAATATTCTGTTGGCTATCCGAAATGCTTCCAGGTCATCATCCATGCCAGGACGTGGTATGCAGACTTCATCAATGGTACAACAACTCGCCTTTGCATTCCAGCTTGGATTACGTCACGCCAATCCAGTGCCGGACCGGGATAGCGATCCAGATCTATGAGAAACGCAATCAGGCAATCTTATCTGCATACGCAAAGAATCCACTCCGCTGGCGGCAAGGCAAAGTTCGCCGCTATGGATACCATCGAGTGGAGACCTATTACCGACCATTGCTTTCAAAGAGTGCGGCATGAAAATCATCAAAAATCATGCGAAAACTATCTTGACATATTCCGACCCCTGGCAATTCCATCTCCGCCAGTATAAACCACTTTCCGAATTTGACAAGAGCCTAAATCGTCAATCCAGTGCCTTAATATAGAACTATTTCCTGATCCCACAATACCATACTCCCGTTTTCCTATCTTCTAAAATTAACCGCCCTCCCATCACTACCCCGCTCACCCTGCCCCCTCCCCCGCCAGCCTCCGCGCCAGGGGCAAAGCGGAAACCCCGCAGCCGCCTTAAGGCGGCGAGGAGTTGGAGCGGCGACCCAGCCGGCTGCGCCACCTCGGTGGCGCAGCCGGGGCGTCCAACTACATTACTGAAAGGCTTGCCTCTTCGCTCTTTCCTTTCCTTACACCTGCTGCTAGCAGAAAAATGCGCTTTACTCAAAAATTCTCCTTGACGTTCAAGTATTTTGAACGTTACAATGGCGGCCATGACCGGGGATAGTCCCCCACAGGAGATGCTCATGCAGATTGATTTACAGAGGCTTCTGGAAGCGGCCGCGGCCGCCGTGCCGGGAGCGCAATGGGTTGGGCTGCGCAAACGGCGCAGTACGGCCACCTTCTTTGTGGCGCGCGATGCCGCTTTCGAGGAGGCGGCCACCGAACAGTCGGAGGGCGTGATGGTGGAGGTGTTCCACCAGGGCCAGTTCTGTTATGCCGCGACCGCTGATTTGACGCCCTCAGGGGTGGCCCGGGCCGCGGTGGCCGCTTTGGCTACCGCCAAGGCCGTGGTGGGCCGGGGCGTGTTTAGCTTTGACCAGTCGGTGCGGCCGGCTACAGCAGCGCACTACGAGAGCCCGCGCCGGCTGAAGTCGCCGCTGGGCACCGACGTTATCTGCGCCTACCTGATTGAGGCCTGCCAGGCTTTGAAGGTCAGCGACAAGGTGATTCAGACCATGGCTTCGGTGGGAGAGGGGCGCAATGACTACGAGCTGGTCAGCACTTCCGGCGCGCGCATCGAGCAGACTTTGCACTTCCACTCGCTGGCCTTGAACGCGGTGGCCCGCGACGGGAATGTCGTGCAGCGCCGCACCGCCAATGGTCCTTGGGCGCTGGCCCACCAGGGCGGCAGCGAATTGCTGGATTTTCCGCGCATGTTGGCTCAGGCCACCGTGGTCGGCCGCGAGGCGGTGGAGCTCTTGGGCGCCGCGCCCTGCCCGACCGACACCCGCACCTTGGTGCTGGCGCCGGACCAGATGATGCTGCAGATCCACGAGAGTATCGGCCATCCGCTGGAGCTGGACCGCATCCTGGGCGACGAGCGCAACTACGCCGGCTCCAGCTTCGTCAAGCTGGCCGACTTTGGTACCTTCCAATATGGTTCGCCGCTCATGAACGTCAGCTTTGACCCGACGTTGGCCGGCGAGCTGGCCAGCTACGCGGCCGACGAGATCGGCAACAAGGCCGAGAAGCTGCTCTTGATCGAGAAGGGTATTTTGAAGCGCGGCCTGGGGAGCCTGGAAAGCCAGAAGCGTTCCGGCGTGCCGGGCGTGGCCAACCAGCGCGCCTCGAGCTGGAACCGGCCGCCGGCCGACCGCATGGCCAACCTGAACCTCGAGCCGGGCGACACCTCCTTCAAGGACCTGATCGCCGGCATCGAGAAGGGCGTCTACATGCAAGCCAACCGCTCCTGGAGCATCGACGACTACCGCAACAAGTTCCAGTTCGGCTGCGAGTACGGCCAGCTGATCGAGAACGGCAAGCTAACCGCCACAGTGCGCGACCCCAACTACCGCGGCATCAGCTCTAATTTCTGGCGCAACCTGAGCGCGGTCGGCGACCGGGCCAGTTTCCAGGCATTTGGCACGCCCAACTGCGGCAAGTGCGAGCCCAACCAGGTCATGTTCGTCGGCCACGCCAGCCCGGTGTGCGCTTTTGACAATGTCGAAGTTTTTGGAGGCGGCAAATGAGTTCCGCGAACGACTACAAGTCCCATTTCAACGCCGTGGCCGCCTTTGTCTTGGGCGAGCTGCGCTCAGACGAGCAGGCGGCCATCACCTACAGCGCCGAATCGTCCTACTTCATGCGCTTCAACAACGCCAAGGTGCGCCAGGCCGGCACGGTCGAGCAGTCCGACGTCTTCATCAAGCTGTACCGCGGTGCCAAGACCTGGGGCTTCGCCGTCGGGCTGTGCGGCAAGGCGGCCGACGACGAGAACCGCCTAGCCGAGGCCCTTGGCCTAGCCCGCGCCACCTTGTCGCAGCTACCGGACGATGCCTACCAGGTGGTGCCCGCCGCCACCGACCAGAGCGACGCCAGCTTCGACGGTACACTACTGGCCGAGGCCGACATTCCGGCCACGGTGCTCTCTCCGGCCGAGGGCCTGGACTTTGCCGGCCTGTATAGCCAGGGCTGCATCTGCCGCGGCGCGGCCAATTCGGCCGGCGCCCGCCACTGGTTCGCCACCCACACTTTCGTGGTCGACTATTCGGCTTGGCTGCCCAACGGCAAGGGCGTCAAGTCGTCCTACGCCGGCCGCGACTGGCTAGACGCCGAATACGCCGCCAAGCTGAAGCTGACCCGCGACGCGCTGGCCAACCTGACCAAGCCGGAGACGGCGCTCAAGCCGGGCGCCTACCGGGCCTTCGTCACGGCCGACGCCCTCAACGAAGTGGTTACCTTTTTTTCATGGGACGGCTTCGGCGAGCGCGGCATCCAGCAGGGCGACTCGGCCTACCTAGCCATCCGCGAGGGCCGCGAAAGCTTTTCGCCCCAGTTCACGCTCAGCCAGGACTTTTCGCTGGGCGTCGAACCGGCCTTCAACATGGCCGGCGAGATCGCGCCCAGCCTGCTGACCGTCATCGACCGGGGCAAGCTGGTCAACACTATCGTCAGCTCGCGCACCGCCAAGCAGTACCAGGTTCAGTCCAACGCCGCCGAGGAACACGAGGGCATGCGCTCGGTGGCCATCGCCTCAGGCAGCCTGAACCAGGCCGAGGCCTTGGCCAAGCTAGGCACCGGCATCTACGTCTCCAACTTCCACTACCTCAATTGGTCCGACCCGGCCAACGCCCGCATCACCGGCATGACCCGCTTCGCCTGCCTGTGGGTGGAGAACGGCAAAATCGTCGGCCCCATCAAGGACATGCGCTGGGACGAGTCGCTCTACAACCTGCTGGGCGCCAAGCTGGAAGCCGTCACCAAGGAACGGCACCTGCAGGTGGCGACCTTGACCTACGAGCGCCGCGATGTCGGCGGCAGCCTGCTGCCCGGCATCCTGGTGGACGGGTTGAACTTCACGCTCTGAGTCGCGGCTGAACCGCAGTCCTGAAAGTTAAGTGCCAGCCGGTCGTACAGCCGGCTGGCCTTTTTTTGGGGGGAGGCAAGGGCGACCAGGTGTCCAACGGCTACCTGGACCACAGCCTCATTCCACGCCGCTTCATCCGCCACCGCCGGTGGCCTGGGCCTGATGCTGGTTATAATGCCGGCCAAGCAGTTGCGCGGCCGCTTTGTCTTGGACAGTCAGGCTGGCAGGCGCTGCGAAATCTGCCTCCCGGCCTGATACCACGCTGTCGCCTCTTCAATCCACCGCCCCCTGTCGGCGAGCTCAGGCATTGCGGCGATGGCGGCGCGGAATTAGAATACAAGGCGGGAGATAGTACATGCAAAAAACGGGCACCGGCTTTACCGCCACTAAATGGGAAGAACTGAAACGCGATACCATCGCCAACTGCTGCATTTTTGATATTGATAGAATCCGTCGCCGTTCCTCGCTTGGCAAGGAAGGCGATTTCTTCGTTCTCAAGACCCTCGACTGGGCAGGCGTCATTCCGGTCGTGGACACCCCGGAAGGCCGCAAGTTCGTCATGGTACGCCAATACCGCCACGGCACCGACCACATCTCCATCGAATTTCCCGGCGGCATCGTCGATCGCGGCGAGGATCCCGGGGTGGCCGTAGCGCGCGAGCTGGAAGAAGAAACTGGCTACCGCGCCGACATGCTGGTTCCCATCGGCATCCTGTCGCCCAACCCGGCCATTATGAGCAATACCTTCCACGCCTTCATCGCCGAGAACTGCCAGCTAGTCCGGCCCCAAGCCCTGGACGAACACGAGGAAATCGAGGTGCTGCTGGTGCCGGAACACGAAGCCATCGATCTGGTCGGCGCCGAGGATTCAGGCCATGCCCTGATGGTGGCCACCCTGTTCTTCTATATGCGCTACCGCGGCTTTTCCTGTTGACCACGCGCCTCGGCCGGCCCGGCACCCGGCTCAGCCGCCGGCCTTGATGGCCCGCGCCAGGCCGGCGACGTCCAGGATCAAGGCGATGTCGCCGTCGGCCAGGATGGCCGCGCTGGAAACGCCGGTAACGTGCCGGGCTATCTCGCCAATCGGCTTGATGACCGTTTGGTAGCCGCCCAACA
Organism: Spirochaetes bacterium GWB1_60_80; assembly: GCA_001829185.1. Lineage (GTDB taxonomy): Bacteria > Spirochaetota > Spirochaetia > Treponematales > UBA12059 > UBA12059. The sequence goes on from MIAR01000025.1 coordinate 11,764, forward strand.
CCTGGTCGAAGCCGATGGCCAGCTTGGCGTCGAAAATGGAGACGATCACGATTTCCTCGTGCTCCGGCGCGGCATCGTCCTCGCCAAACAAGACGCGGCTGGAAGCGTAGGGGATAAATTCCTCACCATGCGTCAGGAGGCGCTCCGGCGCGGCCGGCCGCAACCGGTCGAAGCAGGAGTGCACCGACGACAGCGGGATGACGTACTTCCGGCGGCCAGAGCGTACCAAAAAGCCGTCGATGATGGCCAGGGTCAGCGGGATATCGAGCACGAACTCGGTACCCAAGCCCTTCTGGGTAGTCACTATCAGGTTGCCGCCCAGCTGCTTGATAGCCGTCTTGACCACGTCCAGACCGACGCCGCGTCCCGAGACGCTGGAGACGACGGCCGCCGTCGAGAAGCCGGGCTCGAAGATCATTTGGTCGATTTCCTCGTCACTGGGATGACTGTCGGCGGCTAAGAGGCCGCGCTCCACGCTGCGCCGGAATATCTTCTCGCGATCCAGGCCGCGGCCGTCCTCCTTGACGGTGATGCGGACGAAAGCGCCGGCGTGGACGGCCGACAGGGTTATCAGGCCGCCGCGCGGCTTGCCGTTACGCTCGCGCTCGTCCGGGGTTTCCAACCCATGGTCGGCCGCGTTGCGCACCAGGTGCATCAAGGGGTCGGTCAGCGAGTCGATCACCGACTTGTCGATCTCGGTCTCGCCGCCAACCACCTGCAGGTCGATCTCCTTACCCAGGGAATGCGCCAGGTCGCGGACTAGGCGCTTAAACTTGGCGAACAGCGAATCGACCGGCACCAGGCGCAATTCCATGGAGGTAGCGCGCAGTTCGGAGGCCAGGCGCTTAACGTAGTCGGTAATGCCATGGATATGGCGATCCGGGCTGTCGCGCACCGCCTGGGAAAGCTGGGCCTGGACGGTTACCAGTTCGCCGACTAGATTCAATAGGACATCCAGCTTGTCGCTGTTGATACGGATGGACTTGCGTTCCGACTCTTCATGCACCTTCTGCACCGCATTGCGGGCATGCTTCTGCACCACATTGCGGGCATGCTTCTGCTCCAGCAGGGCTTCCTCGACCAATTCCGGGCTGGCATGGTTTTCTTTGACCAATATTTCGCCGATCGGCTCCTGCCGGTTCAAGGCCGAGCGAATGTGCTCGAGGGGTACGGACTTGGCAGCCAGGATTTCGCCGAGCCGCTTGACTTCGGAACCGTCCATGATCTGGTTAATATCCACCTTATCGATCGAGACTTCCGACAAGCCCTCTTCGAATATGAAAACATCGCGCAACTGCTGCTGCGGCGCGGCGCTGGTTATGAGGATGATATAGGTTAGCCAGCAATCTTCTGGATCGAGCTCGCTGAATTTGGGCAGGCGCTTGGTGCTGACATGGACGCTGGCTTGCCCGAGGGCGCGCAACTCCTTGACGAGCAACTCTGGCCTTACGCCGCGCCGATATAGATCGCGCGACGGGGTAAAGACGATACGCCAGGTGCATTGCGGGGCTTCGACCTCAAAAGCCGGGCTCCGTCCGGCTGGGCCGATGGTCAACGGATCAACGCCCTTGCCGGCCAGGCGGGAGAGGATACTGCCTAGCTGGCGACGCTCGGCCATCGAAACATCACCCGGCCGATCCAGCAATAAGGTGATCAGGTCGCGCGAGCGCAATACGGCGTCGGTCAACTCGGCGGTAGCCGGGATGGCGCCAGAGCGGAAATGGTCCAGGGCAGCCTCTACCTCGTGGGCAAAGGCGCCCACGGCCTCGTAGCCGAACATCGCCGCCGCCCCCTTGATGGAGTGCAAGGCGCGAAAGGCCGCGTTGAGGGCCTCCATGTCGGCAGGGTTCTTTTCCAGGTTCAGGACATGATCCTCGAGGCCGTCCAGCAATTCGCGGGCTTCGTCCAAAAAGGTTTCGATCAGCTTGTCGTTCATGGTACCGGCTCCCCTCGTTTCAGCCAATAGAATCGCAGTTCAGCATGTCCTGCAGGATGGCGCTGTCGTCTTCGTGCCGCAGGCGATACTGGAGCCCGTTGGCATCGGCCTGCTTGGCTGCCGCCAACAGCAACTGGGCACAGGCCGAATCGCCTCGGCCTATCCGGCTCAAGTCGCAGATCATCAGGCTGCCGGCCTTGGCCTGCTCGAAGGCCGTTTCCAGCGCTTGCTTCAATTGAGCGACGGTCTCGATCGAGGCATGGTCGCCGAAGTCTATCAACTGTTCTTCAGGCATGGTCATCCCTCCCCTGCCCTTCGCCAAACAGGACTTCGCCGGAAACGAGGTGCTCCAGCCGCAGTATTGTATGCCGCTTGCCAGCCACGAAGCAGAAGCCCTCCAGGTGAGAGGCTACCGTGTCCGGCAGGAAGGACGGCACCGCCAGCAGCTGGCTGGCGGACAAAGCCACCACCTTGCCGATGCGGTCCACCGCCATGCCGATGAATGGCAGCAGCGTTCCGTTAGCGATCTCGAAGATGATCAAGCCGCCGTCAGCGTCTTCCATCTGATTGGATGGCAGGACCTGCCCAGCCGGCCAACTGGCCGGCTGGCCCTCCAGCTTGTCAGTCGCGGCGGCGGCGCCAGCCGGGATGGCGGCTGGCGCCGGCACAGCCACCTCGTTGATGTTCAGCCCGGCCAGCACCAAGCACGGATTGAAGACCGGCACCACGCTGCCGCGCACGTTGGCCAATCCGGTAATCAGCGTCAACTGCTGCATGATCGGTGTCACTTCCTGACTGTCCAGCAATGAATTGATATGCCGGACATTGACTCCATAGGCATGGCTTTGGAGTTGAAAGGTCAGGTACTGTTCAGCTGCCGCAGCCGTAGCAGTAGGCTCAGAAGGCTTCGAAGTCTTCATCGTTGGCTTCTTCCTTTGCGGGTCCGGTACGCGGCACGATGGCCGTGGACCGGGGGGCGGCATGAGCGGCCGGTCGGGTGGCGACTGACCTAGCTGACCTAGCTGGCGCGGCTGGCGCGGCACGGGCGGCCGGGGCGGCCGAAGCCCTTGCCGCTGCAGGTTTGGCCCTTGACTGACCAGCGCCGCCCGGGCCTGTCGAAGTCGCCGACCGAGTCGTTTGGTCGATCGTGAAAAAGGCGACCAGCTCCGACAACCTGGAAGCTTGGCCGGCCAAATTCTCCGCGCTCTCGGCTACGACAGTCGACTGGCTGGCCAGCTCTTCGCTGGTGGCGCTAAACTCCTCAGCGATACTGGCGTTGCGCTGGATAACCGCGTCCAGCTGATCCATGGCCTGGGCGATTTGTTGCACGCCCTGATCCTGTTCGCGGCTGGCCACGCCGATTTCCTGAATCAGGTCGGCGGTGTGCTGGATATCCGGCACCATGCCGCCCAGCATGCTGCCAGCCTTGACGGCGATGGCCACGCTACTCTGCGACAGGGTGGAAATTTCGCCGGCTGCGCCGCGGCTGCGCTCGGCCAGTTTGCCGACCTCGCTGGCCACCACCGCGAAACCCTTGCCATGCTCGCCGGCCCGGGCTGCCTCGATGCTGGCGTTCAGGCTGAGCATGTTAGTTTGGCGGGCAATTTCCTCGATAATGGCAATCTTCTCGGCGATCTGGCGCATCGCAACGACGGTGGCGTCCACGGCTGTCAAGCCTTCCTTAGCGTCCCGGGCTGCCTTGACGGCTATGCCCTCGGTTTGGGTGGCGTTATCAGCGCTCTGCCTGATGTTGGCGCTCATCTCCTCAACGCTGGCCGAAACTTCCTCGGCATTGGCGGCCTGTTCGGTTGAGCCCTGCGACAACTGCTGACTCGACGCCGCCACGCTGTCAATGCCCAGGCTCATCTGTTGGGAAGCCCTGGCCAGTTCGGTGGCCTCGTGATTGGCCAGCGAGACGGTGCCCGTCACATCGCGTACCACGTCGCGTAGCTTGGCGAAGGTAGCCTCCATGGCCGCCGCCATGGTACCGATCTCGTCCTTACGGGCCAGCAGGCGGGCGTCGACCCGGATATCCAGGCGCCCCAGTTCCAGCTGTTGGGCCAGGGCTGTCATCTGCACCACCGGTTGCGTCACGCTCAGCGACAGATAGACCGAAATGGCCACCACCGTGACGCTGGCCAGGATGGCGATAATCAGAATCAGGATGATGAGCTGGCTTACCGGGCGCAGCACCACGTCCAAGGGAATAGCGTAGGTCATAGCCCAGGCCGCCGTCATGCCGCTGAAGCGCAGCGGTAGTTGCACCACCATGAAGCGGGTTCCCTCCTCCTGCCACTCGCCGCGCCAGGTCTCGGACCGCTGGAGGGCTTCTATGGCCCGAGCCGCGGCAGCGTTGCCACCGATAGCCGGGAGTTCGGCCAGGGCCGTGCCCTGCAGCTCCGGCTTGGGGTGGGCGGCAATGGTCCCATCGTCGGACATTAGGAAAAGGTAACCGATCTCATAGGGCCGTATCGAGGCGGCGATGGCACGCACGGCGTCCATCGAAAAGTCAACCCCGGCCGTACCGATGATGCGGTCGCCGCGCCGAATGGGCGTAGTAACGGACACGACGGTCATCGGCTGGCCGCCGATCAGGTACTCGGTCGGCTTGGTGATAAAATTGCGGCCGGTGGAATACGACTCGCGGTAGTACAGGCCAACCGGTCCCGGGTCGTCATAATCGACGCAAGCTTCAAGCGCTTTAGCGCCGCTGAAAGTGTTCCAGTACGGGGCAAAGCGACCATCGACGGCGCTGCCAGGGCTACCGCCGGACAGAGCATCCCGACCGTCCAGGGCATCCGGCGCGAAAACGGCCCAGACGCCGCCGAAATGACTGTTGGCGTCCAGAAAGCTCTCCAAGATGCCCAATACCAGCGGCCGGGCGGCCGCGTCGGCCTCCAGGCTACCCAGTGCGGCGGCGACGCCGGCGGCCTTGGCCAGCGCTTCCTCAAACGGGACAGCCAGGCGGAGCGCGGCCTCGCCAGCCTGGAAATCGGCCGATTCCTCCAGCAAGGCGCGGGCGGTGGCGTAAGTCCGAGTCGTGGTCAGCGAAACAATGAATGCAAAACCGGCTACTGTAGCCAACCCAAGCGACAACGCCAACCGGACACGTAGTTTCATGCCATCCTCCTTTATTTCAGAACGCTTCGAAATCCGCATCCGACGCAAGGTCGGCCGGTTCAGTAGTACGCGGCACGATGGCCGTAGTAGGCTTGGTTTTGGCGGATCGGACAGGGGCCGGTTTAACGGCGGCTGGACGCGCCGCTGCTGTGGCCGCCCCCTTCGCTGCCTGGCCGGCAAAGCCGACGGCGTCGGAACTACCGACGGCGTCGGAACTACCGACGTTGAAAAAGGCCACCAGGTCCGACAAGGTGGTGGCCTGCGCCGCCAAATTACCGGCCGTCTCGGCCACCACGGTCGACTGGCTGGCCAGTTCCTCGCTGGTAGCGCTGAATTCCTCGGCAATGGAGGCATTGTGCTGAATGACCGAGTCCAGCTGGACCATGGCCAGGGCGATCTGCCGCGCGCCGGAATCCTGCTCGCGGCAGGCCACGCTGATTTCCTGTACCAGATCAGCGGTATGCTGGATGTCCGGCACCATGTTCTCGAGCATGACTCCGGCCTGGTCGGCGATGTCCACACTATGGCGTGACAAGCCAGAAATTTCGCCAGCTGCCAATTTGCTGCGTTCAGCTAGTTTGCCGACCTCGCTGGCCACCACCGCAAAACCCTTGCCGTGCTCACCGGCTCGGGCGGCCTCGATGCTAGCGTTCAGGCTGAGCATGTTGGTTTGTCGGGCGATTTCCTCTATTATAATGATTTTTTCAGCGATCTGACGCATGGCGCTGACCGTTTCGCGAACGGCCGAGGCGCCACTCTGGGCATCACGCGCCGCCTTAGTGGCAATGCCTTCGGTCTGGGTGGCGTTGTCGGCGTTCTGACGGATATTGGCGCTCATCTCCTCGACGCTGGACGACACTTGCTCGGCGTTGGCCGCCTGCTCGTTGGAGCCCTCGGACAACTGCTGGCTGGAGGTGGAAATGCCCTCGATGCCTTCGGACATCTGCATGGCCGCCTGTGACAGCTCGGATGACCCGAAATCGATATCCGTGGCGACCGCCTTAACGTCAATAGCCACCCGGCGCAGCTTCTTGACCGAATGGTCGAGCGAACGGCACAGCTCGCCCAGCTCATCGCCCCGCGCTAGTACCTTGTCTTGCATGGTAATGTCGAGAATGCCGTCAGCCATCTGGCGGGCAATGCCGACCAGGTAATTAACCGGCCGGGTGATGGATCTCCCCAGCAGGATGGCGATGAAGACGATGATGGTCAGCGCTACCAGGCCGATGACCAGGACCAGCTTGGCTAAGGCGGCCGACGACTGTCGAATATAGCGCTCCTCGACGGCGATACCCATGGTCCAGCCGCCGGCATCCTTGACCGGCGCGTAATACAGATATTCGACGACGCCATCGGGCCGAGTAATGACCGCCATGCCTTTCTGGCCGGAAGTAATGTCAGCGGCGGCTTCGGCCAGGCCGACAAAGCCGGCTTCGGCAGCCTCATCGATGTCCAGCGTCATGACCAGCGACTGGTCGGGATGGGCCACGATAACGCCGCTCTTGTCAACGACAAGGCCATAGCCGGCGTTGTCGATATTGATGGCGGCGATGGAGCGCGACAGGTCGTCGAGGGCGATCTGCAAACCGACCAGGCCAATAGTGCGACCATCGCGCACCACGGCCGCAGCCACCACGGCGATGGGAATGTTCAGCGTGCGCGAGATGACCGGTTGCCCGACGGCCCAGGCGGCGCCCTGCCCGACGACAAGGCCGAAATAGTCCCGGTCGCGGACATTCCCGGTCAGGCCACGGTCGGTAATATAGTCGCCATTGCGGTCAGCGCTGAAAAGGCCTTCCACCAGATCGCCGACCTCCAGTTTCTTGGCCAGTAGCGCCCGGTGGCCGGCGGCCATATCGCCACCGCGCACGACCTCCAGCGCCGCCACGTCCGCGGCCAAGCGCACATACTCGCGAATGGTGGCCGACAATTGGTCAGCCCGCGCTTCGGCGATGGCCAAAGCATAGGTCTCGGTCAGCCGGTCAATCTCGTTACCGCCCTGACTGATCATCAGACCCACCAGCGTGGCCATGACAACCAGGGTAGCGAGGCCAAAAAGCAGCGCTATCCTAGTTCCCAAGGCCAAACGATCAAAAAAACCGGCTCGAGCCTTCATGGCGCCCCCCTATGCTAGAACTGTACCTAATCATAGAACCTGGCCATCGCCAATGCCAGAAAAATCGCTAATATATTTGCTACCTACTGTCAATTTTCAGCCCGATTTGCTACTATCCTGAAAACCTGCCCTCCAGGAGCCCCCAGCATGGACAACGTCGTCATCATCGGTAACGTCGCCGACAACTCGTTCGTGGAAGATATCGCCCACCACCTGAACCAGAGCATCGACTATTCTGACCTAGTTTCACTGAAAACCTTCCACAACTCGGAATTCTGCCCGCGCTTCATCATCGACGAGGATAACTGGGACAACATTGGCCGCAAGCTGGAAGGCAAACAGGTGCTGCTGGTCAGCACCTCGCAGAGCGACATCAGCCGCAACGACCTGGCCTTCCGCAACTGCCTCATTGCCCGGGCCGCCAAGGACAACGGCGCCGAACGGGTGCTGCTGCTGGAACCGGACCTCTACTTCAGCGCCCAGGACCGCGGGCCGCGCATCGAGCACGGGCTGACGGCCTTCGAGCGCGACCAGGCCGACTACAAGAAATTCGACGGCCAGCCCTTCTCGGCCCGGATGTACGCCGACATCCTCAAGGCCGCCGGCGTGGACGAGGTGATAACCGTCCACAACCATTCCCAATCGGTCAAGAATATTTTCATGGACCGTTTCTCCGGTAATTTCCACAACCTGCAGCCGGCCGACGTCTACGCCGAGTACCTGATCGGCTCGGACGTGGTACGCCACGGCAACCTGGTGCTGTGCGCTCCGGACAAGGGTGCCCTGCCCTTCGTGCGCGAGCTGCACGCCGAGCTGCGCGACCCGTCGGTACCCATCCTGATAATCGACAAGGAACGCTGCGACGAACGGACCGTCAGCATGAAGGTCAGCCGGCAGTCCGACATCAGCCTGGAAGACATCAAGGACAAGGACGTAGTGGTGATTGACGACATGGTTCGCACCGGCGGCACCATCGTCAAGGCCTGTTGCATGCTCAAGGGCAGCGCGCCGGCCAAGATCGTATTCCTGGTCACCCACTTCTACACCAGCCAGGAAGGCCGCGAGAAACTCAACTCGCCGGTCATCGACGAAATCGTGGCCAGCAACACCATTCCCCAGATCCTGAACCGCGACATGCAGGGCCGCCTGCGCCGCAAGATGGTGACGCTGCGCATCTCGCGCTGGATAGCCAAACATCTCGGCCAGATCCTCGGCAGCAAGGGCGTCACGCCCAAGCCGCCGTTTTATATTGAAGACATGTCGTCCAAGAATCCGCGTTTCAAGGGTCACATGGGTCCGCTTTTTTCGCAGTAAAGCGCCGCCGGATCGGGACCAGGCCGGCTGTGGCCGAATCAGCGCTCTTTATTCTTGTGGCCGGCTGGAAGCTGTGCTATCATATAATTTCAGGAGGAAACATGAAAAAGTTCCTGATTTTGAGCCTGTCCGCCGCGCTCTGCGTTACCCTGGCCTTCGCCGACCTGCAAGGCACCCTGCGCCAGGTCGATGACCTCCACGACCTCAATCAATTCGACCAGTGCATCACCACCCTGCAAGCTGGCTTACCGCAGGCTACTACCGACCAGCAGCGGGCCGAGATCTACTGGCGCCTGGCGCGGGCCGCGCTGAACCAGGGCAACGATCTGGAGGATGCCGATGCGCCGCAGGCGCAGATCCTGGCCAAATTCGAGGAAGGCGAGCGCTATGCCGACCAGGCCATCGCCCTGAACCCGAACAATCACCAGGGTTACTTCTGGAAGTCTTCCAACATGGGCCGCTGGGGCCAGATCAAGGGCATTCTCAACTCCCTGGCCAAGGCGGCGCCGATGCGCACCTTGCTGGAACGCGCCCTGGCGGTCAATCCCCGCCACCCTGACAGTTTTTACGTACTCGGCCAGCTCTACCGCGAACTGCCCGGCTGGCCGATCTCCTTCGGCGACGCCGGCATTTCGGTATCGTATGGCCGCATGGCGGTCAACCTAAACCAGGAAGAAGTCCAGCAGGGTAGCTCCTCCCTGTCCTACGATTTCCAGCTCGAGCTGGCCAAGTCGCTGTACGCCCGTAACTGGAACGCCGCCAAGCGTACAAGCGAGCAGCGTCGCATGAAGACGACCTTCGACCGGGCCAGCGCCACCCTGGAGCGCGGCGCTAATTTCGAAGGCAGCATCACCATACCCAGCAAGCCCGACCGCGACGAAGCCCGCGACCTCGTTAACGGCGTCATCAGCCGCCTGCAGGCCATCGGCGCCCGTAGCATCAACCAGAACAACGACCTGGACAAGGCCCGGGAGATCCTGGCCGACTGGTAAACTTCCCATAACAAAGCCCGCCGTTCTGAAAAGGCGGACGGCCGCCGCCCGGGTCGGGGAGGCGGCCGTTTTTGTTTTTGGCGTGACCAGGTTAACCAGGCGACCAGCTGCCTGACCGCCCCGGCTCAGATGCGGTCGGGGTTAATCTTGTGCGCCCAACGTCCGGTGCGGTACAGGTAATAGGCTATGGCCGTCACCACCAGGTTTGACCAGAACATCGACCACCAGATGCCGACCGGCCCCCAAGCCAGGCCGAAGCATAAAAGGTAGATCAGCGGCACGCGCAGGCCCCACAGCCGGATGATGTTGTTGGCCATGACCGGCACCGTGTCGCCGCCGCCCTGAAAGGCGCCGTTCAGGACGTTGAACAAGGCGAAGAAAATAACCGACAGCGAGACGATGCGGAACTGGGCTACGCCGTGTTGAATAGTTTCGGCGTCGTCCACGAAAAAGCGCACCAGCGAGGCGCCGAAGAAGAAGGTCAGCACCATGGCGATGGTGATGAAGATCAGGATGGTCAGTAAGGATTGCTTCACCACCAGCCTGGCCTTGGGAATGTTCCTGGCGCCCAGGCTCTGGCCCACCAGGGTGGCGGTGGCCTGCGAAAAGCCCATGGCCGGCATGTTAAACAGGCCGATGATGCGGTTGCCGACGCCGGCGGCGGCAATGACGGCCGTACCGAAGGAATTGATAGCGCCCTGCATGACCGTAAAGCCGAGGGTGGAAATAGCATGGCCAAAAGACGATGGTAAGCCGATCTTGGCCAGCAAAAGCACGCTGTCGCGGCGCAGGCGCATGTGCCGAGCCTGGAGGCGGATACCGTAGCGTCCGGACAACAGTAGCCGCACGGCGATGACCGCCGAGACCGCCCGGCTGAAGACGGTGGCCCAGGCCGCTCCGGCCACACCCAAGGCCGGGATAGGCCCCAGCCCGAAGATCAGTAGCGGATCGAGGATGATATTGAGCGTCACCGTTACCAGCTGAATCTTGAACGGCGTAAAGCTATTGCCGGTAGCCTGTAGGGCGCCACCTAGGATAAAGGCCACGAACATCAGCGGTATTTCCAGCATCATGATGCGCATGTAGACCAGGGTGTACTCGTAGACCTCCGCTGGCACCTGCAGCAGCGCCAGCAAAGGCTTAGCCAGAAGCAGGCCGATAACGGTTAGCGAGCCGGCCGTAATCAAGAGCAGGCTGGCCATCTGGCCGAGGTAGAAGTTGATCTTGTCGCTATCGCCCTTGCCCTTGGCCTGGGCCATTAAGGTGGTACCGGCCGAGGCGAAGGCGCCGCCAAAAACGGTCAGCAGCATGATGATGTTGAAGGCGATGGACGGGGCGGCCAGGGCCTCGCGGCTGAGCTTGCCCAGGAACCAGGTGTCGGCCATGTTGTAGAGGGTATGCACGAAATTGCCGGCCATAATCGGCACCGCCAGTTTAAGGAGGCGACCATACAAGGTTCGGGGCGACTCGCCGTCGAGCGGTTGCCGTGGCAGCGTGACATGGGTTTCGGTAGCGGTTTCCATCAGGCTCTCCCGGGATAAGATCGGTCGGCGGATCCTAATCACGGACTGAGTTTAACGCGCTTGCCGGACTTGTGCAAGCCTGAACGTTCAACTTATTTGAACAATCAAGAAAATCATTCGTTGTGCTCCAAAGCCCGATCGACTCCTAGGGTAAACGATACTCCTGCCAGTAGACTCGGCCAGCCTGCACGGCCTGCTTGATGGCCCGCTCGGCGGCCGTCAGCCCGGCCTGTCCGCTCTTCACCTCGATGAAAATCACCGCGTCCGGCTGGCCGGCCGACAGGCCCCGGAAGGCGATATAGTCCACCGGCTTGCCGATGAAGCGTAAATCGGCCGCCGGGCAGGGGAAATCGGCCAGGAAAGGCGCCAGTTGCTCGCCAATCTGCCCGGTCAGCACCGCCCGCGAGCGCTTGACCGCGTCGTCCCGGGCGTTCCGTTCCGAACGCTGCCGATCCTGGCTGGCCTGCAGCGTGCCGACCAGCTGGCCGACAAAAAAGCCGATCAGCAGCAGCGCCAGAACCACGGCCGCGGCCAACAGCCAGAACCAGGGCTGACGGTCGCCGTTGGCAGCGAGCGCGGTCAGTAATTCTTCCATTTCATGGCACCTTTCAAGGCTGAAATCCAGTCAATAGACGGCTGGCGGGGGGCTAGCCGCGCGCCGCCGCACCGATCATACTTATAGCCTATGACCACGCCAGCCGGCAAGCCGCAAGGCAGCCACCAGCCCCTAGGGCTATCGATCCCCACCACTATTCCTTCGACCAGCCCCGCCAGCACCAGCTCCGCTACTACCGCTGAGACTCGCCCGGCGCTGCTTTTCGTCAGCCTGGCCAGCCAGGCCGGACCGCGTTCCGCCCCACTCGGCGCCGCCCAGATCCTGGCCTACCTGTACAAACAAGCCGATATACGGGCTGGCCTGGCCCTGGCCTTACTGGCCGCCAACGCCGACGACCCGCCAGCCGAGCTTCTGGCCAAAGTGCTGGCCGCGCGGCCAGCCATCCTGGCCCTGTCGGTCTACGTCTGGAACTACCCGTCCATGCTGAACCTGGCCATAGCGGCCCGGCAGCAACTCCCCGGCCTGATCATCGTGGCCGGCGGCCCGGAAGCCGGCGGTGACGCATCCTCCAGCCTGCGCGCCGGCCTGGCCGACTACGTCGTCAGCGGCGAAGGCGAACTGGCCATGGCCCGGCTGCTGCGCGCCTGGCTGGACGGCAGCCTGCCACCAATCGACGCCGCTCCGGCGCGGCGCAGTTTCTGCGAGCCCGTCGCCAGCCTGGAGGCCCTGCCCTCACCCTGGCTGGACGGCAGCCTCCAGCTGGCTACTTACGGCGGCGCGGTCTGGGAACTGACGCGCGGCTGCCCCTTCCAGTGCGCCTTCTGCTACGAATCGCGCGGCAACGGCCCGGCCAGGCGCGAATTCGGCCTGGATCGGCTGGAGAAGGAACTGCGCCTGTTCGGCAAGCAGGCGGCGGCCGAGGTGTTCGCGCTTGACCCGACCTTCAACGCCGAACCCAAGCGCATGCAGCAGCTGCTTAAACTGATTGCGCGCCTGGCGCCGAACAGCCTCTATTTCTTCGAATTACGCGCCGAACTCTTAACCGCGCAGCAAGCCGACTGGCTGACCAGCGTCAACTGCCAGGTCCAACTCGGCCTGCAGAGCGCCGACCCGGCCGCGCTGGCCCTGGTCAACCGGCGCTTTGACCCGGAGCAATTCAAGGCCAAAATCAGCCTACTGGAAGAACGCGGCATCATCTACGGGCTGGACCTGATCTATGGCTTGCCCGGCGACAGCCTGGAGGGCTTCAATCGCAGCCTGGACTATGCGCTGGAGCTGCGGCCCAACCACCTGGACATCTTCCCCTTGGCCGTCCTGCCGGGGACCCTACTAGCCGCCCAGGCCGCCGAGCTGGGGCTGGAATGCCAGAGCCAGGCGCCGCATCGCATCCTGTCCACGCCGGGCTTCGGCGCGGCCGACCTGGATAGGGCCGCCAGACTGGCCGACGCCGTAGAACTATTTTATAACCGCGGGCGGGCCGTCATGTGGTTCATGCCGCTCTGCCAGGCCCTGCACGAGCCGCCGGCCAGGCTGCTGGAACGTTTCGCGTTATTCCTGGAAGGACAGCCGCTAGTGCTCCAGGCCGAAGCAAACCATACCCAGCTGGAAGGCTGGCAACTGGAATTCCTGGCGCCCAGTCTGGCCACTTTGCCGGATGAATTGCGCCTGGTGGCCGAGGAAACCATCAAGGTCGCCGGCGCCTGGACGCGCGCCCTGGCCGAAGGCGAGGAGAGCCAGCTGAAGCTGCACTGGCATCCAGAAGATCTGCTGGATTGCGGCTGCGTCGCCCTGGACGAAGTGCTCGATGAATGCGATCCAACCACCGCCAGCTGGTGGTGCCGCGCCGGTACCGACGGACCGCTCTTCCAGGTAGCCAAGGGCTAAGCCAGGCAGTTGCGCCAGGCGCAACGCCGACCGCCACATCTGCCGTCTTTAAGTTTCCTGCATCTCCACTATGCTGAAGCAGCTAACGGCTGATCAGAAGCTATTCGTCCAATGATCTTCCAGTAAGGAAGAGGGCTTGAAGTAATAC
>MIAR01000026.1 GCA_001829185.1 Spirochaetes bacterium GWB1_60_80
TTTCAGCCAAGTTATCGAGCCCCTGACCTTTAACGTGCCGGATATTGACCAAACAATAGTCCAGACCGTGACAGTCGATTCGGACAGCCTGGGCAGCCTGGTGATCCCGCCGCTATCAACTATTACCTTGCCCGAAATCGATGGTACGGCTACTCCGCCGGCCGCCACTGTCACCGTCGCTGTTTTTGACACTCTGACGCTGGGCGGCGGTTACCTTGATATCGCCATTACTAAAACCGCCTCGGCCGGCCTGCTGCTGGGTATTACTGACGCCCGCTTACTGACGGCCACGGATACCCTGCTGGTGGTTGCCAACAACGCCTCGGCCGGCGTGCCGCTGGCGGTCAATGATTCGGGCACCTTGGTGTTTCCCCTTGCCGGGAAAACCCTGCCGGCTGATTTGAAGCTGCAGGTGACCTTGACGATGAGCGGGGCGGCCGGCGGTAACCCGAACTTCACTTTGGATAGCGCCGCCAGCTTTCGCGATTTGGACATCGATAGCGCCACTGGCGTCGATTTTGTATCTACGCCCAACGGGACTGCCCCACTCGACGTAGCCAAGCCGGCTGAGCTGGTTTCGGCCACGGTGGGCACTGGCGCTTTGGTTATCAGCCTGAGCGACCCGGGGTTTTCGGGCGTTAGCTATGCCCTGGCCGCCAGCCTCAACCTGGATGACGGGCCTCATGACGCCAGCCCGACCGCCAACCCTAACGAGTGGAGTATCCCCCTGGCCGGCGTCAGCCTGAGCAGCTTCAGCGGCTACAACCTGGAATACACCCTGACTGTCGACGGTGCCGGTGCTGACGTTACCTTGCCGGCCGACATCAGCCTGACGGCCGACTTGACCATCAGCCAGTTCAGCCAGGTGGTGGTGCAGGCCGACGGCCTGGATTTTTCCACCACCGAGAACGTGGTCGTCGATGCGGCCGTACTGGAGTACTTGCAGGCCGCCACCTTCGATGATGCCTACCTGCAACTCAACTTCACAAATGGATTGCCGGTAGACCTGGATGTTACCCTGACTTCCAGCGTGCTGCTTAGCGGCGGGCCGGATACCCGAACCTTTACCGCCCTGGCGCCTGCGCCAGTGGTCGAGACCATTAACCTGCTGATCGATGCCACTCCAACCATGCAAATCGATTTCGCGCTTCCGGGTGACCTGGTCGATATTGGTGGTGCCCTTTGTATCCCAGTCGATATCAGCGTTAGCCTGACCGGCTACAACAGCGGCACAGGCCAGCTGACCATGACCAATGTGGTTCCCGGCACCGACTACAGCTTCTCGGGCAGCTTCGAGCTGGTCTTGACCCCGGCCACCATCACCCTGGGCGCTATCAGCCAGTCTGGCGCCTTCCCGGAAGCCGGCGGCGAACCCTTCGATTTCTCGGCCCTGGGAAACCTCTTGCCGGCCGGCCTTAATCTGGATGGCACTACCAGCAATCTGTTGCTGACCAGCGACCAGACCGACCTGGACGACTTTAACCTGGTGTTGCTGGCGCGTTATACCGACGGCGGCGGCGTGCACTTCGTCGACCTGCTCAACGACGCCAATCCGGTATCCGAGGCCAACTTCCTGGATCCGGAAGGCTACGGCACGCCTACCTTGGTGAGTATGAACCAGCTCCTGCCTATCAACCTGGTCGATCTGATCAACGCCCGGGCCAGCGGCGTGGAAATCGCCTATGCCGTCTTGATGGGTGGCACGATCATCAACATCTCAGGCGGCGATCCGGAAGGCAGCCTGGTGGTCAATCTGCAGCTGGATCTGCCGCTGCAGCTGATCGTGACCGACCCGACGGGCATTGAGTGGATGCCGGCCGGAGCGGACGGCGTCCCCTATCTGGCCTTGAGCCAGGATCTGCTGGGACGCACCCAGGACAATGATGCCACCATGGATCTGGTCTTCGACAGCCTCACCTCTCTGGCGCTGACGGTGGGTTTTACGAATGACATGCTGACCGGTACCAGTGTGCCGACGCTGATCATCCGCCAGAACTCCGCCACCGGCAGCTTTGAAAAGCGCCTGCCCCTCGGCACGGGCTTAACCAGTTTTGACCTTAGCGCCGCGGATATCGCCTTTATCGAAAATACCAATCCCTTCGCGCCAGAGCTGTTGCTGGCTCTGCCACCGGGCACCCTTAACATGAACCCCGCCGGTTTACTGACGGCCGATCTGTCCCTACAAATGACCACTGACATCGAGTACCAAATAGACCTGTCCCGCGAATGGTCGGAAGGAGCTTTCCATGAATAATTCCGCCCTTTTCCCGAAACCAACCCGCGCGGGCCTTGGCCGCGGTCTGCTGCTGGCGGCTATTCTGATTTGCTGCCTGCCCGTCAGCCTGGTGGCCGATCCAGGCAGCGTCTGGGCGCATCAGGATAACCCGGCGCTGCTCGGTTCCAGTCCGCGCGGTTTGGTTGACCTGGGCCTGTCGCTCAGCCCGGGCGTCAATAACAGCTATTTCTCGCTGGAGCAAATTTTCCAGGAAGAGATCACCATTAACTTGAATGACCTGTACAATAGCCTGGGGCCGGATGGCCTGGGCCTGGGCCTTACCCTGGACGGCGACGTCCACCTGGCGGCCCATCTGTTTGGCGTTGGGCTGGGGTTGTATGTCAACACTGACGTACTGGTTCAGTTATTGGTGCCGAAGGGCCTGTTTGAATTCCTGGCCGAAGGCGTTTCTTCCGGTACCACCTACACGGGTTCCGGCGGCATCCTGGTGCGCGGCTTTGCCGAGGCTGGCGCCTATGCCGGCCTGCGTCTGGGTAACTTCACCTTCGGCGCCAAGCTGGCCCGCTTTGCCCCGCTCGGTTACTCGAGCGGCGGCCAGCTGAGCTATTCCTTCCTGGCCGACGTGGACGGCAGCGTCACCGCGTCGGCTAGCGCCAGCGCCAACCTGTATTCCGCCGTCGACCTGGAGCATGTCGACCAGATTGACCCGCAGGAGCTGATGACCAGCAACACCAACGGTTTCAAGGCCGACCTTGGCTTCACCTTCGGCAGCAATCGGCGTGAGCCGAGTTGGGGCGTGTCGCTTCTGAACATCCCGTTGGCGCCGGCCCTGGTGTCTAATGGCTGGAATTTTAGCGTAACCACCGGCGCCAGCTCGCAGGCCAACCCGCTAGACCAGCTGCTCAATCCCAGTGGCAGTGAATTGCTGACCTTCGAGGATCCGGTCGTGGCCTTCGACGCCTTGACAGGCGATCCGGTGGCCATCAATATGCCGCTCAGCTTGAGTGGCTTTTACCGCTTCCCCAATGTTTTTGTCGTCGATATCGTGCCGCATGTCATGCTCATTCTGGACGAACCGTTCCGTTTCAATGCCGGTGTCTGGGTGCAAGGGTCATTTTTCCCGTTCGACATGCTGTCTTTAGGCCTTGGTTATGAGGATCTGGCCTGGAAAACCAGCTTGGGCTTCCGGCTGAACCTGCATCTCTTGGACTTCTCGATCGACATCAGCAGCACTAGCCCGGACTTGAGCCGCATGCTGGCCATTACCGGCTTGGCCGTTGAAATCCGGTTGGCTTTAGGCCTATAAGGCTGCGTCTGGTCGCCGTCAACGACCAGGCTGCCAAAAAAAAAGAGGCTGTCTACTAGCTGGACAGCCTCTCGTATTCCTGGGTGCTTGGCGGGTAGGCGTTTACTTCTTGAGGACCGACACGATGCGTTCCAGGACCTTTTTGCGGTCCAGCGGCTTGACGATATAGCTCTTAGCGCCCATCAGCAGGCATTTCTTGACGATATCTTCCTTGCCGAGGGCGCTGACCATAATGATGCAGGCCGAGCGGTCGAATTCGAGGATTTTTTCCAGGGCATTGACACCGTCCATCTGAGGCATGGTGATGTCCATGGTAACCAAGTCGATATTCGGCATCAGTTCCTTGTATTTCTCGAGACCTTGCATGCCGTCAGGTGCGGTACCGACCACCTCGAAACCTTCGGAGGTGAGGATCTGGCCCAGTTGCTTGGCGATGAACATGGAGTCATCGACGATCAAGACCCGGTATGGCGTGCCTTCCGGCTTGAGGCCTTCCGGCTTTTTGTCGTTCAGATTGGGCATATCACTCTTGGCAATCATGTCCGTTACGCTCCTTGACTAACAGCTGCTAATTATTCTAAGAGCTTTTCCGGGTTTGTGCAAGTGCACGCCTTGACGAAAAACGGCTTTGCTTTTCCGGATGACGGCGCTGAATCAGGAGGAGGGCCGGCGATAGTGGCTGGATTGTCACTAGGGGCACTTGACGATAAGAGCAGCCCCGTGCATAATCATCGGGAGATTTTGGGTTTTAAGGAGACTGCCGGTGCCCTGCGGAAGAAAGCGAAAGCTCAAGAAGATAGCAACCCACAAGCGCAAGAAGAAGAGAAGAAAGAACAGACACAAGACACGCAAATAGGGTATTGCTACCTGGCAAACGGCCATGCTTTAGAGTATGGTCGTTTTTTATTGCGTGAATCCGCTATACTGGATACAATGAGACCATGAGCGCACCGATCGATGTTTTTCAGCTGATTAAGGCTTTCGCCAACCGCAACAACCTGTATGCGTTTGAATACCGCAGTTTCGCCACCGCTGTCCAACGCCAAGCTAAAAACAGCGATCAGACTAATCCGCAGTATCGCGAACTAGCCACCACCCCGGACACGGTGTTGGTGCCTCGCCTTTTCCTGTTCGCCCGCGAAAAGCGCCTGTCCTTGCTGTTGGCCGGCAATGAGATTCAGATGGTTCAGCTGCCGGATGCCTTTACCCGACCGCTACGCGCCGAATATCAGCGCCTGGAAGAGAATCCGGACGTGCCCTTCCCCGACGAGCAGTTGTTCCGCGACGCCATCCCACCAGAATGGGTTCAGGCTATCAGTATCGATACCGACCTGGACGCCCTGCTGGACGACGAGCGCGAGCGGCCGGTGTTTATTTATCGGCTGTTTTTCCCGGACGGCCTCAAGCAGATGCTGCTGCCGGCCGAGAGCATGGGCGACAAGCTGCTGGAGTACGCCGTTCTTAAAATCCGCAACTACCTACGCAAGGGTTCCAATAAGGATTATATCCACCAGCGCCTGACCGGCGCCTTCCCGGGCAAGGAAAATCTACTGCGCGAAACCATGACCGCCGTCCTGATCAAGCCATTCGACGCCATCCGCGAGATGCGCGAAGGCCGCAGCGATTTCAGTTACCCCTTCTGGGCCTATCTGATCAGCTCTATAAAGAAGGATTTGGGCGGGAAGGGCGAGCCGACCGCCGACGATATTGCTGCCTGGCAGGCTGCCTACCTGATGGACGTCTTTAACAACCACATCAAGGGCAAGGCCCAGCGTATCCAGGAGAAGGAAACAGCTTTCCGCAGTCTGGAAATCCTGATCCGCAAAGCGCCCTACATCTACACCATGAACGAGATCTGCGATTTCCGCGATACCCAGAGCCGGCCGCTGCTGGGGAGCTATAGTCGAGAAGAGCTGGAAGAGTGGCTGCGCGTCCAAACCACCAAGGCCGAGGGCGCCCAGTTGCCTCCGCTGCTGCTGTTGCGCTCCGCCGCCGGGCTGCAGATTTTCATCGCTAAGGAAAACCTGCTGCCATACACCATCAAGCTACTCAATGATACCCGGCCCCTGATACGCTCCATCCTGATCCGTGAGTGGCGCGCCCTCTTGTACAAGTTTGAAAGCATTCCCCCCATGAACGATGACGCGGCTTTCTGCAGGGACTTGAACCAGCGTCTGCCCCAGGTCATGCCGGCCCTGGAGCCGGCGCTTGATTCGGGCTACCTGCCGCTGATGTACGCCGAGACGCAGGACGAGCGTGGCCGACAGCCGGATCTGGGGCAATTTTTTGGCAACAACCGGGTAGCCGGCCTGGATATCCTCTTGGGCCTGGATCGCAAGAATCTGCTCACCGACGTCCGCATCCTGTTGCCGGTTTGGTACACCATACCGGTATTGTCCTGGTTTTTCCGGCTTTTCGCCAGCGCCGGCCAGAAACGGCAACAACGCAAGGCCGCGAAGGCTGGCCTGCAGGCCGGCAAAGTGGAAGAAACCACCAAGGTCACCGCTAACAGCCGCGCTCTCGAGTTTGCCCAAGCCGCCCGCGAGGCCGAAAAAAAAATGCTACCGGCCGAATACAGCCTGGACCAATACCTGCAGCATTTGGTAGGCCGCTGGAATACGCTGCTGGATGCCAATGCCAAGGCCAACCTGACCGAAGACATTAATTCGCTGGTGCGGGATTACCTACGCGGCATCCTGCGCAATTTACGCCCCAGCGCCTTCAATCCGGAGCGTATCAAGACTCTGGCCGCTAACTTGGCCGACCGGCCCAACCTGCTGCAGATCCGCAACCATGCAGCCCTTGAAGAATACATCCGGATATATATGATTAAGTTGCTCAAGCGATAACGAAAACCAGCCAGGCCTTGTGGCACGGCTGCTTTATGGGTATGATTGCTTTTCGGTCGCATCTTGGCCGGCCGCATTATAAGGGAAACAGGGAGCCAGAGCCATGGAGCGACAATTCAGCTACGTCATGCTGAAACCCGGAGTCCTGCAGCGCCGGCTGGTGGGCGAGGTGATCGGCCGCATCGAGCGCAAAGGACTGTGCATCCAGGCTATGAAGCTGCTACAGCTGCCGCGTCCCCTGGCCGAGGAACACTATCGCGAGCACCGCGCCAAGCCGTTCTTCAAGGACTTGGTCGACTACATCACCAGCGGCCCGGTGCTGGCCATGATCGTGGGTGGCGACGAGGCCGTGGCCGCGATGCGGCAGCTATGCGGCGCCACCGCGGCCGCCGAGGCCCAACCCGGCACCATCCGCGGCGACCTGGCCCTGCATACCCGCATGAACGTCGTCCACGCCTCCGACTCCCCGGCCAGCGCCGAGCGCGAAATCGCGCTATTTTTCAAGCCGGAAGAGATGGTGAATTGGCCGGACGGCGACGGGCGCTGGATCTGAGCGGCCGCGTGCTGCCCGTATTCCGATGACGCGGACATCAAAATTTACCGTTAAGGATGGATCTGATGAGTGACAGCAACGATACCAGTCTGGAGCAGGGGCGGCGCAGTGTGGCTGTGATCGGCGCCGGGGCCTGGGGTACGGCCGTGGCCAAGGCCTGCGCCGAAAACGGGCACCAGGTTAGCCTGTGGGCGCTGGAGGCGGCCGTGGTCGAGTCGGTCAATCGCGACCATGAGAACAAAACTTGGCTGCCGGGCGTCAAGCTGCCGGACAACCTGAGCGCCACCGCCGACCCGGTGGAAGCCGCCCTGGCTAAGGACGTCATCATTCTGGCGGTGCCGTCGCTCTATCTGCTGCCGACGCTGAAGCGCATTCTGGCCGTTCCGAATGTCATGGAGGGCTCCAGCCTGATCGCCGTGGTCACCAAGGGCTTCATCGAGACCAGCCGCGGCACCCGCCTGATTATCGAGACCCTGGAGGACTATCTGCCCGGTTTCTACCGCGGCAACCTGGTGTACATTTCAGGACCCAGCCACGCCGAGGAAGTCTCGCGCGGCCTGATGACCGGCCTGGTGGCGGCCAGCGCCAACGGCCGCAACGGTATCCGGATGCGCGAGCTGCTGCAGCGGCCCTACCTGCTGGTCTACCCCTCGCTCGACGTCATCGGCGTCCAGGTCTGCGGCGGCGCCAAGAACGTAGTGGCCATCGCTTTCGGCATGCTGGACAGCCTGAAGGCTACCTCGGATGCCTTTGGCGACAATACCGAGAGCCTGCTCCTGGCCGCCGGCCTGAACGAGATTCAGCTCCTGGGCCAGGCCCTGGGCGCCACCCACCCGGAAACCTTCACCAGCATCGCCGGCGTCGGCGACCTGGACGTGACCTGCCGCTCGGTGCACGGCCGCAACCGCCGCTTTGGCCGCGACATCGTCGAGAAGAACATCCTGGAGCCCTTTACCGACATCAAGGACCTGGTGACGCGCATCAACCGGCTGCCTTACCTGCCGGAAGGCGCCGTCGCCGCCGGCTTCGTCCGCAAGATCATCAACGAGAAGAAACTGGCCATGCCGATCTGCAATGGCGTTTACCGCATCCTGAACCGCGAGTTGACGCCGCAGGAGTTTGCCAAGGAATTCCTGTCTTCGCTCAGCTCGCGCAACAAGCAAGCCTAGTCTTACCGCCGCCCGCCCGGCCAGTCTACTGGCCGGGCGGGCGGCGGTCGATCAAGTAATATTCTTGTAACTAACGCCAGGTCCCTCCAGCCGACTGCGCCCGCCGCTGAGCGGGCGTACTTCTATGTGGGTGGCGATGCGCTCGCGGATGGCCGGCACGTGCGAGATGACGCCGATCAGCTTGCCTTCGGTTCGGAGCGCGGCCAGGGTGCCCAGGGCGCTTTCCAGGCTCTCCTCGTCCAGGGTGCCGAAGCCCTCGTCCAGGAAGAGGCTGTCCAGGCTGGCGTGGCGGCTGGACAGGTCGGCCAGGCCGAGGGCCAGCGCCAGGCTGACCAGGAAGCTCTCGCCGCCAGACAGGTTGCGCGTCGAGCGGATTTCGCCGGCCTGCCATTCATCGATGATGTCGAACTCCAGGTTGGCTTCGTCGTTCGGCACCAGCCGGTAGCGGTCGCTGAACAGCGCCAGCTTGCGGTTGCTCAGCTCGATCAGGCCGCGCAGCGTCAGGTGCTGGGCGAATTTATTGTATTTTTTGCCGTCGGCCGAGCCGATCAGGTCATCGAGTGACGTCCAACGCGCCTCCTCGGCTTGCAAGCCGGTCAGGCTGTTTCGTTTCTGGTTGGCCAGGGCGGCGTTGCCGTCGTCGGCTTCCAGCCGCAGGCGCAACTCAGTGCTGCGCTCGGTGGCGGCTTGCTGGGCCTGCGCTATTTCGTCCCGCGCGGCGGCCAGCGCCACGGCGGTCAGCGGGCTGAGTTGCCGGACGCTCTGGGCGGCCAGGCGGCGGCTCAGGTCGGCGTTCAGGCTGTCCAGGCCGGCCTGGCGCTGCTGCAGGTCAGCCTGGCGCTCCTGGAGGCGCC
Organism: Spirochaetes bacterium GWB1_60_80; assembly: GCA_001829185.1. Classification (GTDB taxonomy): domain Bacteria; phylum Spirochaetota; class Spirochaetia; order Treponematales; family UBA12059; genus UBA12059. The sequence continues at coordinate 8,968 of MIAR01000026.1, forward strand.
GCCGCTCCAGTGGCGGCAGCCGGCAGGCCAGGCAGGCTGCGTCAGCTACGCTGCCGGCGTCAGCTGAGCCGTCGGCCTCAGTGGCGAAGCCCAATCGGGCCAGGCTGGCGTCCAGAGCAACCCGGGCGGCTTCCAGGTCGGGGCGGCGTTGATCGAGGCTGGCGGCCAGGTCGTGCGCCTGCCCGCGCAGCCGCAGCAGGCTGTCCTGCGTCTCTTGCCAGCGCTGGCGGGCAGTCGTTGCTGCGGTGGCGGCGACGGCGGCAGCACGCTCCAGTTCGGCCTCGCCAACTGTTACATCCTTGTTACCATACAGGGCGGCGCGCTGCGAGGATAGCCGGTCGGCGTCCTCGATGGCCGAGACTAAGGCGCTGCTCGCCACCGGCAGCTCGCCGTCTACGCGATCCAGGCTGGCTTGAACCAGGGCTTGCCGCTTGCCCGATTCTTGCAGGCTGGCTTCGAGAACTTCCAGGCGTTGGCGGCCGGCTTGCCAGGCTTGCAGCCGGGCTTTTAGGCGGCGGATAGCGGCGCCGTAATCAGTGGCCTTGTGGTCGGTGGCGTTGTGACCACCGGCAGCTGCGACCTCGGCGCTGCCGGGCTGGTCGCCTAGCGCCATCAGATCGCGCTCGATGCCGGCTACCAGTTCTGTGCTGTGCGTGGCGGCCGCGTTCTGTTCGGTCTGCAGGCTGGCCAAGCGGGCGGCCAACTGGCCGGACTGGTTGTCGCTGACCGCCAGGGCGCTGTCGCGTTCGGCCAGGGCCAGGCGCGTCTCCTGCAGCCGGGCGGCCTGAGTGGCCACGCGACCCTCGGCCAGCCGGGCCGCCTCAAGCAGGCGATTGACCTGATCCAAGCGGGCTGCCAGATCGTCCTCGAACGGTAACTCGGCTGGTAGCTTGGCGGCCGACAGCGTGGCGCCCAGGATGTCGCTTTGCGTCAACTCGGACCAGGGGTGGTCAACGGCGCCGCACAGCGGGCAGGGCTGACCGGCGCGCAGCGCCCGGCGTTCGTCTTCCAGGCTGGCGATGCGGCTTTCCAGCAACTGGCGGCGGTGCAAGTCTTCCTTCTCGCGTAGCAGGTCCTCGTGGCGGCGGCCGCCTAGCAGGCTGGCCTGGCCGGTTTGCCCGCGCTGCAGCTCGGCGAGCGCAGCCTGGACGTCAGACTCCGCCCGTTCACGAGCCGCGGACAAGTGCTGTCGTTCGGCCAATCCGGTGGCCTGTTCCGCCCGGAGCGCATCGGCCTGTACTTGGAGGGCGGTCTGTCGCTCCAGGCTTTCGCGCTGTCGGTTGAGGGCCGCCTCCAGGCTGGCCAGACTGGCCGCCAGCTCGGCGTCGGGCCGGTGTAGCTCCAGCCAGGCGGCCAGGTTGGAGCGCTCGGCCTGGTCGTGTTGGGCGGCCGCGACCCAGCCCTCGAGGGCGGCGGCCTCTTGTGTCCGTTGGCCGGTCAGTGTTTGAAGGCGGGTGGCCGCCTCAAGGCGGCTGGTGCTGGCGGCCTGGAGGCGGATATCGAGCTCGCGCACCTGCTTAAGTAGTTCGTGGCTGCTCTTGTTGCGTTGGGCGACCACTTCGAGGTCGGCGGCTGCCAGGTCACGCGCGGCGGCGGCGGCGGCGGCCAGGGTTTCGGCGGCGGGCAGGTTCTGCCGCACGTTGGACAAGGTCTGGCTGTCGCGGGCCTGCTCGTCGCGCAGTGATTGCCAGCGGCTGAATTCCTGATCGGCCTCGGCGGCGCGCAGGGCGTCGGCCAGGCGCTGGCCGTCGGCGGCGAAGGCTTGGCGTTCGTCGGCCAGCGCAGTCGCCTGCCGGTCGAGTTTTAGGCGATCGGCCTCCAGGCGATCCAGTTCCTGGCGCCAGCGCAGGCTGGTTTCCAGGTCGGCTAGGCTGGCCTTCAGTTCGGTCAGCCGGGCGGCAGAACCGGTTTGCTCGGTTTCAAGAGTGGCCCGCTCTTCAGGCGCTAGCGTCTGGATGGCAGCCAGTTCGGCCGCCAGGTTCGCTCTGGCCTCGCGGCAGGCCTTGGCCGTTTGGAAGCAGAGTTTGGACAGCTCGGCGTAGCTGTCGGTGCCGGTTATCTGCTGCAGGATGGCGGCGCGTTCGTCCTTGCCGGAGCGCAGGAAGGCGGCGAAGTCTCCCTGGGCCAACAGGATGGAGCGGCAGAAGCGGGCGTAGTCCAGCCCGCAGATTTCGGCCACCCGATCCGGCACCGAACTGACGCTGCCGTCCACCGTGCCGGTAATCAAGTTGTGCAGTTCGTGGCGTTGGCTCTGCAGCTTACCCTGCGGGCTGTTGCGAGCCTTCTTCTGGCTCCAGCTGACCCGCCAGCGACCCGCTCCGGCGGCGAAGTCGACCTCGGCGTAGCAGTCGCCGCCGGAACGGCTGATGATCTCGTTGCCGGCGGCGTTGACCCGCTCCAAGCGCGGCGTGCGGCCGAACAGCGCCAGGCTGAGGGCGTCCAGGATGGTCGACTTGCCGGCCCCGGTCGGCCCGGTGATGGCGAAGATTCCCTCACTGGTATACTCGGGTAGGCTCAGGTCGATGGCCCATTCGCCGGTCAGCGAGTTGAGGTTGCGGCCGCGGATAGCCAGTATTTTCATGCTCCAGCCTCCTTGGCTGCAGCCTCCTTGGCTGCAGCCTCCGCGCTTTCGGTTTCGTACAGGCGACGCAGCAGCTGGCCATAGCACAGCCGCAGCTCGGCCCGGTTAGCCTCCGGCACGCCTTCGGCTTCCAGCAACCGCTCGAAGACTTCGGTCTCGGACATGGCCGCCAGGCTCGGGCCGACCGCTAGTCCGCCGCCGCTCTCTCCAGCCGCGGCGTGCTTGATAATCAATATCTGGTGCGGGCTGCCCTCCAGGGCGGCGTACAGCCGTTCCTTGATGGCTGAAGGCGAAGCGCGCTCGACGCATTCCAATTCCAGCCAGACTGCCGCGTCGGACTGGGTGGCGTCCGCCTTCAGGCTGGTCAGCGCCGCCTCGAGTTCGGCCAGGCTGCCGGACAGACGGCGCAGTTTCTGGAAGACCGGGATGTTCACCGGCTGGATGCGCACTGGGCGGCGGGCACTGGCGGCAGTAGTAGCAGTGGCGTCGCTATGGTCGCCAGCGACCGTAGCCAGCGTGTCGACCTCGATGATGACGACCTGCTTGGACTGACCGGCCTCGTTGAAGCCCATGGCCAACGGTGAACCGGCGTAGCGGACTTCCGGGCGGCCGCCGACGGTCTGGGCGATATGCAGGTGGCCGAGCGCCGTGTAGGCCAGCCAGTCGGGAAAAAGGTCGGCGCCGACCTGGGCTAGGCCGCCGATGTACAGTTCGCGCACCCCGTCGTCGGCCACGGTGGCGCCGCCGGCCGCGAACAAATGGCCCATACTGATAGCCGCGAGTCCTGGCTGGGCGTCGATGGTCAACTTGGCCAAGCCATGGATGGCGGCGTAGCGCGCGCGCAGTCCCTCCAGCAGCCGTTGTTCCTTGTCGGTGAAAGTCTCGCCAGCCTCGGCGGCGCGCAGGTCGCGGTCGCGCAGGTAGGGAACGGCGCAGACCACCAATTCCGGGCGCCCGGCCGAATCTCGCAGGCAGAGCACGGCCGCGGCCGGATCGTCGGCATCCACTACCACGTGGACGCCGAGAGTCCGCAGTACCTGACGGGGGGCGGCCAGGGTGGATGGCGAGTCGTGGTTGCCGGCGGTGACCACGATATGACGGCAGCCGCCGTCGATGGCCCGCTTCAGGAAGGAGTAATAGGCTTCCAGCGCCTGGTTGCCCGGCGTGGTGGTGTCAAAAATATCACCGGCCAGCAGCAGCGCCTCGATAGCTTCGTCGCGCATCAAGGCCAGCAGCCACTCCAGGAAAGCCTCCTGCTCGGCCAGTCGCCGGCGGCCATACAGCAAGCGTCCCAGGTGCCAGTCCGAGCTGTGCAGTATTTTCATAAAGTCTCCGTCCGGCCGGCATTGTAGCATGTCCAGCCGCCGGGGCCTACTCCAGGTAGACGTCAGCCTGCGCTGGTACTGTTAGGCCCGCTGGCAGGTCGGCGGCCTCGACGGCCAGCAGCGGTGAAATCTCCAGGCGGCGCACGGTGGCCGGCACGGTGATACCGCGTTCGGCCAGCCAGCGCCGGTGCAGCTTCATCATCAGCGCCTGGGAGCTGTCCAGCGAATCGACGCCCTCCTGGTTCTTGACCGGCGCGAATTCGTCCTCGCGGCAGGCTTCCAGCGCCACGCTGCGCTCTGTCAGGGGCAGGGCGTCAAAGACGAATTTCTCGAACTTGAAGGCCTCGATCTCGGTCAGCCCCTTGGCCCGCCAGGCCTTGATTTTCTTGCGGGCCACGTGGAAGGGTAGGCCGAAGTCGCTACTGCCGCCCAGCCGGTCGACGAATTGGCGTTCAAACAGGTGGATGCCGATCGAGCCGGCCTGGAAGCGCAGGCTGCCGTCGGGCAAGGTCTGCCGGGCCAGCTCGGGGTTCAAGTCGGAGTACTCGACTACGCCAGTGCGGCCGTCGGCGAAACGCACCAGGTTGCCGACCTTCTCGTCCGAGCCGGTCTTGACCAGCACCTTGCTGGAGACCTCGGCCTTGGCCAGCTGATGAAAGCCGACGAAGACCGGGTCGATAAGGTTGACGGTTGGATTGTCGACCTGGAAGTAGCTGATGGTCTCGATGCCGCGGGCCTGCATGGCCGTGGTAGCGCCGGATTGTTTGAGGGCGCTCAGGCTGCCGCCGTGGCCGTCGGGGTTGCGGAATAGGCTGTCCGGTCCGGCCAGGATCAGGTGGCCGCGCGTGTCCAGGGTCGGAATCATGGCCTGGGGAAAGAGGCTGACCGCCGCCGGGTCGAGGCCGAACCAGTCGTGCTGGCGGAAGTGGGCCTCGGTGTCGGCGTGGTTGGCGGTCGAGGTCATGACGAAGAAGGGAATGCTGACGCCGTATTTCTGGCCATAACGGCGGATTTTCTCGCTGTGCAGCTGGAACAGGCTCTTGCCACGTACCGGGCTAACCTTGAAGGCGCCCTTGGGCCCATCGAAGCCCAGGCGCGAGCCCTGGCCGCCGGCTACCACGAAGGCGGCTAGCCGCCCGGCCCGGATGTGCGCCAGGCCGGCCGCTCGGGCCGCCTCCCAGTGGGCGATATCACCACCATGCTCCGGCCGCTTGAGGTAGTCGGCCGCATCGAAGGTTGGCGCGGTGGTGGGTCCTGGCGCCGTCGCCGCAGCAAACTGGGCGGCGCATTGGGCATAATCGACGGTGGACAGGTCGGCCAGCAGGCGGCGGCGGGCCGCTTCATTAAGCTGCGACCAGTGGTCGAACAGGTGGCCTTGCCCGTGGCGGTATACTTGAGCAATGGCATCTTCGTGTCCGGGAAAGCTGATCATGGCGTCTCCTCCCTAGCCGGTCGGTGCGTCGTCAGCAGGCGCTGGCCGGCGCGGCCAACCTGGTTCGGTTAGCCTGGGTCAGCACTGCTTCAGGCGATATATTTGCGGCGCAGGATGATGATGCCCCCAACGGTACTGCCGCCGGCCACAAAGCCAGCCAGAAGCAGTCCGACGGCCGGGCGGTTCCAGAAGAGCAGGGCATAGGCCCAGGCGCCCAGCAGCGAGGCCGCCAGATACGGCAGCGCCCAGACCAGACCGGAGGGCAGGCCGTACCAGCGGGCCAGTTCGACGCAGCCGGCCAACAGGATCAGGCTGCTGACCGTTAACAGGGGCAGCACCAGAACCGGCGCCGCGAACGGCATACTCCAGTAGAAAACCATCCAGCCCAGGCAGAACACGCCCAGGTACGGCAGCAGGAATGACAGCAGGCTAGTGGCCTTGAGTTCTGTGCCGGCCGCCCGGCCATTGGCTATCAGCCAGCCCGGGACGGTCAGTAGCACCGGCAGTAGCCAGAATTGCCACCAATATAGGAAGACCAGGCTGCCTGAGCCCCAGTTTGGCGGGATGATGCCACCGGCCAAGTACCAGAGGAATACCATCGGTAAGGCTGAGACTAGCCCGCGGAAGATATGCACCGGGCTGTGTAGTCGTTCCTCGCGCGTGTAGAACCAGGCACTCAGCGCCATCAGGCTGACTGGCGCCGAAACTAGTAAAAAGGCGTACATGGAAGCAAAAATAGCATGCAGTCCCCTTAAAAGCAAGAGGCGCGGTCTTGGGTACCCCCTTTGACGAGCCGGGGCGTCGTGTGGTAGTATCCACCAAACTCACTGTTCATCATGGATTGTTCCGGAGGAGGGGTATTGGCGGACAATAAAAATTTGCGGATTAACGATCAAATTCGCGTACGGGAAGTGCGTCTGATAGATGATCGTGGCGAACAAAAAGGCGTCGTTGCCATCAATGAAGCCATGGAAATGGCCCGGGAACTCGGTCTTGATCTGGTCGAGATTGCCCCGCAATCCAGTCCGCCGGTATGCAAGATCCTGGACTACGGCAAGTACAAGTTCGAGAACGAGAAAAAGCTCAAGGACAACCGCAAGCGCCAGAAAATCGTCAAGCTCAAGGAAATCCGAATGCAGGTCAAAGTTGACGCCAACGCGCTCGATTTTAAGTCCAAGCATGTGCGCGAGTTCCTCGAGGAAGGCAACAAGGTCAAGATTACGGTTCGTTTCCGGGGCCGTGAACTGGCCCACACCGAGCTGGGCGAGGTCGTGCTGAACGGCATGCTCTCCCGTTTGGAAGGGCTCTACAATTTGGAAAAGACGCCGGCCATGGAAGGTCGTTCCATGTCGACAATCATTAGTCCCAAACCGACAACCGTAAAAAAGGTGGAAGGGCCGAAGACTGCCAGGGAAGACGACGCCGAAGACGCCGGCAGCGTTTCGAATTAATTTTTTTGAGGATGGATCGCAATGCCCAAGATGAAGACTAAGCGCGCCGCCGCCAAGCGATTTTCGCTGACGGCCACTGGTAAGGTTAAGTACAAGAAGATGAATCTTCGCCATATCCTTACCAAGAAAAGCTCCAAGCGCAAACGCAATCTGCGCAAACCCGGCTACCTGGCAACGGGTCCGGTGCACGAAATCAAGAAGAAGCTGCTGCCCTACGGTTGATTCCATACCGAATCCCGTACGCAGTTGCCAGCGGCCCGTAGGGCTGCGGTAACCGGGTTCACGTGCCCGGCTGCCCGCGATCGGTGTAGACGGCCTTTAGGTTGGACGCATCCGTATCGCCGCGTTCGGTCGCCGGAATTCCCGGCGGCGCGAAGGGACTGGACAGTTGGCTCACTGCCAGTCTGTAAATCAAGGCCGGCCATGAAGGCCGCGCCTGTCAAGGAGACATACTATGCCAAGAGCAGTTGATGGTACCAAACGAAAAGACCATCGCAAAAAAATCCTGAAGCTCGCCAAGGGCTTCCGCGGTCGCCGTTCGACCAACCACAAGACCGCCAAGGACGCTGTCGCCAAATCGCTGATGTACGCCTACCGCGACCGTCGCGACAGAAAGGCCCAGTTCCGCCGTCTGTGGATCGTCCGCCTCAACGCTGGTTGCCGCGCTGAGGGCCTGTCCTACAGCCGGTTCATCGAAGGCCTCACCAAAGCCAACATCACCCTGGACCGCAAGGTTCTGTCCAACATGGCCATCAACGACGCCGTTGCCTTCAAGCAGGTCGTCGAGCAGGCCAAAGCCGCCCTGAAAGCTTGACGCCGTGGTATCCCTCGAGCAGGTGCGCGCCCTTGAAACCCGCGTCGAAAAAGCTGTAGCCCTGATTGCCGCTCTCAAAACCGAGAATGCCCAGTTGCGCTCCCAGCTGACGTCGGCCGATGGACGCGTTACCGAGCTCGAGGATCAGGTGCGCCTGTTCCAGCAGGAACAGGGCCGCATCGAGGAAGGCATACTCCAGGCCATCAAGAAACTTGATTTCTTCGAGGATGCCGTCCAAGCGGCCAGTTCCCAGTTGCACACCCCGGAGGCCCGAGCGGCTCCGGCTGCTGTGGCGGCCAAACCGGCCGAGGCTCCCGCCGCGCCAGAGGACGATTTCTTCGGCGCCGCCGACCAGGCTGCAAGCGATTCGGCTTTGACAGATCAGCCGGCGCTAGACTCGGTGGCCGATGCCGCGGTATCGGCAGCCGCCGAGCCGGAGTCGGCCGATACCGGCCAGCTTTTTTAAGGCGCCGATGGCCGTAGAGACCGTTCGCATCGAAATGCTCGGTACCGCCTTCGTCATCCAGACCGACGAGAGCGAGCAGTACATCAATTCGCTGCTGGCCTATTACCAGGCCAAGCTGGATGCGATCGGCCGCGATAGCCGCGTCCAGGATCCGTTGAAGCAAGCCATCCTGGCTAGCGTCTATATTATTGATGAATTGTTTCGCGCCCGGGTCGACAATTCGCTGCACAAGGACATGGACGCCGATATCGGCGACGAGCTGTCGGCCATCGCCCAGCGGCTGATCGCCCGTATCGACCACAGTCTGATAGAACCAGCGGCCGACCCCAGCGGGTCGCCCGCGCCGACCGATGAATGGAGCCACCTATGAGTATGCCCTTGGACGATTTGTTGGAATATAACGGCAATGCCTACGAGTTTACCGTCGCGGTTAACCGCCGCGCCTACCAGTTGGCCATCCTCAAGACCCCCGAGGTCGAGAAGAATAACGGCAAGGTGGTTTCCCTGGCTATGCAGCAGGTTCTTACTAAGCAGATTGACTACCGTTTCGAGGACTGACCCCGCTTCGAGGCCTAAGATCGTCGCCCTGTTCGGGCCGACGGCCAGCGGCAAGACTGCCCTGCTGGAACGTCTGTTCTGCCGTCCGGACGCCCTGCTGCCGGATGGCGCCGAGGTCGTCTCGGCCGACAGCGTTCAGGTTTACCGCGGCCTGGACATCGGTTCGGCCAAGCCGGAGCCCGCCCTCCTTGAAAAGCTTCCCCACCACCTGATTGACATCCGCAGCCCACAGCAAAATTTCTCATTGGGCGACTTCGTGGCCCTGGCCGATCAGGCTTGCGCCGACATCAGCGCCCGCGGCTGCCTGCCGGTCGTGTCCGGCGGCACGGCTTTCTACCTGAAAGCCTTCCTATTCGGGCTGCCGGCCTCTCCGCCGGCCGATTTGGCCGTCCGCGCCGCCTTGCAGGCCGAGCTGGCTACGCTGGGGCCGGAGCCGCTGCGGGCCGAATTGGAGCGGGTCGACCCGGTCAGCGCCCAGCGCATTGCGCCGGCCGACCACTACCGCCTGCAGCGGGCGCTGGAAGTCTGGCGCTGTGCTGGGCGTCCGCTATCCAGTTTTGAAGTACCTGTCCGACCGCGCGGCCGCTGGGACATACTGGCCCTGGCCATCGACCGGCCGCGGCCCGAACTGTACGCCCGCATCGACGCCCGGGTGGAAACAATGCTGGACGCCGGGCTGGAGGCCGAGGTGGCTGCCTTGCAGGCCTCTGGCTGCACCGCCGCCACGCCGGCCATGAAGGGCATCGGTTACGCCGAATTCTTCGCGACCGCCCTGGCTGACCAGCCGCCGGCCGCCCGTCGCGCCGCCCTGGCGGCGGCCATCGCCCAGAACAGTCGCCGCTACGCCAAGCGCCAGCTAACTTTCATGCGTAGCCTGCCGGGAGTGCGCTGGTTCCAGGCCGATGACCCGGACTGCGCCAGTCAGCTGGCCGCCGCCATCCGCGAGCATCTGGCGGCCGATTGCGCCTGGTAGATTGACGTGTCGGTGGATTATTAATTAATTTATATATAGCATTATATCTATTGATTTCTGCCCGCGGATTTATATAACCTGGGTATGCACTTGACTAAGGTATATACCACCGGTAGTATAGCTAGATGGAAAAGTATCCGGCAGATCAACAAGCTTTCGAACAATTGAT
>MIAR01000027.1 GCA_001829185.1 Spirochaetes bacterium GWB1_60_80
CAAAAGCCGGTACAATTACGCAGCATAGCGCAAGCTATGCGAGGAATTGTTAAGGTTGTTGAGAAAGCAACCGGCTTTTTCAACAACCTGCTAATAACGCCGGAAGATACGGCAGATCTTCCCGCTATCATGAGGTGGCTGCTTGGAGTATACACGATGCGCTATAACGCGTGCTTCAAGACCTGTGGGCGCGTATGGAGCGGACGCTATTTTTCCCGAGCAATACGAACATTCAACGATTATATCACAGCGCATCGTTACATTGACCAGAACCATATCACAGCGCATCGTTACATTGACCAGAACCATATCACAGCGCATCGTTACATTGACCAGAACCCAGTCAAAGCCAAACTGGTGAACTGGCCTCGCGATTGGCTCTGGTGTGCCTGTTATCATCGCGCGCGGGGTATGCGCTCCATCGTTAATCCATTGCCGGAATGGTTGCTGGCGCAACTGCCCGCCCACAGCCAACTCGCTCTTCCTGGGGGTCTGTCCCCCTGATTAGTCCGCCACCAGCTGGCCCGCCACCAGCCGCCAGGCGGTGCTGCCAATCCGGATCGAAAAGCCGCCGCTGGACACTGCCTGCAAGGCTGGCAGGTTCAAGTCGGTTATGAAGCGCTCGTTACCCGCCACCACCGGCACCAGGACGCGGTTGATGAAGGCTTCGGCGGCGACGGGGGCTTGTTGCGCCACTTCCAGCAGGACCGGCACGCCCGGCCGGGCAAAAAAAACCGGCCGTTGCTTCTGGAAGTTCAGCAGGCTGACTGGATGCAACAGCCAGCCGATTTCGCCCATCCGGGCGGCGAATGCCGGCAGATCGCTGACATCCAGGGCGATGTGGTGCAGGCCGGCGCCCCGTTTTTGGTAAGCCCGCAGGTAGGGACCAGGCCCGTGCGGCGCCTGCAACAGCAGGCGCGCGCCGCTGTCCGGCGGACCCAGGTACACCTCGTCCGTGCCCTCAGCCTCGAAGGCCTCGAACTCGCCGACGGCATGGCCGGCCTGGACGAAAGGCGCGGCGGCGGCCCGGACATCGTGCACCAGTACCGAAACATGGTTGATGGCCACTTCTACCGGCGGCGCTGTTCCGGGATCCGACCCCAATTTCCGTGCTATGCTCTGCATGATCGCTCCCTTCGTCTATGACTCTACGATACGCCTTCTTCAACCGTAGCGCAACCGGCGCGTCTGCGCTCGGGGCGGTCACTTCACTATAGGGAAAGGAGGCTGACGTGGACCACGTCCTGAAGCGCATCCAGGACAGCTATCCTGGCGCGTGCCCGGAGCGCGTACCCGGAGGGGACTCCGGCGCCAATCGCTGCCGGCTGGTAACCGGGACGCGCGCTTGACTGATCCTCAAAACCTGCCGGGTGGATAAAAGCAACGCCAACCAAGCCGACCAGGCTGTCTCCAGCGCTAACGGCCGGCTACAGTTCAACGGCTTCCTAGCAGGGTGTTGAAAAACGCGGATGCGGCTTTTCAACACTTCAAAAGCCGGTACAATTACGCAGCATAGCGCAAGCTATGCGAGGAATTGTTAAGGTTGTTGAGAAAGCAACCGGCTTTTTCAACAACCTGCTAGACCAGGGCATCGCCGCGACCGGGGTCTGACCCCAAGCTACCAGCAATGACAACGCCTTCATAACCAGCCATGAAAATCGATTTAACGGTCGCATAGAGCGGCTCATCCGCCAGCAGTGGATTGTCGGCTGAAAAATACAGAACCCGGCTGATCCGGCTGTGGTGCAAGAGAAAGGTTGTTTTGCCGACACCCCGTGGACCGGTCAGGAGGAAAGCCCGGGGTAGTTCCACCCAGTCCCGGGTAATCGGCCGGATACGGGCCGGCAGCGTGGCTTGTTTGCGTTGCATGGCGGCGTCAAATTCAGCAATGGTGTTGGCATCCATACGATACAAGTAATGCAGCACTGTTCATTCGTCAAGAACAAGATTTGCGATTCGTTCCTACAACAGGAACATTGTAAATCTGCCCCCTACTCCGCCGGCGGCTGGGGTCTGACCCCGCATTTGAAAATTATAGTCATAATCATTACATTATAGCCATAATTGAAGTATAGTTGTTGGCAGGGAGCATACTTATGACTGTTGTCGCCTTGTTTGAAGCCAAGAATCGCTTGACGGATTTGGTCCGCCAGACGGAACATGGACCACCGATAGAGATTACCCGCCATGGCCAACCGGTAGCCATGCTGATGGGCATCGAGCAGTACCGGCAGGTCGAAGCCCGGACCCGCGGCTTTGCCTCGGCGCTGGAGCTTTTCCGCGCCGACTGCGCTGCGAGTCTGCAAGCCCAGGATGCCACCGATCCATTTGCGGACCTGCGCGACCAGACCAGCGGCCGCGAGCCTCGACTGTGAAGCCAGTCTACTTGCTGGACACCACTGTCGTGTCCGAGCCCACCAGACCGCAACCGGAATCTAAAGTTTTGGACAGGCTACAACGAGCCGACGGCCTGTGCGTCATTGCCGCCGTGGTCTGGCACGAACTGCGCTTCGGCACCGAGCGCCTACCGGACGGGGCGCGCAAGCAATTACTGGTCCGCTATTTGAATGAGGTTGTCCAACCGTACCTACCGGTAATACCCTATGATGGACACGCCGCCTTTATCCATGCCAATCTGCGCCTGGATGCCCTGGCTGCGGCCGAAGGAGCACGCCAGTTGCCTTTTATTGACAGCATGATTGCCGCCACCGCCCTGGCCAACAACCTTATCCTGGTGACCCGCAATCTGGCCGACTTCCACGGCATACCCCACCTGATGCTAGAGAACTGGTGGGAGTAGGGACAGCCCCCACGTCCGCTCTGACCGGGGACTGCCCCTGCCGGCAGGCGCTGCCCGGACAGGCGCCCAAACCTAACAGGCGTTGGGTTGTTGGGACGAAATGCGGCTGGCTTTTTTGAAAATACTACTTGCCTTTTGTGTAGTAGTGGCTGTATGCTTATGGGCATTATGGACAAGCTCATCATTAAGGGTGCCCGCGAGCACAACCTGAAGAACATTGACCTGGAGTTGCCACGCGACAAGCTGATCGTCATTTCGGGGCTGTCGGGGTCGGGCAAGAGTTCGCTGGCCTTTGACACCATTTTCGCCGAGGGGCAACGCCGCTATGTGGAAAGCCTGTCGGCTTATGCCCGGCAGTTCCTCGGGCAGATGAGCAAGCCGGACGTCGACTACATCGAGGGGCTGTCGCCGGCCATTTCCATCGAGCAAAAGACGACGCACCGCAACCCGCGCTCCACGGTGGGCACGGTGACCGAAATATACGATTATTACCGCCTGCTGTTCGCGCGCGTCGGCACGCCGCATTGCCCGCAGTGCGGCAAGGTGATCCGCGAGCAGAGCATCGACCAGATCCTGGACACCATCCAGTCCTGGCCGGTGGGCTGCAAGCTGCAGGTGCTGGCGCCGGTGGTGCGCGCCAAAAAGGGCGAGCACGTCAAGCTCTTAGACGACGCCCGCAAGCAGGGTTTCATGCGGGTGCGCGTCAACGGCGAGGTGGTGTCGCTGGAAGACGAAATCAAGCTGGACAAGCAGAAAAAGCACAATATCGATATCGTGGTGGACCGGCTGGTGCTGAACGACGATTCGCGCCGCCGCCTGGCCGACGCCGTCGAGACCGCCTTGCGCATCGCCGACGGGCTGGTGGTGGTGCAGAAGACGTTGCCGGGCGGGCGCAAGGCCGCTGCGGCCGCCGCCGAGGCCGTCGCCGAGTCGGCCGTCGGGGCCGGGCGCGTGGCGGGGGCGGGGGCTGAACCGAGTGAAGAATTCTTCTCGCAGCGCGGGGCCTGCCCGGAGTGCAACATCAGTCTGCCGGAGCTGGAGCCGCGCCTGTTCAGCTTCAATACGCCGCACGGCGCCTGCCCCTCCTGCACCGGCCTGGGCATGAATCTGGAGTTCGATCCCGACCTGGTAATCCCGGACAAGTCATTGTCCTTCAACGAGGGCGGCTGCATTCCCTACAACCCGGACGCCAACTGGTTCCGCGCCCGCTTCGAGGCGCTGGCCAAGCATTATAAGTTCAGCCTGGACACGGCCTTCGCCAAGCTGCCGGAGCGGGTCATGAAGGTTATCCTGCATGGCGGCGACCAGGCCATCCGGGTGCGTTATGAGAACGCCAAGGGCACCGGCCACTTCGAATACGAGTCGGTCTTCACCGGCATCCTGGCCGAGCTAAAGCGCCGTTACCTGGAAACGCAGAGCGACGGCGTCAAGGTATGGCTCGAGAAGTTCATGAGCGAGAAGCCCTGCGAAGTCTGCGGCGGCAAACGCTTGCGCCCGGAGGCCCTGGCGGTTACCGTAGGCGAAACCAACATCCACGACCTGTCGCACCGTTCGGTGGAGGCGTCGCTGGCCTTCTTCGAACGGCTGCCGCTCGACGCCACCAAAAAGCATATTTCCGCCCAAATATTGAAGGAGATCACCGCCCGCCTGACCTTCCTGCGCAACGTCGGACTGGAGTACCTGAGCCTGGAGCGCAAGGCCGGCAGCCTGTCCGGCGGCGAGGCCCAGCGCATCCGCCTGGCCACCCAGATCGGCTCCAGCCTGGTTGGCGTGTTATACATTCTTGACGAGCCGTCGATCGGCCTGCACCAGCGCGACAACCAGCGCCTGATCGACACCCTGCTCTACCTGCGCGACATCGGCAACACCCTGATCGTGGTGGAACACGACGAGCAGACCCTGCGCACCGCCGACTACATCGTCGACCTGGGGCCGGGCGCCGGCGTGCACGGCGGCCACATCACCGCCCAGGGCACCCCCGAGCAGGTGATGCGGAACAAGGGTAGCCTGACCGGGCAGTACCTGGCCGGCACGCTGACCATCGCGGTGCCGGCCGAGCGGCGAAAAGGCAACGGCAACTCGATTACGCTGCGCGGCTGCCGCGAGCACAACCTCAAAAACATCGACGTTACCATCCCGCTGGGGCTGTTTACCTGCATCACCGGCGTGTCCGGCTCGGGCAAGAGCACCCTGGTGAGCGACCTCTTGTACCCGGCCGTCTCCAACCGCGTCATGCGCTCCACCCACAGCGAGGGCGAGTTCGACGGCATCGACGGCCTCCTGACCATCGACAAGATCATCAATATCGACCAGAGCGCCATCGGCCGCACGCCGCGCTCCAATCCGGCTACCTACGTCGGCGTCTTCACGCCCATCCGCGACCTGTTTGCCAACCTGCCGGAATCCAAGGCCCGCGGCTACAAGCCGGGCCGCTTCAGCTTCAACGTGCGCGGCGGCAGATGCGAGCACTGCCAAGGCGATGGCACCATCCGCATCGAGATGCAGTTTCTGCCGGATGTGTATGTCACCTGCGACGTCTGCCACGGCAAGCGCTTCAACAACGAGACGCTGGACGTGCGTTTCAAGGGCAAGAACATCGCCGATGTGCTGGACATGACCATCGAGGAAGCCGCCACCTTCTTCGAGAAGATCCCGCAGCTGGCCCACCGCATGCGCACCCTGCTGTCGGTCGGCTTGGGCTACATCAAGCTGGGGCAGAGCGCCCTGACCCTGTCCGGCGGCGAGGCGCAGCGCGTCAAGCTGGCTTTCGAGCTGTCCAAGCGCCCGACCGGCCGTACCCTCTACCTGATGGACGAGCCGACCACTGGCTTGCACTTCGCCGACGTCAAGCAGCTGATGGAGACCATTCAGCGCCTGGTGGACACCGGCAACTCGATCGTCATGATCGAGCACAACCTGGACGTCATCAAGCAGGCTGACTGGGTAATCGACCTGGGGCCGGAGGGCGGCACCGGCGGCGGCAGCATCGTCGCCCAGGGCACGCCCGAAGCGGTGGCCAAGGTAAAGGGATCGTGGACCGGGAAGTACCTCAAGGACGCCCTGAAGGGCTGAAATTGCGCCAGCGTACTTGCGGCGCCATAGTAATGGCGGGCGCTATAAGCAGGCGGCCAAGCGACGGCGAAGTGGCCGGCCCGTCGCCTGGTCAGTAATCTAGCGGTCCTGGAAGGCGCGCAGCCAATCCGCGTCCGGCACCTCAGACCGGGTGGCGTCACAGATCAGCAAGTTCTGGACGATGTGTTTGAACTGGCCGTGGGTGGTCCCGCCGGGAAAGGCCTCTAACAGATTCAGGTTATACCCGAGCGCCAGATCGACCTGGTCCTGGTCGAAGGCGACGTGGCCGGCGAAGTTGAAGTCGAGACTCTCCCCAGTCAGGCCCTCGACCTCATTCTTGAGACCCAGAAAGAACTCGGCGGCCTTCTCGATGCAGGGCTCGCCGACGAGGACGATCCGTACCGGGGGGCGGATCTCGCCGGCGCGGTAGTTTTGCAGCTTGGCATATAAATAGGGAATCGAGGAATGGTCGGGAACCAGTATGAAGCATAGCCCGCTGGCCAGCCCCAGCAGCCAGTCGATATCCTCTTCGGCCGGATAAACAAGGAATTTGCGGTCGCGCAGCAGATCCTGGCCACGGGGCCGGGCGGCGTCGCGCAGGAATTCGCGGAAGGCCGCGCCTTCCAGTACCGCCGCCTCGCTGGTCGGGAACGACTGGGCATGTTTCCAGAGCGCGTCTTCCTTGGCCTGCTTCGGGCGGTACAGGTTCGGCAACAAGCCCACGTCGCGATTGATGATGGCCAGGCGAGGCTCCTGCCGGGTGGCCTCCACGGCCAGGACTTCGTAAAGCAGCCGCCGGGTCAGCCCTTCGGCGTTGGAAATGACCGGCAGGGTAAAGACGCCGGCCATCATTGGCCGCCTATCGAAGCGGCCACCTTCACCAAGGCGTCGACGATGTTGGCGTCGAATTTGCTGCGGGTTCCGTCGGTGATGATGGCCAGGGCGTACTGGATATCGCGCTTATCGCGGTGGGCCCGCTTGGAAACCAAAGCCGAGAAGGTTTCCGCGACGCCGAGGATCTTGGCGAACAGGTGGATACTATCCTTACGCAGGCCATCGGGGTAGCCTGAGCCGTCATTGCGCTCATGGTGATGCAGCAGGCCTTCTTTAAAGGCTTCCGGCAACTCGATATCGCCGAAATAGGCCGTGCCTTTGAGGACATGCGACTGGATGAAGGTGAAATCCTCTTCGTTGATCTCCGCCTGGGCGATGGTGCGCTGCAGCTGGTTCTGGTCGAGCATCAGGTAGCCGCAATCGTGGGCCAGGGCCGTCTTGTACAGCAGGTTGCATTCCTCGGTGGCCAGACCGAGGATGTTGCCGATGCCGCGGCAGAGTTTGGCGGTAACCAGTGACTGGTCCTGGTTCTTGAACAGGCTCTTGAGGGCCTTGGGAATGTCCATCAGGTTGCGTACCGATAGCGGGTCGGCGTCCTCGCTGGCCGCAGCGGCCGTGTTTGAGGCCCTGGACTGGTCGGCCCGCGTGCCGATCAGCGACTGTTTGGCCAGTTGTTCGGATTTGTCGCGGATGTAGTCGTCAAAGTCGGTCATGAAGGGGAAAATGATGGGCAGGACGGCTTCCGACGACAAGAGGTCTCCCTCGCTCAACTTCTGCTCGACGACTTTTAGGATTTCGGATTTCAGGGCCACGTCCAACTCGCCGACATAGTCGCGCACCGTGTTCCAGCTGAGAGTGCCGTTGCGCACCTCGTCGTACATGCGCTTGAGGCGCTCGGCCTTGAGCAGGTCCTTGCGGACATCGAAGTCGACTGGGCGGCCGACGGCCGTCGAGGTGGAGCCGATGAACTCCAGCAGCCGGGTCTCGCCGGCCGGTTGCCCGGCCGACAGGTAGCCGGCCGACTGGGGGCCGGGGAACTGGGGATGGTCGCCCTCGTAGCCGGCCTGGCGGTTGCCGGCCGAACGCTTGCGGGCGCGCAGCACCAACAGGAAAAAAATCAGGAAAAAGACGATCAGGCCGCCACCGAGCACCAACACCACAATCAGCAGGATGACGTTGAAATTCTGCTGGCTCTGGCGGACCTGGCCTTGCTCGTCCAGGCGGGCCATCAGGTTGACGAGTTCCGGGTCGGACTGCACTACCACCTGGGGAGCGACGGCCTCGCGCTCCGACATGGCCGCCAGCAGCGCCATGGTCTGGGCGATCAGTTCGCGCTCGGCGGCGCTCTGGACGGGAACCGCCGCCGCTGCCGGGGCGGCGGTCGGCCGGCTGGCGGCCTGGGCGGCGGCCTGCGCCGCGGCCTGGGTGGCCGCCTGGGCCGAGGCCTGGGTGCTAGCCTGGGCGGCGATGAGCGATTCCAGCAGGCGTAATTGCTGCTCGGCGGCGGCCCGCAGCTGCGCGTTTTCCTGGTTGGTGCTGGTGACCGATGATTCCATGGACAGCAAGCGGGCATCAGCCTGCTCCAGGGCGGTTTTCAGCTCGGATAGGTCGACGGCGGCCGTGGCCACGGGAACACTGGCTGCCACGCCGGCGGCTGGCGGCTCGGTAGTGGTGGCCGTTCCGGCTGGGACAGCCGCCGGGGCGGTTCCGGTCGCGGTCGAGCCGGCCGCAGCGCCAGTAGCGGCCGCCGGCTCGGTGGTCGGCGCCGTGACGGGGGCGGCCACCACCCGCGGGCCAGCCTCGTTGCGCAGGTTGTTGACGTCCAGCTCGCGGCGCATGCGCAGGAAATTCTGGGTGGCCGTGGTATTGGAAGGGTCGTATTTAAGGGCCTTGCGGAAGGCCTCGTAGGCATTGCGGAAATTGCGGATGCCGTATTCCGCGACGCCGATGGTGGCCAGCGCCTCGGCGGCCTGGCGCTTGAGGGCGGTGTTGGTCGAGGTTTCCGGCAAGCCGTCGGCGATGATGGCGAAGGCCCGCTCGAAGGACTCGGCCTGGTAGGCGGCGTTGGCGGCGGCAATCAAGTCGGCGCTCTGTCCATAGGCCGGAACCAATGCCGCCACGGCCAACAGAACCAATAAATAACGTATGTGCTTCATGATGCTTCCTTATTGGTTCAGGGTAACGGCGCCATGGCCCCAACGCAGCCGGACGGTACTACCAGCCATGGCGGCGCTGCCAGTCCAGGCCACCGACCAGGTCGGCGGCGTCGGCAAATCGCACCAGTAGACGGAGCTGGAACCGGCGGCCGATGCCCCCAGGAGACTAGTGCCGCCGAAGATATAGAAGCGGGCCGGCGTGAAAGCCGTCGAGATGACCGCCGCGCCAAAGGCGATACTGGCCGGCAACGTGGTGGTACCGGCCGTCGGGATAGTCCAGGCACTAGGCGCGTAAAATGGTGCCGCCAGGAATTGAATCAGGTTCTGTACCGCCCCGGCCGTCGGCCCCTGGTTGATGAAGCAGGCCGGAGTCCCCGTGAAAGTCGAGACACCACCGGCTAGGATGACGAAGGACGCCCCGTCAGGGGGGGCATAGGCTGCACCAAAAAGTCCCGTTCGCCCTAGGGATAAGGCTGTTTCGAGAGCGACGGTGGATACCGCGTTATTAGCCGGCACAAAAGCGTCATGCGTGGCGCTTGAAGTAGTGGCAGCGGTCCGTCCACCAGCGTTATAAATCACGTCATCGAGGGCGAAGGAAAATCGTCCCGAACCCGAGGCGCCAAAGTTAGTTCTTGTGTTCCAGGCATCACCAGCAATATTGTATTCGTAGTTGGTGACGCTTCCAGCCCAAGCGGTTGTGGCGGTACCGGCCGTCCCGCCCATTACATAGATCTTTCCATTGCTTACTGTCGCGTTAATATTGGCACGAGCCAAAAGCATCGAGGTGCCAGTACTCCAGCTATCGCCAGCGATATCGTAGATTTGGACGCCGCTCGAGGCGACTCCTGAAGCATCAAAACCACCGATCACGAACAATTTGCCGCTAGCCGCAGCGTAACCGGCGAAGCTGACTGGAGCCGGGATGTCGGTGACGCCAGCGTACCACGTATCTGTTACCGGGTCGTACAAGTCCACCGGGCCGATCGGGCTGCCGATGCTGCTGCCGGGCAGGCCGCCCAGCAACCAGACACCCCGCGCCTTCTGGGCCACCGTCGGGGCGGCCTCGGTCAGGGTGGCCTCGGAATATTCGGCCGAGACCAAATCGTCGCCCGAATTCCAGAATAGCTGGATGCGGTAATAATAGGTGGTGGCTGGGTCCAAGCCGGATAAGGTTACCGAGTGATTAAGTGTTTGGGGTGTAATGCTCTTGACGGTGCTCATGGTGTAGGTGCCGGAAACCGTGCCGTATTCCACTAGATGAGTGCAGTCGAAGTTGCTGTCCCAACTCAATTGCAGGGTGGTCAGCGCCGCAACTTCGGTAGGCCCGCTGGCCAGGGCCAGGACGCTGGGGTTGGTATTGGTCAGGAATGAATACTGGGCGCTGTTGGTGGCGAACTCGCCGTTGTAATACAGGCGCAGGCGGTAATAATAGGTCGTGGACGCGGTCAGGCCCGTCAGCTCGACGCTGTGCGCCAGGGCGGCGGTAGCGCTGAGGGGCGTGGCCTTAGTATAGGTGCCGCTGACCGTCCCGTATTCCAGGCTGTAGGTGGCGCTCAGGGTGGTATCGAAGTCGACCGTGGCGATGGTGTCGAAGGGCGTAACGGCTGGCGCGCCGTCCATGGCCAGGCCGGCAGATGGATGCGCCGCCGTGGTGAAGCTATATTCGGCGCCCGGGAAAGCCCGGGCGCTGCCCAGGTAGGCCACGACCCGGTAGTAGTAAACGCTGGCAGCGGCCAAACCAGTCAGGTTGACCGTATGGGTGGTGGCGGCGTCGGCGCTGCGCGGCACCGACAGAGTCAGCGCGCCAGACGTGCTGCCGTATTCGACGCTAACCGTGGCGGCGGTATCGGTGCTGAAGCTGATTTGGGCGCCGGCATAGGTCGGCGTCACCGTCGGCGCGGCCGTCAGGCTGACCGTGATGGTATCCGGCGGCGCGGACAAAAGGTCGCTATCGCAGGCGAAGGCCAACACAGCCAGGAGCGTCAAAAGGAAGAGGCCAAGCCGAGCCGGGGCACGGCGCGGAATTATCAGGTTAGTCATACGATACTCCTTCACAGAAAAACGAAAAGCCGCAGGCTCGCTGCGGGGCGACCGGTCAGCGTTCATAGGCTATTGCCAGGTTGACGCCCAGACTGATGAAAGGCGTGGTTTGCTGCATAACCAGCGAAGCCGAGCCTTCCAGCCGGGCCAGCAACCCGTCGAAGATCCTGATATAGCTACCCGCGGCCAGAGTCAGGTCAAAGGTAATGCTGCCATAGCTTGACGGATAGGCGGCCGGATCGCTGACGGCGATGTACACCGGACCAGCCCCGAACGAGGCATAGGGGACGAAACGGCCCAGCAAGCCGGCGTCGGTTTGCCAGCCCAGGTATTTGAAAGTGACGACCGGCTTGACGCCGGCCATGAAATAGCCGACCGTAGCGTCGGGCAGGTAGTCCAAACCGGTCAAGCTGAGCTGGACGCCGCCGTAGAGGCCGCGCAACAGCGGAATGGCCCACTCCGCGCCGGCGCCGGCCTGCCAGGAAAAGCCGAAATAGGCGGCTATCGGACCGACCGGCCAGAAGACGCCGCCGAAACTATAGGCATCAAAGCTGGCGCCCTCGTAGCGTCGTACCGTCACTGGATCGACGATGCGGGCGATGGCCGTAGTCGGCAGGGTCAGGACGCCAAAGCCGATATCGATGAACAGGCCGATGTCCACGTCAAAATCGACGATTAGCCCCTGGAGGACGGAACCGTCGCGCAGGGTCACTTGCAGCAAGCGCTCGGCCAGCACCGCCAGGTCGCGCTCGGTGCCTTGGATGCTGTCCAGATTGAGGACGCGCTCCTCGCCGAATACCAGATAGGCGACCCCGTCCGGCACCGGGCCAACCAGGCTGCCGAGGATGATCTCGCCATCCTTGGTAAAAACGATATCGAGCGCGTGCAGATTGGCGATTATTAAAGTCAAGAGAGAAAACAGGACCAGGAACCGCTGCGGGCTTCGTCTGCGCATGGGCACAACCTTTCTAGCGAAGAATCTATGTCTAGTGTACAGTAAATCATCTCACTGTGCCAGTTCAAAAAAAACACTCTCAGTCATTTCCATTATTAACAATCAAATAGCGCTCCCCGGCCAGCAGAGCCAGCCGGCAGCCAATCGCCGCCACGCAGGAGTCCGCATGCCCGACCGCGACCCAGCCTACCTCAGCCAACCCGCCTGGCCGGACCTGCCCAAACTGGGACTAGCCGATTACGTCTTGTTCCAGTTGGTCTACGAGAAAATCGATGTGGCAATTTTTATGATCATAGTATCGGCAGACCGGGACTTCGTCTTGATCAGCCTGTCTTCGGCCAAAGTCGCCGGCTTGAGCCCGGAGGACTTCCTCGCTGACGCCACCGCCCGCAAGGTTCGAACCCACTACCAACACTGCCTGGAGCAAGCGACGACCATCGAGTACGAGCAAACCCGGCAGCTAAGCGGCCGGACTACCGCCGCCGTAGCTCAACCAGCGACCAGACCATGGCCGCCGCGAACAGGCCGGCCGCGAAGACGAAGTTCCAGGCTAGGCCGAGGCGGCTCAAAATGAGCAGGCCCAGGAGCGGGCCGACTAGGCCGCGCAGGCCGGTCAGCGAGACGTGAAAAGATTGTAACAGGAAGGCCTCGCCCTCGTCCTTGGAGAAGGAGGTGGCGCCCAGGTTCCAGAGTACGTTGACGCCGGTCAAGCCCAGCGAGTAGAAGGCCAGCCCGAGGTAGGCCAGACCCTTGGAGGCGGCCAGCATCGAGGCCAGGAACAGAAGCGGGTACAGAATGAGCATGCCGAAGGAAAAGCCGCCGATCTTCCAGACGTTCATGCGGTCAAAGACCCGGCCGGCGAAGGGCGTCAGGAGCAGGATGACCGACTGGGCGACCACGCCCTGGGCCAGCGACATTTCGGCGTAGCCCAGCTTCAGCTCGCGCAACAGGTAGATGGGCACGGCCGGCACGCACAGCATGAAGGCCAGGCCGTAGGTCATGAAGATGGCCTCGAAGCGCATGAAATCTGGCCGCTTGACGATGGCGCGCAGGCTGCCCAGCAGCTCGCGCAGGGCCGGCCGGGGAGCGGGCGCGTAGACGATGGTCGACTCGATATAATAAATAATTCCGTAGGTGATGGCGCCGGTCAGGGCCACCAGGGTCAGGAAGAGGCGGTAGGTATCCGGCCGGGCGTCCAGGCAGCGGCCGACGATGAAGGAGCCGGCCATGGTAAACAGGATCAGCACCATGCGCACCAGGCCGAAGGCCTTGCCGCGCTGGTCGCCGAAGGTCTGGCGGTAGAAGCCGTTCATGACCGGAATCTGGATGGCGAACAAGGCATAGTACAGGAACAGGAAAACCAGGAAGATCCAGCTTTTGGTGATAAGGTAGGAGAAGACGAAAACCAGGCGACCAAGAATACCACCGATGGCCACCAGGCCGCGCTTGCTGCGCTTGGCGAAGAACCAGGCCACGAAAAACGACAGCAGCATGGTGCAGTGCACCAGCATGCCGATGACGGCGATCTGGGCGTCGCTGGCCGCCAGGGCCTTGCGGGCGATCGACTCCTGCAAAAGCAGGATGCCCTGGGTGAGCCCGTCGAAAACGGCCGCCAGCACCAAGAGGAGCAGAACCCGTTTTTGCCGCTTGTCGTAGGCCATGATGCGCCAGCATGGCACGGCGCAGCGGAAGAATCAAGGGCGACCAGGCGGCCGGGCGGTCTGGCGACCGGACCGGCGGGTGGCCGGGCCAGCCGTCAGTCTGCCGCTAGGAGCCTGTCGGCGGCACTGGCGCCAGCTGCATCGACACCCGCTTGCGGCTGCCGTCAGCGGCTGTCAGCCACTGGCTGCCGACCTCGACAAAGCCGTGGGCGGCGTGGAAGGCGGCCGACGGCGGATTGGGTGGCTCGACGTTGTACTCGCAGGCCAGGTAGGGGATGCCGGCTTGTGCCGCGAAGGCGAAGCAGTCGCGGTACAGGCGCCGCCCCAAACCGTGATGCTGGAAGGCTTGGCCGACGACGATGCGGTCGATGTACAGGAAGCTGGCCTGGCGGGCCGCGAACCATTCGTAATTGTCGTTGCGGTAGGCGACGTGGTCGCGCAGGGCCAGGATGAAGGCCGCCGGCTGGCCGTCCAGCACGGCCAGCTGGTGCCAGGCGGCCAGGGCGTCGAGCTGCCGTAGGCGGGCCCCGTCCATCGGGCTGGTGTGCCGAACCTCGCCCGAGTTGAGGGCGACGATGGCCGCGAAGTCAGCCGGCACAGCCCGGCGAATGACAAGTTCTCCCATATATGAACCTCCGGTTGGCAGGCTGGCCTCAATGCAGGCTGGCCTCAATGCAGGCTGGCCTCAATGCAGGCTGGCCTCAGAACAGGCCAGGCAATAAGCGGCAAACAAAAAAGACCGCCATGCCCAGGACAATAGTGACCAGCAGGCGCTTGAAAATCAGCTGGGCCAGCACGGCCACGATGGCCGCCGGCAGGTAGGGCGTCCAGGGGGTCAGGCCGGCGGCCACGCCTTTGGACAACAAGATACCGGGCACGATGATGGCGGTCAGCACGGCCGGCGGCACGAAGGCCAGCGCCGACTGCGCCGCCGCCGGCAACCGGACCCGTCCGGCCAGGCCCACCAGAAGGTAGCGGATGCCAAAGGTGACGGCGGCCATGCCACCGATAGTCAACAGTTCGTTGAGCGTCATGACTGGCCTCCAGGAGCGCCCGGCCGACCTAGACCGCCAGCGCGCAGCCGCAGCTGGGCGCCGTAGCCGGCGGCGATGCCGCACAGCCCGGCCAGGACCAGCCCGGCGTTGTAGGGCAGGCCAGCGCGGCCAGGGCGGCCACGCCGACGGCCAGGGCCATCGGCAAGTCGCGCACGGAGGGCACCACCATGCCGATAAAGGTGACGTACATGGCGATGTCCAGGCCCAGCCGCTCGATACCCGGAATCAGCCCGCCGGCCAAAATGCCCAAGGCGCAGCACAGTTGCCAGTTGAGGTACATGGCCAGGCTGGACCCCAGGTGGTACCAGTGCTTGTCGCTTGAGCCGTCGACCTGGGCATAGCGCTTGGCCGCCACGGCGAAAACCTCGTCGGTCAGCATGAACGACAGCGCCAGCCGCCAGCGTCGCGACAACCCGCCCAGAAAGGGCAGCAGATTGGCGGCGTAGAGCAGGTGGCGCAGGTTGACGATGAAGGTGGTGACGATGATGACCGGCGGCGCGGCGCCCAGGGCGAACAGGCCGACGGCGATGAATTGGGCCGAGCCGGCGAAGACGAACAGCGACATGGCAAAGGCCGCCGCCACGCTCAGGCCGGCACTCATGGCCAGGGTACCGTAAATTAGGCCGAAGGGAAAGGCGCCGATCAGGAGGGGAATGGTGTCGCGCGCGCCTGTTAGGAATTCCCTCTGCCGCTTGGTCATGATGGGAAGAAGATACACTACCCGGCCGGCCGCCGCAAGCCGCCGTTTCCAGCCGTCACTTCCAGTCGCCCTGTCCGGCCGCCTCAGGCCGCAGCCTCAGGTATAACTGTGCAGCCCGGACAAGAGCAGGTTGACGCCAAAGAAGGTGAATAGCACCGCCACGAAGCCCAGGATGGCGAACCAGGCGCAGCTGCGCGGCCGCCAACGGCGCACCCGCGCGCCGTGCAGGTAGATCAGGTAGACCAGCCAGGTAATCAGCGACCAGGTTTCCTTGGGGTCCCAGCGCCAGAAGCTGCCCCAGGCGTACTGCGCCCAGACCGCCCCGCTGACGATGAGCAGGCTGAGGAAAGGGAAACCCAGGCTGACCAGGCGATCCATTGTCCGCCACAGCCCATCATCGTCCGGTTTGATCAGCCAGGCGACGGCCAACACGGCGCCGACCGCGAACAGGCCGTAGGCCAGCACCGCCGTCAGGACGTGGATGAACAGCCAGGCCGACTGCAGGGCCGGCATCAGCGGCCGGCTTTCCTGGAAGAACAGCAGCATGACGCCGGCCAGCACGAAGTTGAACGGCAGCAGCACCAGGCGGTAGACGGCCGGCTTGCGGGCCAGCTCGAAGGCCAGCCAGATGGCCTGCAGCGCCAGGATGAACAGCAGCCCGAACTCGTACATGCTGGCGAAGGGTAGCCGGCCGGCGCCCAGGCTGCGCGCCGTGGCCGAGAGCAAAAACAGGCCGCTGGCGCCGATCCCGGCCGGGAAGGCCAGGCGGCCGATCCGGAGGCGGGGCAGCCCGGCCTGGAGGAGGCCGCTGGCCATGGCCAGGAAGAGGGCGGCCAGGCCGGCCGCGAATAGGCCGTACTCGGCGTTGATGAAGGCACTCATAGCTTACTCCTCGGGGTGGCGGCGGGCGGGTGGCCGGGAACGATGGCTACCTCGGGGCGCCGGCCGGCCAGCAGGCCAACCAACGCCAGGCTCAGGAGGCCGAAGCCGGCCCAGACCAGCGGCAGCGCCGGGTCGTAGCGGAGGGCCAGCCCAGACACGGCCTGCCGCTCCTGGACGATGAAGGACAAGCCGCTGCGCACCCGCACCGACTGGCCAAAGCGGGCGCTGGCCGACCCGGCCGGCTGGCCATCGACCAGGACCGTATAGCCGACGACCTCCAGCGGCACCTCGCCGGCGGCGCCTGGCGGGGGGCTGTTTACCGGCGACGCGGCGTCCAACTGAATGGCCAGGCGGCCGTCGGCGGTCCAGCTGACGGGCCGGCCGGTATCGACCGAAACCGCCTGCCTCTGACCATCTTGAGTCAACTCCAGCCGATAGCGGCTGCCGAAGGACGACTGCAGCAGATTGGCGGCGCCGAAGGCCAGCGGATGGTTGACGCGGATGAGCGCGCTCTGACTTGGCCGGCCGGGTCGATCCAGGCTAACCAGGCTGCGCCACTCGGCCACCGTGCCGTCGGCATGGTAGTCCGTCTGGAAATCATCCAAGCGTAGACTGACTACCTCGCCGCCAGCCAGCTCGGCCGGCAACTGCGCGGTCTGCCCCACGGTCAACTCGAGGTAGGCGTCCCGGCCATAGCGAGCCGAACCCCAGCCGCCCAGCGCGATGACTATAATGGAGACATGCAGCAGCCAAACGCCCCAGCCGTAGAAAGCTTGGCGGGCGCTGGTAAAGCGCCGCCGCCCCAAGCCAGGTAATTGCCGGACGGTGCAGAATGCGGTGTTGGCCACCGCTAGCAGCAGCAGGCCGGCGAATACGGCCGAGCGCTGGTAAGCCGGCCACAGCCCGGGTACTAGCGTACCCAGTATGGTCGCCAGCAGCACCAAGCCGAACAGGCTGAGCCCCAGCCGCATTGAAGCCAGACTACGGAAGACGCGGCTCACGAAACGGTTGAAGCGGCTGGGCATGGGAAGGCCTACTCCTGCGCCTGCGGGAGGCTCTGTGGGGTTTGATAGGGATGCAGAAAGGGGTGTGGCCGGTTCATGAGTGACAGTCTACGCTGAAATCCGCGCCGACGCCAGCCGTTCGTGGCAGGGATTCGGCCTTTTTCTGGCTCGGACTGCCCTCACCCGCTTGGGCCGACCTGGCCACCGGCCACAGCGGGGCCAGGGACAGCAGCGGAAAGCCTGGCCGCCGCTCCAACTCGGACGCCCCGGCGGGGCGGCGGCCGGTCCGCCAGGAACGGCCGGCCGGCACAAGCCCAGCGGCGGACAGCTTGCAGCGTATGGCCCGGTGGCGGCACGCCGCCAGGCCCTAGCAAGTTTTTGAAAAACTCGACGCTTTTCAAAAACCTGCAGCATGAAAAAAACAACCCCGCCGCAGTGGCAGGGTCGTTGATTGATACAAAACGTTACAGTCGACCGAAGGGCGATGACGCCGAGCGAGTCTTAGTAGGCCTTGCCTTCCTTGGCTTTGCGGTTTTTGCGCATCAGCTTGCGGGCCATGGCTTTTTCCTTGCGATTGCGGAGGGTGGACGGCTTCTCGAAGAACTCGCGCTTCTTCCACTCGCGAATGATGCCTTCTTTTTCCACCATACGCTTGAAGCGCTTGATGGCCTTTTCCAGCGGCTCGTTGTCGTCAATCATAATCTGGCTAATTAAAATCACCTCCCCTCAGTCGCGTCGTGCATTGTACCGATTTCGGGAAAATTGTCAATAGCCAGCATGGCCTCGGGGTCGAGGGCGATGCGGCTGACGCGCAGTTCCCAGTGCAGATGCGGGCCGGTGGCCAGGCCGGTCATGCCGACCGCGCCGATCAGCCAACCGCGCGGCACCAGGTCGCCGACCGCGCAGGCCAAGCTGTCTAAGTGCATGTAAATACTGTAAACGCCGGGCAGGTGCTCCAGGATGATGGTGTTGCCGGTGGTGAGGCGCGCTTCGGCCATGACGACCCGACCACGCCCGGCCGCCAGCACCGGGGTGCCTGAGGGCACGCCGTAGTCGATGCCGGCGTGCATGCTGGAGGAGATGCCGCCGGTGGAATAGAGATAGCGGCGGCGGTCGCCGTAGAAGGAGGTGCGCCGTTCGCTGGTAACCGGCTTGATGAAGGGGCTGTCCAGGTAGACGGCGGCCGGGTCGACCCGGGCCAGGATTTCGTTGTAGCGCCGGGCCTGTTCTTCCTTGACGGGGTCGGGGTCGGCCCGCAGGCTGGTCAGCGACGGCGTCAGGGTGATGTCCTCGGACAGGTAGTCGCGCGGCAGGATGACCAGGCTGGCCCGGGCCAGTTCCGCGCCGGCGGCGTCGAGCAGCTGCAGCACGGCCGGGCCGGGCGGGGCGTCGGGGTGGACGGCCAGCAGCCAGGTGTTGTGCACCGGGGCGTCCGGCGCGGCCGGCTGGTTGCCGCCGCCCAAGCTGACGATGGGTTGCGGCAGGGCGGCCTGGGCTAGATCGACGGCGCGGAAGACGCGTTCCGGGGCGTACATCGGGAAAAGCGGGCTGCGCGTGCCATTAGCGTAAACCAGTCGGGCACCGACGCCCAGCAGAGCTTGAGCGGTATCGACCTGTACGAACATTGGCGAGCCCTGGCGAACCTGCTGTGGCAGGCGCGGCCTGATCTGGGCGGATAGGACGGTGGTCAGCAGCAGGGCGGCGGTCAAGAGGCAGGCCAGGCGTCTTTTTAGAATGATGGTCATGCGGCAAGTGTAGCCCACCGCTGGCGGGAATGCAAGCTAGATAGCATTGACGCCAAGGCGACGGGCTACTATAGTTTTGACATGGACAGTTTCCTGGAATGCGCCAAACGTTATCACGACCGACCGGCCGGGGCCAACGCCGACGCCGGCGCCGGCGCTGAAGACAACCAGGCGACACGCTTAGCTGGGAAGCTCCCGTCCGCGCCGGACTGCGTAGTCCACCCGGATCTGCAGAATTTCCTGGCCGAGCTGAACAAATCGAACAGCCCGCTGCCGCCGGCCAGCCCGCCCCGGCAGGCCGCCGCCGCCGGCCTACCCGACCAGGAGCGGCATTCGCGCGAGCTGTCGCAGGCCTACGAGACCTTGCAGCGCCGCAACGACGAGTTCCGGCACGAGCTGGCCATGGCCCGCAAGGTGCAGACCACCTTCATTCCCGGCGCGGCCGATTTCCCGCAGCGGCCGGAATTGGATTTCGCCGGCTACTACGAGGCCATGGCCGACGTCGGCGGCGACCTGTACGACGTTATCCGCATCGGCAAAAACGCCTACGGGCTGATCATGGCCGACGTGTCTGGCCACGGCGTGGCCGCCGCCCTGGTTACCGCCCTGGTCAAGATCGCCTTCCGCTCGCGCATGCACTGGGGCGTGGCCACCGACCAAGTCTGCCGAGCCGTCAACGAGGAGCTGTACGACATCCTGGGCGAGGGAGAGCGCTACGTGACGGCCTTCGTGGCCATCGTCAACCTGGAAGACGGCAGCATCGAGTATACCAACGCCGGCCACCACCCGGGCTTGCTGCTGCGCGACGGCGCGGTGCGTCAGCTGGACAGCAAGGGCAATTTCCTGGGCATCTTCGAGGCGCCGGAATACACCGCCCAGCGCGAGCCGCTCCAGGCCGGCGACCGCATCATCTTGTTCACCGACGGCATCATCGAGGCCCGCAGCTACCTGGACGAGGAATACGGCCACCACCGCCTGGAAGAGGCACTGCGCGACCATGCCGGCGACCAGCCGACCGAGCTGGTCAAGGCCGTCACCCGCGACCTGGACGGCTTTACCATGGGGGCGCCGGCCCACGACGACCGGGCCTTGCTGTGCACGCTCTTCAATGGCCGCTGCCCGGCACCGGAAGCCATTTAACAGGTTGTTGAAAAAGCCGGTTGCTTTCTCAACAACCTTAACAATTCCTCGCATAGCTTGCGCTATGCTGCGTAATTGTACCGGCTTTTGAAGTGTTGAAAAGCCGCATCCGCGTTTTTCAACACCCTGTTAAGGGCCAGCCGACAACCCAGCCGGTTAACGCCGAGTCGTCCGGGTGGTTCAGTGGTGGCCGCTCTTGACAATAAATACATACATGTTACTATGGCTCCGGCCTGCGTTCCGCTGGCGCCGATTGCCCCGGACCTGCCGTTTGGCACCTTCCTGGCGCGCCGCTGGCCGGCAGCGGGCGGCCCGGCCCTTCCTGCCACTGGATCGGTCCCTGGCTGTACGCCGCTCAATATAAGAGGAGGATTTATATGGTAATCTTACTGGCAGACGCCTTCCAGGCCGACCTGCCCAAGCGCCTGGAAGCCTTCGGTACCGTGGTCCAGGATATGGGCAAGGTAGCCGAGGCTGAAATCATCATTGTCCGCTCCAAGACCAAGGTAACCAAGGACATCATCGACGCCGCGCCAAAACTCAAGTTTATCATCCGCGGCGGCGTTGGCGTCGACACCATCGACGTGCCCTACGCCGAAAGCAAAAAAATCGCCGTCACCAACACCCCCGAGGCCTCCAGCGTGGCCGTGGCCGAACTGGCCTTCGCCATGATGGTTGCCATGCCGGCCAATATCGCCCCGGCCGATGCCTCCATGAAACAAGGCAAGTGGCTAAAGAAGGAACTGGAGCGGACTGAACTCCTGGGCAAGACCCTGGGCCTGGTCGGCATCGGCCGCATCGCCCGCGAAGTGGCCGTCCGCGCCAAGGCCTTCGGCATGCGCGTCATCGCCTACGACAAGTACGTCGAGAAGAGCGACGCCGCCGAGATGATGGGCCTGGACAAGGTCTATGCCCAAGCCGACTACCTCTCGCTCCATACGCCGCTGACCGACGAAACCAAGGGCATGATCAATGCCAAGAGCATCGCCGTCATGAAAAAGGGGATGCGCATCATCAACACCTGCCGGGGCCAGGTAGTGGTCGAGGCCGATGTGGCCGCCGCCCTGTCCACCGGGGATCTGGCCGGCTACGCCGCCGACGTCTTCTACGCCGAACCGCCGACCGGCTCGCCGCTTTTGACCGCCCCCCACACCCTGCTGGCGCCGCACCTGGGCGCTTCCACCGCCGAAAACCTGGTCCGCCTGGGCGATTGCATCGTCGAGCGCGTCCAGAACTACGTCAAAGGAGCCAAATAATGAAGCGCGTCATCAATTACTCGGCCGGCCCGGCCGCCATCCCGGTCGAGGTCCTGGAGCAGGCCCGCGACGAAATGCTGGACTGGAACGGCACCGGCTGCTCCGTTATGGAAGTATCGCACCGTGGCAAGGAATACGATGCCTTGCACATGGAAACCATGGACCTGTTCCGCGAACTGGCCGGACTGCCCAAGGACTACCACGTCCTCTTTACCACCGGCGGCGCCAGCACCCAGTTCATGATGCTACCCTGGAACTTCCTGGGCAACGGCAAGGACAAGCAGGCTGACTATATCCTGACCGGCAACTGGGCCAAGGCCGCCGCCAAGGAAGCCAAGCGCTACGGCAAGGTTACCACGCCGGCCAACATGGAGCTGGAGGGCGAAAAGTTCGTGGCCATTCCCAAACAGTCCGAGTTGGCCCTCAACCCGGCCGCCGAATACGTCCATTACACCAGCAACAACACCGTTTGCGGCACCCAGTGGCAATACATCCCCGACGTTAAAGGCAAGCCGCTGGTCTGCGACATGAGCTCTGATATCTTCAGCCGGCCGCTGGACTTCACCAAGTTCAGCATGTTTTACGCCGGCGCCCAGAAAAACCTTGGCCCCTCCGGCGTCACCGTGGTGGCCATGAAAAACGACTTCCTGACTAAGGCCATCGACGACCTGCCCACCATGATGAGCTACAAGGTATTCAAGGACAAGCAGTCCATGCACAACACCCCGCCTTGCTTCTCCATCTATATCCTCAACCTGACCATGAAGTGGCTCAAGAAGAACGGCGGCCTGGCCGCCATGGGCAAGATCAACGACCAGAAACAGAAGCTTCTCTACGCCGCCGCCGACAATTCAGCCGGCTTCTACCAGGGCCTGGCCAAGATCGATTCGCGCTCCTGGATGAATATCGACTTCAAGCTGCCCAAAGCCGAGCTCGACGAGGCCTTCATCAAGGCCGCCAAGGCGGCCGGCATCGTCCAGACTAAGGGCTACCGCTCCATGGGCGGCATCCGCCTGTCGGCCTACAACGCCGTCAGCCTGAAAGACGTCCAGACCACCATCCAATTCATGGATGACTTCCGCGCCAAGAACAGCTAACAGGGTGTTGAAAAACGCGGATGCGGCTTTTCAACACTTCAAAAGCCGGTACAATTACGCAGCATAGCGCAAGCTATGCGAGGAATTGTTAAGGTTGTTGAGAAAGCAACCGGCTTTTTCAACAACCTGCTAAAGGCGGCGGGATGCTGCGCCGAACGACGCGCAGCTCAGCGCGCCATCGACCGCCGCGCTATAGCGGCGGTTTTTTTTACTTAAAATTTGCATACGGCCAAATTAAGCCCTAGACTGTGACTATGAACCACACAGCCGGATCTTTGGAAATCTCCAACGCCGATTTCGCCAGCGCGTTGGCCCGCTTGTGGCAATCGCTGCTTGGCAACAAGGCGCTCGAAGAAATCCTGGCCGAGATACTGGCCAGCCTCCATTCAATCCTGCCCTTCGACTCGGCTTCAATCCTGCTGGTTCAGGGCGGCGATCTGGTCTTCAAGGCGGCGGTCGGCTTGCCCAACAGCGGTCAACTGCTGGGAACCTGCTTCAATCAGCGCGAATACC
The DNA here is from genome assembly GCA_001829185.1 of Spirochaetes bacterium GWB1_60_80. Taxonomy (GTDB): domain Bacteria; phylum Spirochaetota; class Spirochaetia; order Treponematales; family UBA12059; genus UBA12059. The sequence continues at coordinate 22,911 of MIAR01000027.1, forward strand.
GGCTCACCAACCGCTGCCTGCGCGACAACACGCCTATCATTATCGACGACGTCCGGCTGTCGCCCGAATGGAAGCTGCGGGTGCCCACGGCCGAAGACCTCCTGATCCGCTCCTGGCTGGGCGTGCCGCTGCGCGCCGGCGACCAGGTTATCGGCGTGCTCTGCCTCGATTCGTTTACGCCGGGCTATTTCCAGACAATGATGCTGACGCCCATCCTGAGCTTCGCCGAACAGGCCACCCTGGCCACCTGGCACGCCAAACTGTCGCTGGAGGCCCGTAACCGCGACGCCGAAAGCCATGTCCTCTTGGAGATCAGCCGCGACTTGTCCTCCTCGCTGGAGCTGGACGCCGTGCTGGACATCATCTCCGCCAAGGCGCGTCACATATTGACCAAGGACGCCGCCGCCGTCTACCTGCTGGACAGTCGCGACAACAGCCTCTCGGTGGCCTCGGTCTGCGGCCCGGACAGCGAAGCCATCAGTCGCGGCCACGTCGAGCCCGGCAGCGGCATTGTCGGCAGCGTGGCATTGACCGGCCAGAGCGAAATCATCAACGACCTCGACGCCGATCCGCGGGCCCAACATATCGAAGGGACTGGTAACGATGAAGCCGGCGACAAAATCATGGTCGTGCCCCTGATAGCCCGAGACCGCATCCTCGGCGTCATGGTTGTCTGGCGTAGCGCCGGCGAAGCGGATTTCGGTAGTCATGACTTGGAATTCTGCTCCACCTTGGCCAGCCATGCCGCCCTGGCCATCTTCAACGCCCAGCTTTATGGCCAGTCCCGCCAAGCCAGAACCGAGGCCGAGGCGGCCAACCGCAGCAAGACCCGTTTCCTGGCCACCATGAGCCACGAACTACGCACGCCGCTTAATTCGATCATCAATTTCTCCTACCTGCTGCAGCAAGGCGTTGAAGGCCACCTGAACGACGGGCAACAGGATATGCTGCACCGCATCGAAAGCTCGGGGCGCTACCTATTGTCGCTGATCAATGACATCCTCGACCTGGCCAAGATCGAGTCCGGCCGAATGGAGCTGTTCATCGAGCCGCTCGATCCTGCGGCCCTCGTGCGCGACGCGGCCAGCCTGGCCACAGGCCTGTTCCAGAACAAGCTGTTGCAATTCGAGGTCTACGCCAATGGTCCATTTCCGGCCATCTATGCCGACAAGACTAGGCTGCGCCAAATCATGCTGAATTTGCTATCAAACGCCGTTAAATTTACCGACAAAGGATATGTCCGACTGTCGGCTCGGGTCGAACAGCACGACGTGGTCTTTGCGATTGAAGACAGCGGCCGGGGCATGACCAAGCTTGAACTGTCAGCCGCTTTCCAGGAATTCGCGCAGGCCGACCCGCTTAAGCGCGGCACCGGCGAAGGCTCCGGCCTGGGCTTGGCCATCGTCAAGCGTCTGGTCGACCTGCACCGCGGCACCATCCAGATGGAAAGCATTCCAAAAAAAGGCACCAAAGTCCGGTTCACCATACCGTTAGCCGAGCAAAGCGCCACGCACGCGAAAGGATCCACATGAGAACCATCCAACTGGCCGAGGCCGTAATCCTGATCGTGGAAGATGACGAAAATAACCGAATCGTAATTTCCCGGCTGTTGGCCTTGATCGGCGCCAGCAAGGACAATATCTTCCAGGTCGAAGAAGACCCCCTGGCCAGGCTACCACCAGAGCCAGACCGCTACGATATGGTGTTGCTCGACCTGCATATTCCCAAAAAGGACGGCTATACCATCCTGGGCGAATTGCGCCAAGACCCTCGCTTCGCCAACACCCGTATCATCGCCCTGACGGCCAACGTTATGCAGGACGATCTGGAGCAGACCCGCAAGGCCGGTTTCGACGGCTTCATCGGCAAGCCGATCAACGCCGCCAGCCTCAAGACCACCATCGAGAAAATCCTGTCCGGCGAGTCGATCTGGACCATTTAAACGACCAGGTGACCAGCGGGGCGCGGCGCCTGCCCTTGACGCGACCGGCTACCGCCGCTATCGTCGGGGCATGAGAACACTGTTAACCGGCGGCGTCAAATCCGGCAAGTCTAGCCGCGCCTTGGTTCTGGCCGCCGACTGGCCGGGCGAGCGCTTCTTCCTGGCCACCGCCACGGCCTTCGACGACGAGATGACCGACCGCATCCGCCGGCACCAGGCCGAGCGCCAGGGGCAATTCACCACTATCGAGGAGCCCGTTGAACTGCACCGGGTGGTGCGCAACGCCATGGTGGTGGACTGCATGCCAATGTGGCTGAACAACCTGTTCTTCTCAGGCCGCGAGGCCGAGTGGGAGAACCTGCTGGCCGCCTTCATCGCCGCCCTGCCGACGGACATCGTCATCGTCACCAACGAGACCAACATGGGCATCATCCCAGCCGACCCCTTAAGCCGCCGCTACGGCCTGGCGCTGGGGCTGGTCAACGCCCGCCTGGCCGCGGCCTGTGACCGGGTGGAGCTGCTGGTGGCCGGCCTGAGCCTGCGCCTCAAGTAACATGATTATATCCGTCCCCTCCTACGTGACAGCCGGCAGCTGGCTGGAAAACCTGCGTTTCCTGGCCGACAAGGCAGCCGTGCGCCAGGTGGAGCTACTCTTCTTCATGTACGACGACGAGACGCGGGCGCTGGTACGCCCTGAGTGGGCCGGCATCCGACAGCTAGCCAGCCGCTTTGGCTACACCCTGCACTTACCGGACGAGATCGCCGACGAACACGAAGAATTACTGGAGCTGACGGCTGATTTCGTCGGCGGCTACGTGGTGCACCCACCGCGCGACCCGACGACGCTAGCCGACTTTGCGGCCCGGCTAACCGGCTGGCAACGCCGTTACGCCCGGCCTTTCCGGCTGGAGAACACCCGGGCGGCCACCTTTATGCCGGCCCTGGCGGCCGTTACGGCGGCGCGGGCGGCGGCCGGCCTGAGCGGCGCGCCACCGCTTTGCCTGGACCTGGGCCACCTGCAGCTGGAAGGCCACTCGCCGGCCGCCTGGCTGGAACGCTATCGGTCATCAATAGAAGAAATTCACCTGCACGGCTGCGTCGACGGCCGCGACCACCGACCCTTCAGCGGCCAGGAAGCCTGGTTCCAGGCCACAAGACCCTTTTTGGCCGGCTTTAATGGCGTGGTGGAGCTGGAGCTATTCGACTGGGCCCAGCTGGCACCGCTGGTGGCCCTGCTGGGGGAACTATGAAAAAATTATGGCACCAATTCGCCAGCGCCTTCACGCTGGTGTCGCGGCTGCCGCTGCCGCTAGCAGGCGAGCCGGACTACAGCGGCATGAGCCTGTTCATGCCGCTGGTCGGCCTGCCGGCCGGACTCTGCCTGCTGGCCGGCGGGTGGGTCGGCTGGCTGCTGTTCGGCCCCGGACTGCTGGCCGCCGGCCTGGCGCTGCTCTGCCAATACCTGGCCTTCAACCTCTTCCACCTCGATGGCTGGCTGGACACGGCCGACGCCGGCGGCGTGATCGGTGACGCCGAAAAAAAGAAAGCCGTGCTCAAGGACCCGCGGATCGGCGCCTTCGCCTTTTTCGCCGGCTTTATGCTGCTGACCGGCCGCCTGGCCGCCCTGGCCGAGCTCTTGGGGCAGGCCGACGCCCGCTGGTTCTGGTTGGCCGGCCTGGTAGTTCCGGCCGTCGGTCGCTTGGCCGGCGTCATCATGGCCGCCAGCCAGCAGCCGGCCAGCCAAAAGGGCCTGGCCGCCATGGTCGGCCCTTTCTCGGCCACCCAAGGCGCCATCGGCTTCTGTCTAGCCGCCAGCCCAGCCTTCCTGCTGATGGCCCTCTGGCGAGGCATCCTGCCGGCCATCACCCTATACCTGGCAGCCGGGCTGGTGGCGGCGCTAGCCGGCCTGCTGGTCGGCCTGTGGTACAAGCGCAATATCGGCGGCTACACCGGCGACGCCATCGGCGCCGCCATCGAGCTGGGTGAGATACTAAGCTTGCTGGTCTTGGTGGCCGTGCTGCGCTAGGAGTCTGCCAGCGCTATAACGCCCGGTTGGTCAGGCGCTTCTGATCTTGCCGAGCTGGTTAACCGCCGCGCGAAAGTCTTTCGGATAGGGCGCCTCGATAGTCAGGCTGACGCCGCTGTCCGGATGGGTCAGGCTCAGGCTGACGGCATGCAGGCCGCAACGGCTGATCAACGGCCGCTCGCCATCGTTGTCGCCCTGCCAGCGGCGCTTGATGCGCGACAGGTAGACCGGTTCGGCCTTGCCGTAGAGCGGATCGCAGACCACCGAGCAGCCCAGCGCCGCCAGATGGACGCGGATCTGGTGGGTGCGGCCGGTTTCCGGCTTGGCCTCCACCAGCGATAGGAAGGGATGGCGCATCAGCAGCCGGAAGGCGGTGCGGCAATCCTTGCCGGCGCCGTCGACGATGGTGCGGTGCTGGCGGTCGCCGTCCGGGGTCAGGGGCAGCTCGCAGACCGTCTCGGTCCAGGCCGGACTGCCGGCCACCAGGGCATGGTAGACCTTGTGCACCTGGCCGAATTCAAAGGCCGTGGAAATGATACGGTGGCTGTCGGCGTCGCGCGCGAACAGCAGCACGCCTGAGGTGTCCTTGTCCAGACGGTGCACCGGCCAGAGTTGACCGTGTAGCGGCTCCAACAGCGGCAGTACCACCGGGGCCTCAAGATCATAGCGGTCAGGCGCCGACAGGATACCGGCCGGCTTGTTGACGGCCAGGATAAAATCATCTTCGTACAGGACATCGATCGCGCTTTTCATGCCGGCACTATACACCGGAAGCCGGCCGGCTGTCATGCGGGCGCCGGCTGTCCCAGTGGAGGGCTGTGCATGCCTAGCAGATTGTTAGCAGGGTGTTGAAAAACGCGGATGCGGCTTTTCAACACTTCAAAAGCCGGTACAATTACGCAGCATAGCGCAAGCTATGCGAGGAATTGTTAAGGTTGTTGAGAAAGCAACCGGCTTTTTCAACAACCTGTTAGAGCTGCAAGGCCTGGCCGCGCCGGGCGCGTTGGTAGGAAACCAGGATGTTTTCCGACTCATAAAAGCCGGTCAGGCTGGCCGTGGCCATGACATGGCCTTCCAAGGCAGCCAGGAAATCGGCGCGTGTCCGGCTGGCCGGCTGGATACAGCAGTCCAGGGCGTAGAGGACAAAGCTATACTGGTGCAGGCCAAGCGGTGGACAGGGTCCGCCCCAGCCAAGTTCCAGGAAGTCGTTATAGCCTTGGTCCATGCCATTCGGGAAATGCTCGTAGGCCGAAACGCCGCTCGGCAGCATCGTCTCGTTCGGCGGAATGTTCCACAATAGCCAATGCGTCCAGGGCAGGGTGTCGCTCGGATCGATATCTTCGCAGATCAGGGCCAGCGAGGCGGCGCCGGCCGGCACTTCGGTCCAGGCCAGGATAGGCGACTGGTTTTCGGCCTCATAGGCGCAGGTAGAAGGCAGATAGGCGCCGTTGGCAAAAGAGGGGCTGGTCAGGGTCATTAATTCCTCCGAACTTGGTTGAGCTTCTAACATGATCGCCTCCCTATTATGACAAAACTACATTAGTTGTCAAGTTAATTATAAGCTAAAACGCCAGCTTTTTCCCGACCGGCGCTTGAAATTTCAGAAGAATATCGTTGGTCCACCGGCCAGACGCTCCCCTTCCGGCCGTCCGGCGTCTGCTTGGGTGCCGGTGAGTCGGTCATCGTAGGCGCAGGCTTGTCGAATCAAGCCAAGCAAATGGACCAGGCTGACCAGCAATACCAACAGCGCGCCAAGGGCCAGCCCGCCACCCAGCATCAGGCAAAAATCGTAGGCGCCATGCACCAAAACCGCCAACAACCAGCCGCGGCGCAAGAGCCGCCCGGCCACCGCCTGGTCGGCCTGAAGGCGGGCCCGGCCAAACCAGTGGCCCATGATGCCGGCGGCGGCGGCGTGGAGCGGCACCGCCGTAAAAGCGCGCAACAGTAACCAGCCATGGCTGCCTAAACCGTAAAGGATGTTTTCGGCGAAGGCGAAGCCCAGGCTGACCATCACCGCATAGACGATACCGTCGAGCGTCTCGTCAAAGGCCGGCAAGCGATAGAAAAAGCGCTTGATGATGAAATACTTGATTGATTCTTCGAGTAAGGCCGCCGCAATGAAGGCTGACCAGGCGGCCCGCGCCACAGTACCTGGTAGCCAGCTAGTCGGCAGATCCAGCAACAAGCCAAAGATGATGGTCGGGATGGTACTTAAAAAGCCCAAAACCAAGGCCCGGCCGACCAGGGACAAGGGCTCCGGCCGCGCCCGGTCGCGACGGTAGATCCACAGGGCCAGCGCCAAGCTGGGCAGGGCGGCGCCGCCAATCAGGATGACAAAATCAAGCATGCGATATCCTTCTGACCATCACTGTAGTGCCTAGGCGGCCGGTGGTCAAATGTGACTCGGCCAGTGGTCAAATGCGGCAGGCGCCCGTGTTGCCTCATAATAAAATCTAGTCCTACGAGGTGGTTGCCTCATAAGTCAAATTCTAGTCCAAGGATAAGCTTGGACTAGAGTTT
>MIAR01000028.1 GCA_001829185.1 Spirochaetes bacterium GWB1_60_80
TGATCAATTGTTCGAAAGCTTGTTGATCTGCCGGATACTTTTCCATCTAGCTATACTACCGGTGGTATATACCTTAGTCAAGTGCATACCCAGGTTTTATTAATCCTTGCTGCCCGCCGGGCGGTTTTCCTTGCGTCGGTTTGCCTTGCGCAATGCGCTCAGGCCAGCCAAGGCCGACAATAGCACTCCGGCCGTCATCATGAGCGGCAAGACGCCCGGCCGGCTGCCGGCATTCGGGTCGGTCGTCGCCGCCTGGACGGCAACGCGCAGCTGCGCCCCGATCGGCAGCCCGGACAGGGTGGTGGAGCCAGGCGCCAGGCAGCTGGTATCGTCGAGGCATAGCTGCCAACCGACCGTTACCTCCAACCTGGGCTCAGTTCCGTCAGTCGGCACAGCCAGGGCGGCGCGGTATTCAAAGACGGCGCGGTTAGACCACCAGCCGCTGCCGGCCTCGGTTGCCGGCCAGCGGACGGGTTCCAGGATCAGGCTGAGTCCGTTGGCCTGGGCGCCGATGCCAAAGAAGGGACTATCCGCCGCCTGGTGGCTGCCGGTCGGGAACTCGATGGCGCAGGTGATGCCTATTTCCTCTGGCGAAAGCCGGCTGGCTGACACCATAATTAGCGGCTCGACTGGTCCCGTCCCGAAAATCGGCATATCGATGGCCATGCATAGCTCCTTGTGGCGCCGGGGGGGAGCCGCCGACAGTATAGCAAAGGATCGGCCGCGCATCCAGAGCAGCCGCGCTTGACGCCGCCGCCAGCCAGGTCTATGCTGGAGCTCGTCCCGGAGGGGTTTGCGCCGCACCTTCCATGATTACCTAGCAGGCTGTCGATCCCTTCGGCCGGGCGGTCAATAAAGAACCGGCGGCGATTCCCGTATCGGTAAGGAGAAATGTTGTGACTGAATATTCACTCGAATTCCTGCGCAGGCTGCCCAAGACAGACCTGCACCTGCATCTGGACGGTTCCATGCGGCTGGGCACCCTGGTCGAGCTGGCGCGCGACGCCAAGGTAGAACTGCCAAGCTATACCGAGGACGGCCTGCGCGCCACCGTCTTCAAGGACCGCTACGCCAACCTCAACGAATACCTGAAGGGTTTTGCCTACACTTGCGCGGTGATGCAGAATGCCGAGGCTATCGAGCGCATCTCCTACGAGCTGGCCATGGACAATTTCGCCGAAGGCGTGCGCTACATCGAGCCGCGCTTCGCCCCGCAGCTGATGATGAACGACCGCATGTCCTTGAGCGACGTGCTAGGAGCGGCCGACCGCGGTCTGAAGCGCGCCAAGCAGGAGCTGGCCGCCCTGGTGGTGGCCGGCGAGCCGGAATTCGAGTATGGCCTCATCGCCTGCGCCATGCGCTTCTGCAATGAAAAATTCTCACCGTTCTACCGGCAGTTTTTCGGGCTGCACCAGTACTCCAGCTCGCGCGAGGTGATCCGTGACGTGTCGCTGGAATTGGCCAAGGGCGCTATCGCCATCGCCCGGGGCAGCGACATCCAGCTAGTCGGCTTCGACCTGGCCGGCGCCGAGTACGGCTACCCGGCCGACAACCACCGCGAATCCTACGACTACGTGCACAAGCGCTTCCTGATGAAGACGGTGCACGCCGGCGAGGCCTACGGCCCGGAGTCGATCTTCCAGGCCATCACCAAGCTGCACGCCGACCGCATCGGCCACGGCCTCTTCCTGTTCGATGAATCGAAGGTGCTCTCGCCCGATATCGCCGACCCGGCGCGCTACGTTAATGACCTGGTCAACTACATCGCCGGCAAGCGCATCACCCTGGAAGTCTGCCTGACCAGCAACCTGCAGACCGTGCCCGAAATGAAGGACCTGGCCAGCCATCCGCTGGGCCGCATGCTGGACAATCATATTTCAGTAACCTTGTGCACCGACAACCGCCTGGTATCGAACACCACGGTGACCACCGAATACTGTCTGGCCACCCGGCACTTTGACATGCCGGCGCCGCGCCTCAAGGAACTGGTGGTGAACGGCTTCAAGCGGGCCTTCTTCCCCGGCAGCTACGCCGAGAAGCGCACCTACGTCCGGCAGGCCATCACCTATTACGAGCGGGTGGCGGCGGAATTCGGTGTCGTCTGACCAGCCCGGGGTTTCGGACGCGCCGCCGGCTACCCCGGCGGCGCCGATCCTGAAGATCGCCACCTTCAACGCCGAAAACTTCTACATGCTGCTGGACCACGCGTATACGCCGGCCGAATTAAGCGCCCTGGATCACGCCGACTACCTGGCTATGAACAAGTCGATCTACAACCCCAACAAGGACCTGGCCAAGATCGCGGCCATCGGGCAGACCATCCTGGACGAGGGCTTTGACTTCGTCGGCCTGTGCGAAGTCGGCGGCCTGGAGACGCTGCGCAACTTCAACCACTATTTCCTGGATGACCGCTACGACTGCTACCTGCACCAGCAGAACAGTTCGCGCGGCATCTTCGTCGGCGCCTTGCTCAAGAAGGGGCGCTTCTACGACGTCAAGGCCCGCAACATGAAGGGCGACTTCTCGCGCAACCTGCTGGGCATCAACCTGACCTTTGCTGGCATCAAGCTGGACTTCTTCGTGGTCCACCTCAAGTCGCACTACGGCCGTGACGCCGGCCTCCAGAAGCGCGTCCAGGAGGTGCAAGCCCTCTGCTCGCTGGTACGGCTGACCAACTGCGTGGTGCTGGGCGACTTCAACGGCATCCTGGTGCGCGGCGATCAGCAGTTCGAGTTCGAGCCCTTCCTGGCCCTGCCTTTCCGCGACGTGCTCGAAGCCATGGGCGTGCCGGCCTCCGCCCGCTTCTCGCATTACCACTTCGGCGAGACGGCCAGCTTCAACCAGCTAGATTATATTTTCTGTACCGAGGACATCGCCATCCTGGACGGCGGCATGATGGTCGGCGACATCCCGGCCACCTTCCGCGAGCGCCGCTTGCTGCCCTCCGACCACATCTTCCTGAAAGCCGTCATCCGGCCCTTCGCCCGGCGTTGATCCGACAGTCGCGCCTGGCGACCAGGCGGGCACGGCCGCGCTTGACCGGATATCCAGATTGATAAGTTTGGCGCGTGTGATATACTCTGGCTGAGATGGAGAAACCGATGAAACTGACAGCCACATTATTATTAGGCGCTACCGCGCTGGCGCTTGTGCTCGGCCTGCTGACAACCTGCGCCTGGCCGCTGAATTTCGCTTCCGGCAGCATTACGGTAAACCTGCGCCAGCCTGAAGCGGCGGTTCCGTCCGAACGCGGCCTAGCCGCCCTGGCCGCCGAGCTGCTCGGCCAAGGCCTCTCTGGCGCCCGGATTATCGCGCCAGGCACCACCAGCGTTAAGCTGGTTTGCAGCGCGCCGGATATGAGTACCAAGGAAACCACCGCCACTTTCAATGCCGGCGCCGCCCTCAGCCTGACCTTGTCCGGCATTCCGACCGGCTCCGACCGGACTATTACCGTCACCGCCTACGACGCCGCTGACAGTGTCTTGACCAGCGGCAGCGTTATCATGGACATCGTGGCCGGTTCGAATGCTGCCTCCCTTGGCCTGGTGCCGGTCGCCCCCCAGTCTTTCGCGCCCGGGCCAACCGGCCTAGGCGACCTGGCTGTATCCGGCGGACTCACGGCCTACTGCAAGGTTGAGCTGGCCTTGGCCGGTACGTATTGCCTTTTCCTGGCCGACCAGGACCTGATGTACCTCTTGGCCACTGAGCTGCTCCTCTACGACGCCGAAGGCCGGTCCCTGGCCGGCGCGGTGGATGTTGATGTCGATTCCCCGTACTACGGCCGCCTGACCGTGGCCGCGCCTACTATCCTGTATCTGGGCTTGAGGGCTCCGGCAGGCACCGATCGAACCTACGCCGTCAGCCTGGATGCCGACTGGCGGCCGGCCTTGGTCAACGGCTATATGCCGGCGCCTTTGTTGGAAACGCCCTACGTGGACGCGCGTGGCCCGATTCTGCTGGACTTTCCCAATACCCTGCCTGCGGCCGCTGAGTCGCGAGAGATCAACTCCCTTGTTTTGGTATCGCCGGACAGCACGGTTAGCGGGCGGCGGATGACGGTTTTGAATCCGGGAATATGGCCCTTCGGTAGCGTCTCGGACTTGGTGTTGACCATTACCGACCCGCTGGTGGGTGGCACTCGGCAAGTTGCCTTGCCGGCGGTGGACCTGCGTTATTTCTACTGGGTGGAACCGAATGGCCCGGGCCTTGAGCACTTACGCAGCGCTCCCGGTGGACTGGAGCTGGCCATGGAAGCCCGCAACGGCATGAATCCCGGCGACCAGCCGGTGATCATGCTGGCGGAAGGCAATTACTCGCTTACGGGTGGTCTGGTCATTTCTAACACGACGCACTTGTTCGGCGGCTGGGACGGCGCGGCCAGCGGATCAATCGTAACCCATCCCGTCGACCATAACACCGTGCTGGACTCGCCCGGCGCGGCTGCCGTGTTGAGCATTCAGAACTCTCCAAACGATAGCCGCCTGCATGGCCTGGCCATCAAACCGCAGCCCGAAAACAACGAGATGACCTACTCGCTGTCGGTTACCACCGGCGCCGCGCCGGTAATCTGGAACTGCCTGATCTACGCCCGCAGCAATGCCATGGCCAACGGAGCCAGTTACGCTATTTCCTGCGACGCCGGCACCGCGCCGGTTTTTGCGGCTTGCGGCATCAATGCGCCTCAAGAAGACGGTTATGCCCAGGTCGGTGTGGACGATAGCGCGGCGTCGGCCTACGCCGTGCAGGTTAACGGCAGCGCCACCTTCATCAGTAACGTCATCGCCTCCGGTCGCCCAGCCACGGCTAATCCGAGCAACTGGAGCGGCTTCTGCATTGACCGTAATCCTTCCATGGCTAACCATGTCCTCAGCCTGATCGGCAATACTCTGGTCACGTCCGCCGCTCCTGGCGCCACCACCCGCAACCGTAGTGGGGTGTACTTTAACAACGATAGCGCTTATCAGAGCCAGCCGCTGGTCTACAACAATCTTTTCGTCAGCGAAGGCGACATCGAGGAAGGCGACGAGTCGGCTATTATCTGGGCTGGCCCAATGTCGGACAGCAGCGAAATCCGCTACAACGCCTTTTGGGGTTACCGGCTGGATATGGACGATTACTTGTACTGGGATAGTTACATCCCAGCCAGGGTGCCGCTGACCAATGCCCAGGTGCTGGATCCTGGCCTGAGCTTCCCCGACTACCGCACTAACGCCAGTTCGGCGGTCTTGGCGGCTGGTTCTGATCCTGCCGACTACTGGGCGGCGCTGCCGGCAGCGGCTCTTCCCTTTCTGGGCTACGACCGAAGCGGGGCGCTGCGCAGCGCGCCCTTCGCCTGCGGGGCCTACGAGTAGACCAGTGTGGCGAATTTGACAGCCGGCCCGGCACGGCTATACTTGAGTCAGGCCGCGGCCCGACCCGTAGTACGGATTCGGCGCAGCGGCCGGCGAAAGGAGCCTGTCATGGTACAATACGTCAATTGCCCGGCCTGCGGCGGCGACAAGATCACACGCATCAACCACACCTGGTGGGGCGGCGTGCTCGGCCCGAAACTAGTCAGCGCCGTCAAGTGCGACAAGTGCGGCAAAAAGTACAACGGCAAGACCGGAAAGCCGTACACCGTGTCATTGGTGATCTACACGGTGGTCATCCTGGCCATCGTCATCGCCATTTCGTATGCGGTGAACCTCTAGCAGGTTGTTGAAAAAGCCGGTTGCTTTCTCAACAACCTTAACAATTCCTCGCATAGCTTGCGCTATGCTGCGTAATTGTACCGGCTTTTGAAGTGTTGAAAAGCCGCATCCGCGTTTTTCAACACCCTGCTAGATTTCCTGCGGTAGCGGCGAGGCGCTACCGGCCAGCAGCGCCTCGATTTTGGCGATGGTCAGCGGCGCGCCCAGCCGGTCGCCGAGCTGAGCCTCGTGGCCGGCGATGGTGGCGGCGACCTCGTCCATCCAGTAGCCTTGCAGCAAGGCCTGCGCCACCAGTCTCGCCGGACTGACAGCCGATGGTTGCCGTGCTATACTGCCGGCACAGGCAGCGTGCCACCGGCGGGGGAAGCCGCCGCCGCCGGGCGCCTGCCCGAGGAGACCATCATAGCTAGAGAACGCGATGAAACCAAGCGCGCCGCCATTCTGGGCGAGGCCAAGCGCCAGTTTGCCGTCCGCGGCTTTCATGCCGCCAGTTTGGCCGACATCATGGCTCCCCTGGGCTTGCCGGTCGGTTCGGTCTACACCTATTTCCAGAGCAAAGAGCACCTGATTCGCTGTATCATCGAGGAGGGCTGGGCGGAATTCTGGGACGAATTGCAGGAGGCTTGCACCGCGGCGCCGGATGCCGAGTGGCGGCTGGCGCTAATCATCGACCGCTTTCTGCCGGCCTTACTGCGCGATACCGACCTGATCAGCCTGTTCATGACCGTCGGTCTGCCCTATACCAGCCTCGATGCCAAACTGGCCAGCCTGACCGGCCTGTTAGGCGGCCTGCTGGCCGAGGTGGCCAGTCGGCGGGGACTGTCCCCCAGCCTGGAGCCACGCCTGGTAGCGCCGGCCCTGACGGTTTTTCTGTTGGGCTGCATCGACGCCGTCCGGCTGGGGCGGGCCACCAGTCTGCCATTGGCCGAGGCCGATATTCTGGACTTTGTGCGCCAGACGGTGGAGCATGCCCTTGGTTGCAAGCTGCCGGCGATAGGTGGTTCAACCGAGAGTCTGCCCCGCCAGCCGCAGATAGCTGGAACGGCCCCGGATGGCAGCCTGGACCAGGGGGCGAAACAGGCTGATCAGGCCCTTTAGCGGACCAGCCTCCCGGCGCACTTCGTCGTAGTAGAAATCCAGGTTGTGGTGTTGGAAGCGCAGCAGGCGCTGGGCCTCGTTCGTGTCCATCCAGCCGCAGTGATAACCGGTGCGCGAGAAAGCCGCATCAGGCAAAAAACGCGCCCCGCCTAGTCCAAAGCTGCGCAGCATACGGTCCAGGTAAGTGCGATAGTCAGTGCGGCAGCTCTCGCCGCCCGCCAGGTTGAAGGTGCCAGCGATGGCTTCATCGCAGAAGGCCGCGTTGGCCAGGGCCAGGCCGGTGTCCAGGGTGTGGCAGACTTCCAACCTGGTGGCCAACGGCATGCGGAACATCAGTGGATCAAGCGCCAGTTTTTTGCGCCAGACGATATAGGATAGGCGGCAGATAACCCAGTTCAAGCCGGATTGGCGGATCAGGCCTTCGCAGGCCACTTTGTGGCGGGCGTATTCATCATCGGCGCAAGGGCACAACGGATCGTCCACCTTGATGAACCAGTCCTCAACCCGGTCGCCATAGGTGGCCACGGACGACGAAAAGACCAGGCGCGGCGGGCTCGGCTCATCGGCCATGGCTGCCAGCAGATTGGCCGTGCCGTCGACGTTGACGGCACGGGCCAATTCGGGGAACCGGTTGGCTAGCGGCGGGATGATGGCCGCCAGGTGAATGACCGCTGAAACGCCGCGCACCGCCCGAACCACGGCCGCACTGTCGCGTAAGTCCCCCCACAGTACCTCGGTGCCCGCCGGGCGGGCGCGCGCCCGGCGGCGGTTGACGGCGTTGTCGACGTCAAAGGCTCGTACCGCGACCGGACGCTCGGCCAAGGCCGCTAAGGTGCTTTGGCCGACGTTGCCGAAGGCCCCGGTTACCAGAATGGTTTCCATAGTCCCCTCCCCATATATTAATGAATGGTTGTTCATTCATTAATATACAATGAAAAGATTGATTCTGCCAGATATTTCAGCCGTCTAAAAACGTATTCCTACTGCCTTGACTTCCGCCAACCGGCCGGTTAGTGTTCCAGAGAGCTATCCTGTCCATCTACAAGGAAACCACTATGCTGGCCATAATGTCGCTGTTCACCTGGTTCGAGATCGCCATCTGCTTTCTGCTGTTCATCCCGATCCAGCTGGCCCTGTTTGTGCTGACGGCGCTGTTCGACCGCCGGCGCATGGTCATGCATTACCACTCGGCGCTGTGGTGCCGCATCGCCTTGTCCATCAGCCCGCTTTGGAAGGTCAAGCTCAGCGGTACAGAACACCTCGACCGCAGCAAGCCGCACGTGGTGATCATGAATCATCAGTCGCTGATCGACGTCCTGATCGCCTTCTACCTGGCCTATCCGGTGAAGATGATCGGCAAGAAGATTCTGGCCTTTGTCCCGATTATTGGCTGGAACCTATTCCTGAGCGGGCATCTGCTGGTGGACCGTAAGGACCTCAAGAGCCAGTTCGAGGCCATCCGCCGGCTGGAAACGCTGCTCAAAGGCGGCGAGTCGCTCCTGGTCTTCCCGGAAGGCACCCGCACCAAAGACGGCGAGCTGGGCGAGTTCAAGAAGGGCGCCTTCAAGTCGGCCATTGCCACCGGCACGCCGCTCCTGCCGGTAGTCATCGACGGACCTTTTCAGATGTTGCCCAAGAAAGGCTTCATCGCGCCGTGCCGGCATACCATTTTCATCAACGTATTGCCGCCCATGCCGGTTTCGACCGACGAGAAGGCCAGCGACCTGGCCCTGCGCAGCCACGCCGTGATGGCGGCCGAACTGGACCGCATCCGCGGGCGCTGAGGTGGCACGGCCGGTTTCGCCGGGTCGCCCGGCGCCGCCGGTGAATACACCGACTTTTTTCACCGGATTGACTGCAATAATCCCGACTACTTTCTCCCTTTCTCCAGTAGCCATGCACAACAACAGTAATAGCGAAGCGCGCGCTGACCAGTTCCCGGCCGGGCTGCGCGCCGAGCTGGTCAAATTTGTCCGCCGCAAGTTCTACAGCCGTCCCGATATCGCCAGTATGGCCGAGGATATTGTGCAGGAAGCCTTCCTGGCGCTGTGCCACTCGATGGGAGCGGCCACCGCGCCTGAGGCTGGAGCGGACAAGCGCAATTTCGGCTACCTGTCGGTGGTCTGCCTGCGCATCGGCTATAAGTATTTCAAGGCGTACGACGCCGACCATGCCTGCCGCCATGAGGCGCCGGAATGGCTGGAACTGGTGGCCGAAGGCGACTTCGTAGCCGACTTGCTGCGCCAGGACGATACCGCTTTAGTATTGGCCTCGCTGGAGACGCTCAAGCGGCTGGAGCGCCTGATCGTCCGGCAGCGCTACTTCGGGGCGGATACGTTCGCGGCCATCGCCCGGCGCCACGGACTCAAACTGAACACGGTGTTGTCGCATCATCGGCGGGCGCTCGAGAAATTGCGCAGCCGGCTGACGGGTTATTTTAGGGAGGAGGAGGAATCATGAACGGGGAAGACACAAACGACCTGACGCGCTATGCCGAGCGGATCTGGCACTTGGCGGTGGAACTGTCGCTGTTTGCCTGCCGCCAGGGAAATAGCGGCAGGGGCATGGCGGTGGTGGCGGCCGAGACGCAGCGTATCGCCCGCCTACTGGAAGACCAGGCCGCGTCAGCCGAGGCTCTGGGCGATGGTGGGATCGACCGGAGCGAAATCCTGGATCAGCTAGTCATGCTGACTTTAAACGGCAGCCTGGAGGCGGCCGGCCTGGAAGAGCATCTGGGTAATCCTCTGGAGGCCGCGGCCGCCCTCTACTTGCTGGAAGAATTGCGCGGCGTCGCTGGCCGCCTGGCCAACCTGGTTAGAGGTGGTGACTTGCCACTCATGGCCTTACCCGAACTGGCTCGCGCCAGCAGCGTCTGCCAGGCCAGGCTGAAGCTGCTGCACGCCCGGGTGGCCGGCCTCGGCTTCGCCGAGCCGCTGCACTGCATCAAGGAAATAGTCCGCTTTGACCCGACGGACGGCACCAGCCTGGACGCGGCGCGACGCTTACTGACGGTACGCGAGCGGCAGATACCCTTCATCGGTAGCCTACTGACCGGCCAGGCCTACCGGCCACCGCATCGACTGCAGCAAGCGCTGATTGTCCGAGCCGACTGGCACCAGCCGCATACTCTGTACGCCGTGCCGGTGGACGATCTGGCCGTGAACTGCATCCAGCTGTCGGCCGTGGGCCAAGCCCAGCCGGGCGCGTCGGCCGGGCTGCCGGCTACGGTTCTGCGCGAGTGGTGGCCAGCCGAGGGTGGGGAGAGCATCCTGTTCCTGGACTGGCCGGCGCTGCACGAGGCCGGCCTATAAAAAACAACGCCGACCTTCATGCCTGGACGGCGTTGTTATCAATAATTAATGTATTTGCTGGCGGATAAGGCTGTCCGTCAGTTGGTACCGGAAACCAGCACGTGCACTGCGGGAGCTACGATGGTACCTTGCGCACGGGCGGTCTCGATTAGGACGTCGCGGATCGGGATGAAGGTCTCGACAAAGGCCGCCGGGTCCTGGTTGGGCATCATGGTGTAGCCGTCGCCGCCGTTCAGGAAGACGAAGTCGTTGGTGACCACGCTATAGATCCCGTCGGCCGTAACCGGGGTGCCGTCAGCCAGGGTCATGGACAGGATCTTGTTGCCGTAGGGCCGGCCCGGGTTGTAGTTGACCACCAGGCCGGAGAACTGGCCGTTGACGAAGCCAGCGCTGTCGATGCCGTTCTCGATGATGGCCTTGAGCACCGCGCCGGAAACCCGGAAGGTGACGGCCGTGTTGTCGAAGGGCATCAGGTCCCAGAAGTCCATCACGGTCACTTGGCCGGGGGCGAAGCCCTTGCGCAGGCCGCCGCCGTTCATGACGGCCACCTGGGTGCCGAATCGCTCACGCAGCGCCTCGCAGACCCACAGACCCATCGGAGTGACATTGCGCAGGTTTTCGTGCCACAGTTCGCCGTCCACCATAGCTACTTTCTGAAGCAGCGTTGGTGCGTACTCGGCCATATAGCGGTCGTAGATGGACTGGGCCTCGGCGTTGGCGGTGATGGTGGCCTTGTTAGTGTAGAGGGCGACCAGCGAGGTGGTCAGGCGGAAGCTGTTGTCCTCGTTGAAGGCGAAGGCCAGTTTGGCCAAGCTGCGGCCGTTGTAGTAGGCCTGAACCACCGGCACGCCGTTAATGCGGCCGTTGACGCTGGAGTGGCTGTGGCCGGTAATGATGGCGTCGATGCCGCGCACCAGGCTCAGCCGTTCGATTTCGTTGCTGGCCGAGGAGCTGATGACGCGAGCCGGGTTTAGACGGTCTGTCACGGCCGGGATGTGTGATAGGACAATAACAGCCTCGGGCTTTTCGGTGTAACGCAGCTGGGCCACCAGTTCGCGGGCCACGTCGGCGGCGTCGAGGATTTCGTAGTTCTCGATGTTGTCCAGGCGCACCGTGGTCAGGGTGTCGATGGTCATCAGGCCAATGAAGGCGATGCGGTGGCCGCCAACGTTGACGATAGCGTATTCCCGGGCCCAGGTCGGCAGCTCGCCGGTGGTCTTGTCGACCAGATTGGCCGCCAGGAAGGGGAAGCCGCCCTCGGCCGACCAGTCGGCGAAGTGGCCGTCGCCCCAGTCAAACTCGTGGTTACCCACGGCGCTGGCCGACATGCCTACCAGGCGGAAGAATTCGCTGACGATGCGGCCGCTGGACAGGATGGACAGGGCGCTGCCCTGATAGTTGTCGCCGGCGCTGACGAAGGCGCTGTTCGGATTGGCGGCGCGGATGGCCATGATGCTCTGGGCGAGCTTGGCCATGCCCGGATTCTTGCCTTCGATGGGAGTGACGTCCTCGGCCAGGGTAGCGTGGAAATCATTAATACTGTATATGTCGACATAGCGGGCCTTGCCGTTCTGCAACAGCTCGACCACGTTGCGGTCGAGGCTGCCGACCAGGGCCGGCGCCGGCGCGCTCAGGCAGCCCGAGAGCAGGGCCAAGAGGGCGATCACCGTAATTGCGCGAAATCTCTTCATGGAAAACCTCCGGTAGGAAAGGCCGGCCCGCATACCACGGGCCGGCGACCCGGCCATCCTCTGGACGGCCGGCGGGGACATTAGAATTTAATAGTGGCGCGGGCGCCGATTGAAACCAGGGCTTGGGAATCCATGCGCCAGCTAGACGGGCGGCCAACGGCCTCGAGAGCCAGGCGGATGGTTTTGGTTGGCTCCCAGGCCAGGCTGGCGCTCCAGCTGAGCTGGGAGAGTAGGCCGGCGGTAGGCGCGGCGGCCCAGTCAGTGAAGATGCCAGTGTATGGGCCCCAGTTCTGGTAGCTGCTGACCTGGGCGGCCAGGCTTATAGGCAATTCGAGCAGGTCCAGCAGGCTGGCGTTGACGCCGGCGTACCAGCCCTGGCCGAGGATGGTCAGGTCGGCCAGGTCGTACATCAGCATGCGGTAACCGCCGTCTACCGACACCAGCTGCAGGCCGAGGAAGGGGTTGAAGCTGACGCCGGCATCGAAGGCCAAGGCGTCGTTGACTTTGACGGCGTTGAAGTCAGAACGCAGGTCGAGGCCGCCGAAGCGGTCGGCCGAGTTGTTGCCACCGGTTCCCCAGAAGCCGGCGCTCTTGTAGAGTACCAGGGCATGCGGGGTGGCGCCATAGACCGTCAGGCGGGCGTCGAGGGCGCCGCCGTAGGCCAGCACCGAGGCGGCGGTGGGTACGTAGCGATCCTGCCAGTAGATGAAGTTGCCTTCCAGCGCTGCCTGATAAGAGATGAAGCCGTTGCCGGCCAGCGTGGCATTGACATTGGCCGACAAGGTCAGCGGGCGGGTCAGAAGGTCTGGCCATTGCACAGTCAGGTTGGCGGTCAGGATATCGGCGATGCTGTAACCGCCGCGCAGGCGCAGGCCCAGCCAGGACGATTCCCCGGGCAAGGCCTCAGAGTTCTTGGTTTCCCAGTTCTCGACAATGTCGGCTACGCCGCCAGACAGGTTGGCGGCGACGGAGGCATTGACGTTGGGGATCAGCCCAACCGGAAGCGCTACGGCCAGGCCGGGGCCGGAAGCTATCTGGTCGGCCCGGGTGGCGCCAAGCAAGGTGCCAGCGTTGAAGCGCACGCCGGCAAAGTCAAAGCGGGCGTCAATGATGCCGGCGATGTTGGTGAACAACAGGTAGGCGCTCTGGATATTCGGTCCGGTTAGGCCGCCACTGGAGTTGACACCATCGCTGATGGCATGAAAGGTGGTCCAGGCGGCCAGCTCGTTGCGGGCAGCCGTCTTATCGGCCTCGGTGAATACCTGAAAGGCATACTGGTCGATGATCTTGCCATTGGAAGCTTGGACGCTAATGGCGTCGATGGCGCCTTCGATCTTGAGCTTGAGTTCGCTGAACAGCTTCTGGGCGTCATACCACTTAGTGAAGGTCCAGGCGATATGGGTGATCGGCACCACCGTCTGCCCGAATATAAAGCGGGTGCGGCCGGTGGTGGAGCCGTCATAGTTGTCTGTCGGCCATATGCCGCTGATGTAGGGATTGGCCGGCAGGCCGTACCGGGCATAATTATTCTCATACCAGTCAATCATCGGCTGGATCAGGTTGTACCAACTGGAATCGCCGTTGGAACTGAATTTGGTGGTCGGTGCCAGGTAGGAATAGAGGTTAGCGGCATCAAGCACGATACCAGCCTCGAAGCCCAACCCGGTTTCACGGCGCAGCGCATCCATGTACTGCGTCATGTCGATATAGGAGAGCGCGCTGCCGTCTGTGTAACGCAGAGCGACAGTCGTCGTGAGCGGGCTAGCCGAAACGCCGGGGATATCGGCCAGATATGGGCTTCCCAGCAGGTTCTGCTCGCTAATGCCGAGCGTCGCGCTGCCCGAAAGTTGCGACGCCGGAGCGGTCGCCGTGTCCTGTGCCGTCGCGTTGAAGACAGCCAGGCCTGCAAGCAGGATCACCATGATTCGTCTGAACATTGTTTTTCCTTAACAGACTCAAATTGGAGTGGAAGAAAGTATCGGGCAGCGTATACGCCTTTATTTGTTCTGTCAACCTGTTTGTTTTATTGTTCGGTGTTAATAAGACGTTGTTTAGTGTTGCACTTTATGGAAAGAAAGCATTTTCTATCGAGAAAACTGTTTTCTGATATATCAGATTCATTTCCACCAGTTTTGAAAAATAAAACTTGCGTTACTTAAAAAGTGGGGTTATAGTACACGTCCGCGATTCGTCTGATCGCGTTCGGTCCGTCGACTGTGTCGGTATCCTTTTGTCATCGCGCCCTGGCGTGATTTCGTCCGCGATACCCGAAGTTATCATTTTATTGTCAACTCATCCAAGGAGTCCTCATGGCTACCCAAAGGCGAGTGAAGTGCGGCGTTGCGGCCGCCCTTCTTTGCTTCATTATCATCGTCTTCTCCGCTTCATGCACCCTGCTGTCCACCGGCTACACGGTGTCCGGCCAAATCGTGGCGCCTGGTTCGGCTACGGCCGATCTGTCCGGCTACACGATTTCCTTGCGTGGTGCCAATATCGCTGCCATCACCACCGGCGCCGACGGTAGCTTCAGCTTCCCGCGCGTGCCCTCCGGCAACTACCGCCTGGAGGCCACCAAGCCCGGCAAGGTGTTTGCCTACTCGTACACCGCCCCCGACGGCTCGCGCGACCACGCCGAATTGCCGGTCTACGGTGGCGACATCACCGATATCGTGGTGCAGGTGGTGGACGTCGACAAGATGACCATCGGCCTCATCCAGGGCTCCGGCGCCCGCTCGCCGCTGGAAGGCCTGCGCGTCGAGAACGTGCGTGGCGTGATCACCAAGGTCACCCGCCAGGTTCAGAACGGCACCTACACCGTCACCAATGTCGATGGCAGCATCACGCCACAGTGGCTGGGCACTGATGGCTTCTACATGGAGTCCTTCGATACCGACATCGACGGCAATCCGCTTACCTCCGACGGCATCTTCGTCTGCACGCACAATCCGGAATTCAACACCCCAAAGCTACTTGATTCGGTGCCGGTCGACCTGGCGGTCGGCCAGGTGGTAACCGTCTCCGGCATGGTGTCCGAGGTTATACCAGTGGACCGCTTCGGCAATTCACAGGGCTTCTTGTCGGTAACTACTATCACCATGCCCACCGTTTTTCAGATGCGCAACGACAACGTCATCATTACCCGCGCCGCGCCGGATGGCGTGCTACTGACCTACCGCGAGACGGTGGCCGGCTATGAGGGCGACGAAATCCGTACCCTGCCTTGGGAAGACGACTCGATTTTTGCCCTCAGCCATACTATCGAGGTGATGGAAAGCGTCGAAGGCATGACTGTCAAGGTGGAAAATCCGATAACAACCGGGTCAACTTATTATAACGTCACGCCCTTGCTGGCCGATGGCGGCCTGGTGGGCGGCCAGTCCAACAAGGACCTCACCACCTATGGCGGCATTGTGCTTAAAGCCAATGACTTCAACGCCGAGGTGCTATACTGCGATTACTCGCCACCCACCTGGAAAACCTTTGATCCCCTGCCGCAGACCGGCGACCTCCTGCACAATACCGGCGGCGCCTTCGAGCTGCGCGGCGTGGTCAACTACACCTTCGACGGCATCTACTGGATATCGCCGCTGGCCACCCAGGGCTGGCAGTTTAATCCAGTCGTCGGCCGCAACGACTTCACCCGCACTTCCTCGGTCGACAATTACCGGCCCTTCCGCATCGGCAGCACCGCCAGTGCCCAGTTCGTGGCCGATTGGGGCATCGTCACCAAGGGTAACACTGTCGATACCAACCTGACGGTAGCCTCCTTCAACATTGAGAACTACTGCCTGGAAGAAGACACTTACAACGACAAAAAGTACAATGCCATCGCCGACATCATCCTTTACAACCTTCGGGCACCGGACATCATCACCGTCATAGAGATGGGCGACGACAAGACCTCGACCGTGGTGTTCGCCAACCAGGATAATTCCTACGCCGTGCCGGATGGAGTGGTCTGGGCCGTCAACAACTACCGGGCTATAATCGACGCCATCCGCACTAAGTCCAACGGCGACGTCATCAACTTCGGTGGCGCGCTGGAGTACGATTTCCGTGAGATTGCCCCCGAAGAAAATGTTGATGGCGGCGCACCCGGCGTCAATATCCGAGTGGGCTTCCTGTTCCGTACCGACCGAGTCTCCTTCCTGGAGCGAGGCATCCGCACCAACAGCTACGCCACCACCAACGGCGATCCTATCACCTGGCCAGTACCTGGCGACACTGCTTCCAATACCCGCCTGCTGGCTCTAGCCCGCAACAATGTGGCAGTCTGCGGTATCACCGGCCCGGATGGCATCACCCGGCCGCGCCTGTCGCAGAGTCCTGGCCGCATCAACGCCTCGCCTTTTGCCCACAGCCGCAAGCCCCTGGCGGCCGAATTTACCTTCCTACCTACCGGCAAGACAGTCTTTGTCATCGGCAACCACTTTGGCTCCAAGTCCGGCGACACGCCACTCTACGGCTCGCAGCAACCGCCAATCTTCCCGTCGGAAACCAGCCGCGCCCAACAGGCTCGCGCCGTCTACGACATCGTCAACGCCATCTTGGGCTTGGATCCCAACGCAAAGGTTGTGGTAACTGGCGACCTGAACGACTTCCAGTTCTCGCTTACCAACCGGACTCTGAGCGGCGCCGTCTACGGTCGTTCCAGCCAGATTCTGTTCAGCCCCAGCGAGGAACTGTTCCCGGCCAATGAGCAATATAGCTACATGTTCCGCGGTAATAGCCAGCAGATTGACCATATCTACGTCTCGCCTTCGCTGTTTAGCCATATTGATACCAGCTCGTCGGGCAGCATGGCGATGTTCATCCCGCACATCGACTCCATCTTCAACCACATGAACAAGATTGAAACCTCGGATCACGACCCGCTGGTCGTGCACCTGAACCTTGGGGGATACTGACCATGCTTACCAGAAACCTGTTGCGGTCGCGTCCGGCCCCGCTTTTAATTGGCCTGCTTGTGGCAACTCTGCTTATGGCCACCGTCGCTGGCTGCGCCTTGCCAGTCGACCTGCTGACTCTGCCCGAGGCGCGCATCCAGAGCTTCACCTTGACCACAGCCGACCATCCACTGTTGGCCGAGGATGTCATTGGCATCATCAACCCGTCCACCCGGGTGATTACCCTGAAGGTTGACCTGCTTGTGATCACCGACCGCTCAGAACTGGTGCCGACCATCGCTCTCGACGACGGCGCCACGGTATTCCCACCTTCCGGCGAGGCCAACGACTTTACCCAGACGCCGGTCACCTACAAGCTAACCGACCAATCCGGCCGCACTGCCGTCTATTACGTGCAGCTGGTGCAGAAACCGGTGGACGCCCCCGAAGGCGCTATCCGCATCACCGAGTATTTTTGCGGCACAGGTACCGGCACCGCCACCACCGGTGAACTGAACCGCTACATCGAGTTTTATAATGGCTCGGACGTGGGCGTTGATCTGGCCCAGTTCGAACTGGTGCAGAAGCGGTCGCGGGCCGGCGTGCCCGACCCGGCCCTCGACCAGATGGCCACCCTCAAGGGTACTATCGCGGCGCATTCTTTCTTCATTGTCCATTCAGCCAGGATGAACACCACCCTGCTGACCACCGTGTACGGCTACGCGGCGCGCCAATCGGATTCCATCTTCAACGGCATCATGGACGGCGACGGCGCATCCGCTTACCAGCTGCAGAAAAACGGCCAGGTGCTCGACGTGGTCGGCCCGAACGACGGCAGCCTGTACGCCACCAACATGTGCCTGTTCCGCCGCAGCGACACTAACAGCGGCCTGCCCCGGGCCGCCAACCCGGTCTGGGCTGCGGCCGATTGGGTCAATGCGCCAGTCAGCGGCATCCTAGGAGACGATACCAACGCCGGACTGGCCAGCCGGACCGATCCGACCCTGCTCAGCCTGACCGTATCGGCCGGTACCATCAAAGCCATGGCGACGATCGACGCCGGCGCCAAGACGGCCACGGTGCTGTTGCCCGACGGCGTGGACAAGAGTGCCCTGGTCCTGGCGGTAGGCACCTTCGGCACCGCCTTGGCCATTGACGGCCAGGCCATCGTCAACAACCAGACCGTGGTCGACTTCTCGGCCGGTTCCCGGACCCTGACCATCACTGGCCAGGATGGCATGGAACTTGAGTACACGGTAGACGCCATTCCGCGCTATACCAACGTCAATTACGATTTCGACGGTGGCATTCAGGCCATGGTGGACAAGATCTGGCTGGGCGGCTCCAACGAGAGCACCCTGAGCAGCGTCGGCGACGGAACTGTTACCGGCATCGTCACCGCCAAGGGCATCTATCCCAACGCCTTCTTCATTCAGGACCGGAACGCCGGCCTGTACTTCTACACCAGCGAGGGTATTTCCTTCCCGGTCGGCGCTAAAATCAAGATCACCGTCACCACCGGCAAGGTTTATTATGGCATGCCGGAAGTGACAGCCTTTGATCCGGAAATCCAGTCGCTGAGCAGCGGACTTTCTTCTATATATTATCGCACTGGCGACTATGCCAATGAGGCGGCCATCGGTCAGGTCTTCCGCTATACCGGCAGTATCGCCCAAGGCGGCTTGATGTATTACAAGGGCCAGTTCTCTGGCGCGCTGTACTTCCATTACCCGACGGAGATCCAGTCGTACCTGGGCGCGGGCGCCAGTGGTACCTTCTACGGGCCGGTTTCCTATACCCGGGAAAATTACACTATGGAACTGGTTACACGTGAGCAGTTCAGCCTTGATGACTAACAACCGTCTGCTTCTCAAGGCGGGGGCCATAGCGCTAGTGGCGCTGCTGGCCTTCGCCTGTGTAGTGCCTCCGCTGCCGCCTCCGGTCTATGATCCGGATGAGGTCGTCGATACCGGCAGTGACCCGGACGACCTCGGTTTGCACGTTACGGTAGCGGCCTACAACGTGGAAGGCTTTGATTTAGGTGGTGAAACCCCGGCCGGCACCTGCGACGGCATCGCCAAAGCTCTCAAGAACGCCTCGGTGGAAATTGCCGCCTTCTCGGAAGTGCAGCCGGAAGACATCGACCTCCTGCGCGCCGCTTTCTCGGCTAATGCCTATGACCTGAACCACATTGTCTATTCCTCTAAGTCCGATGGTTACAATTCCTTCGCAGTGGCTTCTAGCTATCCAATACTGTCGTCCACCGAGATTTTGTCGCCGTCGAGTGGCACCTGGCCGCGTATCGTGTACCAGGTGAGACTGGACGTCGGCCAGGGGCTGGCGCTGTATGTATGCCACCTCAAGAGCGGCAGCGATGCCGATTCCCTGGCCAAGCGCAAGGCGCAGGCGGCAGCCCTGGCCGAATACCTACGCGACAGTTACGGCGTGGCCATCAGCACCGCCTCAATCATCGTCCTGGGTGACATGAACACTATGAGCGATGGTGACCGCAGCGGTAGCGGCAACACACTGGATGCCCTGGAGCTCCAGAACGACGCTGTGGCGTCCAACGATTTCATCAGCCTGACGGAAGCCTTATTGGCTCCGGCCGAGGCTTACACCTGGGAAGGCTGGGTGTCCAGCGTCTGGACGCAAAGCGCCTTGGATCATTTGGTGCTCTCGCCGGGCGCTTACGCC
Organism: Spirochaetes bacterium GWB1_60_80; assembly: GCA_001829185.1. Lineage (GTDB taxonomy): Bacteria > Spirochaetota > Spirochaetia > Treponematales > UBA12059 > UBA12059. Next base: position 19,374 of record MIAR01000028.1, read on the forward strand.
CGCTACGTGCCGGACTCGCTGCGCATCTGGCGGCTGGATCCGTCGGTTACCATGTTGGCCAATTCTGACCATTACCCGGTCTTGTTGGATATTTCGCTGTGAGACCCAAGGGCCTTACAAAAGCCTTCCGTTGGAAGGTACATTTTTTGAGGAGGAAGATGATGAAAATCTTCAAACTATTGGCGCCTTTGGCTATTTTGGCGCTGCTTCTGACCGCTTGCCCTGGCCCGGTGGACCCTATCAAGTCCGATGCCAAGAACATGACCAGCTTCGTGTTTACCTCTGCCGCCAATCCCAACGTGCTTCTAGCCGATGCCATCGCTACTTATAACGATGTTACTGGCAAATGGGTTGTAGGACCAGTCATAGGATTGGATACCAGTTCTTTAATAGCAAGCTTTGTATTGTCAGAAAAAGCTACTGCATCCATTGGTGGGGTAGTTCAAGAATCTGGCATTACACCAAACAGCTTTGCTGCCGATGTTACATATGTGATTACGGCAGAAGATGGAAGTACATCAAGTGTTATCGTGTCTGTTGATGCCCCTGCTGCAGCAACCGAGAAGGATATCACAGCTTTTTCACTGGTTGGGACAACATTTGTTGGTAATATTGACGGATTAAATATTACGGTGTATAAGCCGGCTTATTCAACCCAGGATTTTACTAATGTGAATGCAACTTTCATTGTATCTTCCACTGCCGTTGTAACAATTGGGGGGACCACTCAGGTGAGTGGTGTGACGACAAACAACTTCAGTACGCCTGTCACCTATCGGGTGACTGCACAGGATAACAGTTATAAAGACTACATTGTAACGGTTAAAACTTGCCCGCTTGTCATTTCTGAGTATTATGAAGGTTCCTCCAACAACAAGTACCTGGAAATAACTAACACAGGCACTGCGGCTATTGACCTGTCCACCTTTGGTCTGCGCGCCTACTCGAACGGGGCGACCGCTCCATTGGCTAATTTGTTCATGCTGAGCGGTACCCTGCCGGCCGGCAAGAGCGTGGTGTATGTCAACACTGATTTTAATTCTAGCACAGTAATTCTGGACACAGTTAACGGCTTGAGCACCACCGTTGGTGACCCTAATGGCTGGATGGTAGAAGTAGCCTATGTAGCTGGTACCGCTAGTATCAGCTTCACCGGCGATGACGTCATTGAACTGGTGCAGGGCGCCACTGCCGCCAATGCCATGACCATAGATATTTTCGGTGTTGTAGGTAGCTCCACTTCGTCCACCAATACCGGTGGTGAAGCCAAGTTTATCCGTAAGTCTGGCGCGCAAGGCGTCTCGGACTGGTCCATCGAGGACTGGTATGTCGTGCCGGTGCCTACCAGCACCACAGCGGATGATAATGAGGCCGGTGCCTATACCGCTGTCGCCGCCGGTTCTACCCTGACCGAGTTCTGGCTGGGCGGTATCAAAGGCACCGTCGGAGCCACCACCGTCACTGTCAGCAATATCCCGTCAGCTATCAAGGTGTTGCCAGCCTATTTTTTAACCACTGCCGGTTCGGTCATGGTTGGAACTACCGCCCAGATCTGCGGTACCACTACTAATGACTACACGACCACGGTGGACTTTATAGTAGCCACCGACACAGCAACCACCACCTATACCATCACCGCCACCTTCTTGCCGCCGCCAGACTATGTAGCCATTAATCGCTTGCATGGTCATGCTAACTTTTCCGGTGGTATCGCCACGGCTATTACCAATGTAACTACCGCTTCCGCCGCTGGTACTGCCGGCAACGTTTACCTGCTTGATGCTTCAAATACCAATGTCTGGGCTGATACCACTAACGAAGGTGCAGATGTTACCATCACTGGTGTTGTGGCCGCCATCAGCGCTGACTACATCTTGGTCCGCGACCAGGATAACATTGTCCGCATCGAGCAGGTCGGCGCTTTCGCTACCCCGATCTTTGCGGTAGGTGACAAGATCAGCATCAGTAATTGCCGCGCTGGTCGTATCGATTCTACCGTCGCTGGTACCGCTGGTTCACCTAATAAGAAACTTGGTCTAATGCAGATCACTAAATTCGGCGCTGGCGGCGCCGTGGCCCCGGCTGTCGCCGTGGTGGCGGCTCGTCCTGGCGTTTTGCTTAACTACGACTTTGATGGCGGCCTGACTTCCGCTCGCGCCATAATGGGCGCAGCCAATAATGCTAGTGCGGGGACTGCTTCAAACCTAGATGGTAGCGGTGCCTGGGTTACTGGTACTAATCCAGGAACGAGCGTAACCATCTCTGGAGTTGTGACGGTGATCATGTCTGGTTATATCTATATTCAGGACTGCAATACTGCTATAATGATTTATAAGTCCAGTATTGGCTCTGCGCCAGCGTTCAAAGTTGGTGATCGTATCACTATTACAAACGGGACAGCTGGTCCCTGCTATTATGGTGCATATGAAATTAATAAATTCGGAGCAGGTAGTGATGCCGTAACCTGGGGGACGCAGACTACCGGAAATACATTGTACTATGATACCATCTCCGGTAGCTTCCAGGGCGATTTCTCTCATCGTCTTGTGCGTTATGATGGTTCGGTAACGTGCAATACTACTACTGCCTTTCCTTATCGCGGAGAACTAGATGGTGATGGTACCATTGCTGCGACTGATAATCTAATCCGCAGCAAGGATGCTACTACGGCCGGTTGGTTAACAACGACCTTGGCGAGTGGCAAAGCGTTTTATGCAGTGCTTGATGTGTACCGTTGGTCTAGCGACACTTTGACAAGAAATGGTTATACCTATCTCTTGATTACTGATAGCTATCAGATCGTCACTCCATAAGTGCAGAAACAGCGTAGGCTGTATTGACTTGGGCCGCCCTTGGTAATGGGGCGGCCTTTTCATAGATCCTGAGTTACCGTCAATTCGTATCTGCCAATTCTTCCCATCTTGACGCATAAGATGGACTCCATCCCAGGAGGATGCAACTCTCTGTGTGTCTGACACCAACTTTTCGACGATTGATGTCAGACACTGCTTCTCGATTGGCTGCAATTCCATGGTGTCTGACCTCAAAAAGTTAGAACCCTGTGTCAGGCACCAGGCGCTTAAAGATTGAGGCTTGACTTATTCCGGCTCGTACAATATATTGTACCTAAGGATGGAATATATGGATGCAGTTTCATATTCGGATTTGAGACAAAACTTGAAATCCTATATGGATAAAGTATATAATGACCATGATCCACTTATCATTACGAGAAAAAATAATGAAAATTTAGTTCTAATTTCCATTGATGAATACAATAGCTTAATGGAAACAAATTATTTACTCAGTAGTGAAGCAAACGCAGAACATTTGAAAAAGTCAATCGAGCAATATGAATCAGGAAAATTCAAAATTAGAGATCTATTGGGAAATGAATAAAGTTTTTACCGATAAAGCATGGAAAGATTACATCTACTGGTTTGAGACAGATAAGAAACAACTAAATAAAATCAATGATTTGATTAAAGAAATAGAACGAACTCCATTTGAAGGAATCGGTAAGCCAGAACCTCTAAAACAAAATCTGAAAGGTTATTGGTCTAGAAGAATAGATCACAAACATAGAATTATTTATAAGGTAGAAACTGGCCATATTGTATTTATAGCATTTAGATTTCATTAAGAAAAATAGAAACGGGGACAGTCCCTGGAATTGATCTGGTTGGGGTCATGTCAAGTGTTTTGTGTAAACTATTTATGCCCATCTTACAGATAAGGCTTTAAGCGTTGTTCGTAGAAGGCCAGAAGCTCAGTCATGACCGCACCCCAGTTATAAATCTGAGCTTGCTGCTTTTTTAAAATATTCTTCTAGGCGATTGTTTTTTGTCAGGTATAGGTGATAATCCTGGACAAGTAGTTGCCAGAACAAACGTAACCGTCAATTCTTCCCATTCTCCAGCTTGTTCCAGGGCAGGAGGCTGTCCCAATCGCCTGACTGTCGCACCTGGGGTAAGCTGCTCAGGACAGCCAGCAGATAGGCGTATGGCTCCTGGCCATTCAGCTTGGCTGTCTCGATCAGGCTGAAGACGCGACACGAGGATTCGGCGCCGGTGTCGTTGCCGGCAAACAGCCAATTCTTGCGACCGACCACGAAGGGACGGATGGCATTCTCGACGGCTTATCCTAAACTTCGGATAAGGCGTTTTATGCTCAGGAATCCGTAATCCTCAGGATTCAGGCAAGTCATCAAGAAGCAACAAGATACTCCGCATGGTCGCCTGAATCCTGAGGATAATAATT
>MIAR01000029.1 GCA_001829185.1 Spirochaetes bacterium GWB1_60_80
CCAGGAAACTCTAGTCCAAGCTTATCCTTGGACTAGAATTTGACTTATGAGGCAACCACCTCGTAGGACTAGATTTTATTATGAGGCAACACGGCGCCCAATCCAGGTGGGCCAATCAAACCCCGACAGCCCAATTACCATTTGACAGAACGGTCCACAAACGCTATTTTAATAAGGTATTTCCAGCAGTTTCGGTGTGAGCACCGAGTGACGGGCACCGGCCAGACTGCTTCCCAAGGAGCAACCTGATGAGCAACGCATTAGCAGTAACCAGCGCCAGTTTCGAAGCCGAAGTGGAAAAATCGACGATTCCGGTGCTAGTCGATTTCTGGGCCGAGTGGTGCATGCCCTGCCGGGTCATCGGGCCCCACCTTGACGAACTGGCCAAGACCTATGCCGGCAAAATCAAGGTTGTCAAGGTAAATGTCGACAACGAGCCCAACCTGGCTGGCCGCTTCGACATCATTTCCATCCCCACCCTGATTGTCTTCAAAAACGGCCAACTCGCCCGTCAGAAGGTGGGCGGACTTCCCAAACACGAAATAGAAAATCTTTTTAAAGACCTCATCTAAACCAGACAAAGCCGCCGTCTGAGTAGCTACTAGCCGGTCAGGCTGTGGCTCTGGCGGCCGGCTAGTAGCTGCAGTGTCCCACCGCCGCGGCTAGCAGCCGCCAGCCGGGCGGCTGCCTTATGGGCAGGCCCCCTCCTCCAGCTTGAAATTCTCCATGATGCAGGCCAGTTTAGCCGCTTCATCGGCCACGCTGTCCATATGGTCGTTGAAGGAATGCACCCGGTTGCTCAGCTCATTCAGCTTGGCGCCTTGCTCGCCGATACTCCCGGCTACGACCTCGGTTTCCTGTTGCAGCGACATGATGGACTGGCGGATGCCGGTGGCCTCTTCGTGTTGCTGATTTATCACCAATTTGAGTTCGGCATTGGCGTCGCGGATCAACTGCAAGGCCCTCAGAATCTCGTCGCCACCTTTGGCTTCCTCGGCCGTGGCGGCTGAAATCTCGCGGGACAGGCCGCCGTTTTCCTCGACGTCGACGATCATGCGGGCCAGATCGCCCTGCGCGGCGTTGGATGACTTGAGGCCGGCGGCGATGCTAAGGTTTATTTCGCCGATTAGCCGGCTGATCTCGGCCGATTCGGTATTGGCGGATTCCGCCAGCTTGCGGATCTCATCCGCGACCACGGCGAAGCCCTTACCGGTTTCGCCAGCGTGGGCCGCCTCAATGGCGGCATTCATGGCCAGCATATTGGTACGCTCGGCGATCTCGCCGATCACCTTCGTGAATTCGGCGATAGCTTCACTGCGCCGGCTAATATCCTGCATCACGCCAGCCAGCTCGTTTACGGCGTTGCCACCCTTCCGGGCTGAGTCATTCAGGCCAACTACCAGATCCTGGCCCTTTTTGCCCAGGATAGCTACGTTATCCATGGTCCGGGAAATTTGGACCATGGCGGCGGCCGTTTGCTCGACCGAGGCCGACTGCGACAACAGCTTTCCCTGCAAATTGCTGTATTGATCGAAAAACAGGTTGACACTGCGGCTGGTAACATCGAAATCAGTGGCCTCGTGGCGCACGGTGCTGATGATGCCGTCCAAGGCCTGCACGGCCGTATCAAGGCCCTGGGCGACGCGGACCGAGGCGTCCCGGGTTTCGGCCGAGACGGCTTTCAGGTTATCGGACACCACCATGGTCTGCCGAATCAGGGTGGCAAGATAATCGGTGAAGCTGTTGAAATGAAAGGCCAACTCGCCGATTTCGTCATGGCTGCGCACGTCCAGCTTTCTTTGCAGGTCGCCCCCGCCGCTGGCCACCATGGCCATGCCGGTAGCCACGTCGCGGATATAGCGCACCGGTACGGCCATCGCGAAGAATACCAATACCAAGGCCAGCAATCCAATGCCGATGGCAAAACCGATATTCAACCACCGTTTACTGGCCAGATCGCCGATGATATCGCTCAACTGGCCGAAAGAAACCAGTCGCCAGCCCAGGTCGGGGATGGCGATGGCCCCCACATACAAGCCCTGGTCGGCTAAAAACTCGACACTCAGGCTCGCTTCCATGAAGCGGGCTTGGTCCAGCTGGATGGCAGTATCCTCAAAAAAGTCACCGGCCATCACTTTGGCCGCGTCGGTGTTGGTCACGTAGAGATTGTCGCTATTGATCAGGAAGGTTCGGGCGCTGGGCGTCGGCTGCAGCGCAGCGACCAGGTCGGTAACCGTGGTCATAAAGATATCGGCTCCCAAAACGCCAACCAAACGGCCGTCGCGCCGTATCGGGGTGGCCAAGGTGAAGACTAGCTGACCGGTATCGGCATCAACGTACGGCTCGTCGTAAATCAAGGCGCCCGTGGCGGCGGCGCGCGTGAACCAAGGTCGGCCGGTCCAGTCGTAATCGTCGCCCGGCACCCAACCGGAGCTATCCAGAAAAAAGCCGCCAGATTCACCGGGCTTGGCTACCGAGGCATAATAAATGCTATAGATTTCCGGATCGCGCTGGCCACGGGTAGTCACGGCAGCCAAAAAGACGTCCTTGGCGGTTTCATAATCGACATAGGCCAGACTGTCGCCGTAGGCTATCAAGGCATCCGATTTGGCTGCCAACCAGACCCGAAAATCCATAACCCCGGCCTGGAGTCGAGCCTCGAGTTGGGCTTGTCCGCGTTGCAGCACGGCTTGCGACAGGAAGCGGGTGGAAAAAAGCGCAAAGGCCAGAATAATGACAAAAACAGTCAGCGTCACCAGCAGCATCAGCTTGAGCCTTATGGAAAAGCGCCTGTGAAAGTCCATTATGCCCCCTACGTGGTTGAAGCGCCGCCCGGGTGCCCGGTTTTACTAATCCGGAGTGGCAGGCTACCTTCAGGTAATCGTCGGCCATTTTTCAGCTGAAGGCAAGGCGCAGCCGCAAAAAAAGACCTCCGCCCATAAGCGGAGGCCACAGACGCCAGCCCGGAGGCCGGTGGCACCGGTCCGGAGGCCGGTGGCACCGGTCCGAAGACCGGTGGCCTCAAATCAGTAGGTACCAGTAACGATGCGGTTATCCATGACCGGATTGACCGGGCTGTTGGCGCGGATGAAGGCGGCCAGGATAGCGGTCAGGTCGCCCATATCGCGCTGGTAAGGTACGCCGGTGAACATGGCATAACCATCGCCGCCGACGGCCAGGAAGTCGATGGTGGCGACCAGGTACTTGCGGTTCAGGTCGAGCGGCTGGCCACCGACCAAGACGCGGGCCGGATTGATGCGGCTGCCGGCCGGGCGGGACGGGTCAAAGGTGAAGCGCAGGCCGGAAACGTGCAGGAAGCCGCCGTTCTGCTCGGGGAAGAGCCGGACGGAATGCTCGAGGGCGGCCAAGATCTGGGTACCGGTAAATTCGATGGTCACCAAGCGGTTACTGAACGGGAAAACGGCCATGACATGACCCATGGTGATGTCGCCGGGCTGAACGGAGGTGCGGATGCCGCCGCCGTTCTGGAGGGCGATTTCGGCGCCGGCCAGAGTACGGTAGGCGTCGGCGATAAAGTCGCCAAAGGCGGTTTCACGGGTACGGACGTTGGCGCGCTCGCCATCGAGCACCACGGCGGCGCTGCCGACCTTCTCGGCCAGCAAAGGAGCCTGGGCGGCGTTCAACTGGGCGATCAGGTCGGTGATGGCCTGGTCGGGAGCGATTTCCAGCCCTTGGGCCTTGGTGATGTAGCTGGCGTTGATGGACGTAATCTCGCCATTCTCGACCACGACCTCGACCACGCCGAGGTTCTTGTTGTACTCGTTGGCGGATACGATCAGGGTGGAACCGACCACCTCGCCGGTGGGCAGACTGGTATGGCTGTGGCCGTCGACGATGATGTCGATGCCTTCAACCTGGCGGGCCAGCTCGCGGCTATCGAAAGCGGCGCCGTAGCCAAGGTGGGACAAGGCGATGACGACGTCGGCCTTGCCGCGCAGCTCGGCGACCATGGCGCGGGCGGTTTCGACCGGGTTGGCGAAGGTCAGGCCACGGGAATTGTCCGGATGGCTCATGGTGACGGTTTCGGGGGTGGCCAGACCGAAAATGGCGATGGTCAAGCCACCGATCTCCTGGATCAGGTAGGGCGGCAACAGGGTCTCGCCGCTGGCGTCAACGGTGATGTTGGCGGCCAGGAAGGGGAAGTGGGCCAGGCCGGACAACTCAACCAGCCGCTGGTAGCCATAATTGAAATCATGGTTGCCGGGCACGAAGGCGTCATAACCGATGGCGTTGAGAACGCTGACCATGGCTTCGCCGCGGCTGAGCGTGGTGGTCGGCTGGCCGTGCAAGGCGTCGCCGGCATCCAGCATCAAGACAGTGCGGCCCTCGGCGCGGAAGCGGTTGGCCAGGGCGGAAACCCGATCCAGACCCATACCGTCCGAAGTGCCGGTGAGCAGGCGGCCGTGCATGTCGTTGGTATGCAACAAGGTAAAAGTCCCGGATCCGGGGACAAAGGGCTCTTCGGGCGGGGTGGTGACACAGGCCAGCAGGCCAAAAGCCAGGGCCATCGTCAGGACGAGCGTCAGCAAGCTGCCGCGTTTCAGGAATGTTTTCATAGAACCTCCATGGGGGACTTAGTATACCATGCGACATTACGGCATACAAGTTTTATTTTAAAAAAAAGAAAGATAGCGGGTGCCGACTTAACAGGTTGTTGAAAAAGCCGGTTGCTTTCTCAACAACCTTAACAATTCCTCGCATAGCTTGCGCTATGCTGCGTAATTGTACCGGCTTTTGAAGTGTTGAAAAGCCGCATCCGCGTTTTTCAACACCCTGTTAAGCTTGTCAGCCGACAACTTCACCACTATAATTGTAATTAATGCCAGGCGAACCGGATTACTGTCGCGATTTGGATACCTTTTTCAAGAACGGCCAGATCCAGCAAGCCCTGTCGGCCTTGGGCCTGTTTGCGGTGGACTATGTCAACCGGCGAGCCTTGGCCAGCGTCATCTGGCAATCACTGGGCTATGGCGCCGAGGAGATGCTGCAACTCAAGATCCGGCAGCTAATCCATCCAGATGACAGGCTCCGCATCGTCGGACAGATCGACGCCATTCATGCTGGCCAGGCCGAGCGCTTCGACGAGACCTTCCGCATCCAAAGCGCCGATAGCCGCTGGGTCTGGATTCATTCCAGATTTTCGGTGCTGTACAAGGCGGAGGATGGTACCCCGCTCTTGCTGATCGGCCATGACCAAGACGTAACCAATACCAAACTGGCCGAAATCGAGAAACTGGAACGCTTGAACGAGATCGAGACCATCCGCCAAGTCAGCAATGACTTAAGCATCAGCCTGGACCTCAACGAAACGGTTACCCTCATCCTGCATCACACCCGGCGGGTAATCGCCTACGATAAGGCCTCAGTCCAATTGCTGCAAGGCAACTGGCTGCAAGTCATCGGTTGCGTCGGCTTCAAGGATACGGCCGCCACGCTCAAACTACGCTTCAAGTACCCGACGCCGCGCAGTCCCAGCACCGTGGCCCTGCAATCGCGTAAACCGGTCATCTGCAATAACCTGGCCTTGGATTTCCCCGATTTCCTGCAGGCCGAAGGCGAAGATCCTATCCTGTCCTGGCTGGGCATTCCGCTGATCGCCAACAATGAGGTCGTCGGCCTGCTGGCCCTGGATTGCACCCGACCTGATTTCTATAGTCACCGCCACTTGCAGATGGCTGAGATGTTCGCCAGCCACGTGGCCATCGCCATCGAAAAGGCCTGCTTGTACCAGGACATGCAGACCATGGCCATCACCGACAGCCTGACCGGCGTCCGGAACCGCCACAGCCTGCGCATCCACGGCAACTTCAGCTTCGAGAAGGCCAGGCGCAACGCCAAGGAACTGACCGTCTTGATGCTTGACCTCGACTTCTTCAAGCAGGTCAATGACGACTATGGACACGATACCGGCGACGTCGTCTTGGCCGAAACGGCCCGGCTGGTCTCCTCCTGCCTGCGGCCTAACGACCTCTTTATCCGCTATGGCGGCGAAGAATTCCTGGTGGTGCTGTACGATACCGGCCGGCGTATCGGCACCGATATCGCCGAGCGTATCCGCATGGCTATCTTCAATTGCAAATTCCGCTCCATGAACCGCCCGCTCAGCATCAGCATTGGCGTCCATGGTGGCATTCCTGGCAGTGGCGACAGTTTTTCGGCCTTCATCAGTTCAGCCGACAAGGCCCTCTACGTGGCCAAGCAGTCCGGCCGCAACCGGGTGATCAACAGCGCGGACTGCCCAAGCTGAGCCCATAGTAGGGTGTTGAAAAACGCGAATGCGGCTTTTCAACACTTCAACATCCAGTACAATTACGCAGCATAGCGCAAGCTATGCGAGAAATTGTTAAGGTTGTTGGAAAAGCAACCAGCTTTTCCAACAACCTGTCAGTCAGCTGGCCGACCAGCTGGCACCAGGCAACGGACGTCGCCGCCGATCAGCCCGGTCAGGCTGAATAGTTCCTGATTAAAACGCCTCGCAGTGGCCGTGAAGAAGTCTGGATTGGCGGCATAGAAGGCCTCGATCCGAGGACGCTGCTCCGGGTAAGCCAATAGCAGGCGGTCGCGCACCAGCGTATTGTAGTACCAGGCGTTGTGGATCTGCGGATACTGTAGCATATAAGCCTGCAATTCATTGACCATCAAGTATTCATCAGTCGTGGAATAGCTCAACATGTCCATGAACAGCTGCCAAAAGGAGCGCTGATCGGCGGTCATGGTTTCCGCCCAGTAGCGGCGGGCAAAATCGGCATGATAAGGCTCTTCGTAAAAGACGCCGTGCATCGACTCGTGCGTCATCAACAGGTTGCGCAGGCCGGTGACGCTTGGCGCCTCGCGGCTGATGGACAGGATGCCGCCGGAGCCCGCCTGCCAGGCAGCGCTCGAGCCGCTGATGATGCCGGCCCGGACAGCCACCTGGCGCAGCAATTCTTCTTCCGGGTTCAGCTGAAACTGGCTGGCGTCGACCGCGTTAAAAAAAGCGGCTAAACCCTCGCCGTTATAATTGTGGGCATTGTAGCCATGGCGACCCTGCAATTGCTGGTTGCTGAGCAGACGACCCTGGAAGCCTTTTTTCTCGACAAAATAAGCCAGGCGCGATAGGAAGCGCCCCTGAATGGCGTAGTCGGCAAAATCGAAATACAAAATAGCCGGATACAGGCTCCAGGCGAATAATTCGTACTCGGCGTGGCGCCAGGCGCTGGGCGGATAATCGTAGAGCGTGCCCAAGTCGACCAGCAGGGGGCGCGGCGCGGAGCTGGTCGGACGGCTGGCCGCGGCGTTGGCCGGGACGGTTTCCCGGACTTGCCCGTCACTCCCGGCGACGCGCCGCAGACGCAGTTCAGGCGGCAAGCCGCTCAGGGTCAGGCTACTGAGCGCTGCCCCCAACACCGCAGTATGCAGGTAAAGGCGGTTACGCCCCGGCCGCAGCCGCAGCTGGTAATCAAGGTCTTGGCCGGCCAGCGTCCGTAGCTGCAAGGCCGCTACCAGCGGCTGGGGCGCAGCGTCCGCCGCAACGAAACTGGCTGGCAGCTCGTACTCGACCACCAGGCAGCCGCCATCGAGGTAGGCCGGCAACCGCTCCAGGACTTGGAGCGTGTAAGCGCCAGGCTGCTGCCGGAGGCGCAGGCCGGCCGGAAAGGCGACAGCATCCGCCTCCAGCCGTAATTCGGCGCCGGCCGGCCCGATGGCCAGAGTCGGTACGGGAAAGGGCTCTTCTTCCGCGCCAGCCACCGTAGCCAATAAGAATGAAGAAAGCGGTGCCATATCCGCCAAACTGATATCCAAGCGGTAGCTTTGGCCAGCCCCAGCCACAAGCGGCGTCTGACAACTACCCAGGCTATTGCCGGCTTCGTCCAGCAAGACCAGCAACAGCGGATAATCAACCGGCGGGAAGGCTGCCGTCAGGGTGGTTGAACCACCGACCGGCAGCGGCTCCGGCAAGCGGTATTGCCGGAATACGAAAACGGCCGCTTCTGGCCAAGCCATGAGATCGCCTTGGGCTTGGGCGTTGCGTAGCTGCAGAGCCTCGATGAACTGCCCGTTAGACAAGGCTTCGGCCGGCCATACCGCCACGGCGCGGGCCAGGCTGCCGTCAGCTAGCCGCAGGTCAAGGGCTGGCCACGCCAGGCGACTGCACGACACCAGCACGGCCAGGAGGGAAAAGAGCGTGTATTTCCAACGTGGCCTGACCATGTCGCCGACCCTTAGCGCTGGCGCGTGTAGGACTTGATCTTCTGGCGCAACCAGGTTTCCAGCTCAGCGATCGGCACCCGCACCTGCTCCATGCTGTCGCGCTCGCGGACCGTCACGGTCTGGTCTTCCTTGCTGTCGTAGTCCACGGTGACGCAGAACGGCGTGCCGGCCTCGTCCTGGCGGCGATAACGGCGGCCGATGGCGCCGGCTTGGTCGTAGTCGGTGGCGAAATCGGCGGCCAGCTGGGTGCGGACAGCGCGAGCCAGCTCGGCCAAGCCGTCCTTCTTCATCAGCGGCAACACGGCGACGGTGATCGGCGCCAGATCGGGGTGGAAGCGCATGACGGTGCGCCAGTCGTCCTCGTTGCCCTTGTCGGCCACTTTTTCCTCGGCGTAGGCGTCGCACAGCACCATCAACAGCTGCCGGGTCAGGCCGGCCGAGGTCTCGACGATGTACGGCACATAGCGCTCGTTGCCGTTTTCCTGGTCGATGTACTGCAGGTCTTTGGTGGAGTATTCCTGGTGGCGCTTGAGGTCGAAGTCGGTGCGGTTGTGCACGCCTTCCAGTTCCTTCCAGCCCATCGGGAATTCGTACTCGATGTCGTAGGCGTCCTTGGCGTAGTGGGCCAGCTCGCCCGGGCCGTGCTGGTGCCAGCGCAGCTTGTCCATATTCACGCCCAGCTTGGTATAGTAGGCCCAACGCTGCTCGCGCCAGTAGTCGAAGGCCGCCACGTCATCGCCCGGCTTGACGAAGTATTGCATCTCCATCTGCTCGAATTCGCAGGTGCGGAAGATGAAGTTCTTGGTGACAATTTCATTACGGAAGGCCTTGCCGACCTGGGCGATGCCGAAGGGGATCTTCATGCGGTTGGACTGCACCACGTTCTTGTAGTTCACGTAGATGCCCTGGGCGGTCTCGGGCCGCAGGTAGATGAGGCCGGAACCGTCGTCGACCGGGCCGATGTTGGACTTGAACATCAGGTTGAATTTGCGGGTGTCGGTCAACTCGCCGCCGCATTCCGGGCAGACTTTGGCGGCCAACTTGGCCTCATCGAGCAGGTCGGCGCGAAAGCGCTGCTTGCACTTCTTGCAGTCGACCAGCGGATCGGTGAAGTTGGCCACGTGGCCGGAGGCTTCCCAGACGCGCGGGTGCATCAGGATGGCGGCGTCCAGGCCGACGATATTGTCGTGCAGCTGGGTCATTTCCTTCCACCAGAAGCGCTGGATGCGGTTCTTGAGCTCGATGCCGAGCGGGCCGTAATCCCAGGCGCCGGACTGGCCGCCGTAGATCTCGGACGACTGGAAGACGAAGCCGCGCCGCTTGGCCAGCGAGGTGATCTTTTCCATGGTTACTTTTTCAGAACCGGCGGCTTCAGCTTTCGCCGCTTGAGCACTCGATGCAGGTGTCATTGCCATCTCCTTGGGTATAGGTAGCGAGAATCTTCTGCCAGTCCGCGGCGACCCGATCCGAATCGAAGCCGTCGATCATGCAGCCGAAGAGGCTGGAATTGTCTTCGCGCCGGGACCAGCAGACGGTGACGCGTAAAGCCGGCAGCAGAACGCCGATCTCCGCGAAATTTATGGTAACCAACTCGGTGCCGGGAACGGCGCCGTCGTATGCCCCGGCGCTGCGCACCCGGAACCCGTTGCGCGAGGCGTCCGCCAGATAGCCGAGAAGCCCGCTGCCGGTAAACAACACCCGGGCGAAGGAGGCCAGCCGCGTACTGCCGCGCTGGTCGTTGCCGATACTCATGAGGCCACCTCCACGTCCGCGACCTCGGTCGCCGCTTCGGCCGGCGGCTCCGGTTCCAGCGGTATCGGCAGCTCGACGACGGTGCCGACGATAAACTTGGATGGCCAGCGGCAGGGCTGCATGGCCTGATCGACGAAATAAAGTCGGAAACCGGGAAATACGCGGCGCGTGGCCACCAAGCCCATGCCGAAGCGGCTATTGTCATAGCTGGCGCGGTAGGCGACGAAATTTTCGGACATCAGGTCGATATGGCTGACGTCCTCATCAAAACGGTAGGGAAGACGGGATAAGTCGAAACCGCCGCCCCGGTCAATGATCCGAATCAGCAGCTGACTGTCGGCGCCGCTAATTTCGACCAGTACCGGATCGGCCACCGCCTTCTCGCGATGGGCGCGCAAGGAGTTGGAAACCAGCTCCAGCACGGCAAAATTGATCTGCTCGGCGGGAACCGCTGTCGGCGGATATGCCAACTCGTTGATAGTACGCAGCACCACGCCGAAATTACCGTTCGGCGGAACCCTGAAACGAAGTGAGTTAAGTGTCCTGCCTCGAAAGCCGATTGCGCCCACTGCGCCAGTATGCTTTAAGTTGCCATAAAAATCAACACGTAAGACGCCCCCTTGAAACCGCTGAACCTGGTCTGTAAATGTCAGCCGAATTGACAGAGCGGCGCCAATAGGCTTTAATGGCTTTCCTGACTATGGCAGCTGGTGGCCGGCCATGGTTCCATTATCGACCAACGAGGAGCCGACGTGAAACGACAACGCTACACCCTGGGCAGTTTCCTGAACAGTACGCTGGGCTTCTGGCCACGCGCCTTAAAAAAAGCCTGGTTACCCGCCCTAGCCTGCCTTTTGCCTTCAGCCGTCTTGATGGGTATCGGCTTTGCCCGGATGGGTCCGATGCTGGCCCTGTTCACCGAACCGGGTTTCGAATTCGGGGCTTGGATGATTGGTCGCATCGTTGAGCCGTACGCCTGGCTGGCCGCCGCCAACCTGGCGGCGGCGGTCGGCTACCTCAGCATCAATATAATTATATCAAACCTGTGCTTCGCCACCCAGGACGGGCAGGACCCGGTAATGGCCCCCACTGTCAGGCAGCAACTGCGCCGCTCGTTCTGGCCTTTGCTCGGCCAGTCCATACTGCTCGGCTTGATCATGGGCGGCGGGCTACTGATCGCCACTGGCCTGATCATGCTGCTGGCCGTCGGCATCGGCCTGGCGACGGGCGTGGCCGGCGGCTCGGTGGCTGGCGTCTTGCTCATGATGCTGTTGACCATGACGCTCAGCCTGGGCTTGGTCGCCGTCCTGTACTGGTTTATGACCCGGGTCATCATCGCGCCCCAAGCCGTCATCCGTGAGGGAGTCAAGGCCTGGGCCGGGATCGTACGCAGCTTCCGCCTGACCAAAGGTAATTTCTGGCGGATCTTTGGCAACAATTTCCTGCTGCAGCTGATGCTCGGCTTCGCCATTTCCATCGTCACCGGGCCGATCGTCTTCGTGACGGTACTGCCCGGCTATCTGAAATTCTTCAGCGCGGCCCTCAATAATCCCCAGGACAGCCTGGTCAGCCTGCAGATTCTGTCCGGGCTGTTTTCGTCGATGTCGTGGGGCATGGCCTTCAGCACGCTGCTTTCCGGCCTGGCCAGCTGGACCTTCCTGCCGATCTTCCACTGCCTGGTCTATACCGACCTGGCCGTCCGTCATGGCGAAGTAGCGCCCGACGAGCTGACGTCGGAGACACCGCCAACGGACGCTGCCTCCTCTATCCAAGCTGAGCCGGCCCCGCAAGGCAACGTCGATGTCTAACCAGCCTTTCTGGGAGCAACCCGGCCGCAACCCGGTGGTGGCAGCCTTCGTGCTGTGCGCGCTGATCATGGCCGTCTATGGCTTCCTCGGCTCGACCGTCAGCGGCGGCCTAGTTTTTATCGACACCATCGGCGATATTCTGCATGATTCAGGCGCCGTCGGTACTCCTGACGCCAAGGCCGGCGATATCCTGGAAATGATGGCCCAAGTCTACCGTCGCTACCAGGTCCCGATACTGGTCCTCACCACTCTGCTGCAATTCGCCGTATTCTTCGGTCTCACTGCCTTGGTATTCCGGGCCTGGCACGGCCGGCCGATTGGCGGTTACTTCCGCCTGGGTCGACCGCGACCGCTGGCCCTGCTGCTGGCTGGACTCGGCACGGTCTGCCTGCTGCCGGTGGCCATCTTCCTCGGCGAGTTGGCCAGCCGCGCGCTGCCCATCCTGCGCCAACTGGAGGGTATCGGCAACGCCTTGGTGGAGGCCGACTCGCCAGCCGAATGGGCGCTGGTGATCTTCGCCATCGGCGTCACGCCGGCGCTGTGCGAGGAATTCCTCTTTCGCGGCTACTTTCAACGCACCTTGGATCGTGGCTTACGCCAACCCTGGTCCTATATCGTCTCCGGACTGTTCTTTGCCCTCATCCACCAGAATTACTTCGGCCTGGCCGCACTCAGCCTGGTGGGCATCTTTCTGGGCTTTGTTTTCGCGCGCTTCGGCAGCTTCTGGCCGGGCGTGGCGGTACACGGCCTGTATAACGGCGTTCAAGTGATCATGGCCAACCGGCCGGCCTGGTTTGGCTGGCTGTTCGACGCCAACGGCTTCGTGCGCCTGCCCCTGGCCGGCTTGGGGCTAGTCGGATTTCTGCTTGTCGCTTGGCTGATCATCCGGCTGACCAGGCCGGAGGGAACGCTGGCGGCCGCACCCGAGACTGCGGCCAACGCGGCGCTTACCCGGCCCCCGGCGGCGGCGGCGTCAGTGGAAGCCACCACCGTTAATCATGACTGAACGGCCGCTACTCCTGTCTAGCCTAGCGGAACTCGGCCTGGACGGGCAAGCCGGGTTGGCGCTACAGCTATCGGCCTATCTAGAGTACATCGAACAATGGAACCCGGCCTGGGGATTGGTCGGCGCCGAGGGCGATGAATTGGTAACTAAGCACATCATCGACAGCCTGGCCGCCCTGCCGGCCATTGACCAGGCGCTGGCCGATTGGCGGGCCGCCCGGCCGGCCGGCGAGGAGCGCGCGCCGGAACTGGCCGACCTCGGCACCGGCGCCGGCCTACCCGGCATTCCCCTGGCCCTGGCCCGGCCGCAGCTGGCAGTCTGCCTGGTGGATCGCATGACCCGCCGCGTCAAGTTCCTGGAGCTGATGCGCCAACAACTGCCCTTGGACAACGTCCGCATCATCGAGCAACAGGTGGAGCATTGCAAAGGCGAGTTTGACTTCATCACCTTCCGGGCCTTTCGGCCCTTTGAACGCAAACTGTTCAAGAAGGTCTTCGGCCTCTGCCGGCCAGGTGGCCGCATTTTTGCCTACAAAGGCCGGCTGGACAAGGCGACCGCCGAACTCGAGGCCATCGCCGGCCTCTACGCCGACGTCGAAATCCGCCCGCTCAAGGTGCCGTTCCTGGACGACGAGCGTTGCCTGGTCATCCTGACCGCCAAGGCCTGAGACAAGGCCTAACAGGTTGTTGAAAAAGCCGGTTGCTTTCTCAACAACCTTAACAATTCCTCGCATAGCTTGCGCTATGCTGCGTAATTGTACCGGCTTTTGAAGTGTTGAAAAGCCGCATCCGCGTTTTTCAACACCCTGCTAAAGCAAAGCCCCGGCTGGAAGCAACCAGTCAGGGCCATTTTTTTTAATCGGCGGCCAAGCGGGCCATTCCTCAGGCTAGGTAGGCCGCCAGCAGCTTGAAGGTGTTCTCCAGGCCCTCGCGGTGCGTCCGCTCATAACCGTGCGAGGCCTGTACGCCCGGGCCGATCAGGCCGTGGCGCACGTCCTGGCCGGCGGCCAGCGCGGCGTCGGCATCCGAGCCGTAGAACGGGTAGATGTCCACCGCGTACTTGAGGCCAGCCGCCTTGGCGCAGGCGATCAGCCGGTTGGTAACGTCGTAGTCGTAAGGGCCGCGCGAGTCCTTGGCGCAGATCGAGACGCAGAACTCGTTGGTGGACAAGTCGTCGCCGACCGCGCCCATGTCCACGGAGATGAACTCCTCGAGGCCGGCAGGCAGGCCTGATGAGCCGCCGTGCCCGACCTCCTCGTAGGTGGAAAACAGCAGCCAGACCTCGCGCTTGAGCGTAATTTTTTGGTCACGAATATATTCGGCCAAAGCCAGCAGGATGGCGGCGCTGGCCTTGTCGTCCAGGTGGCGGCTCTTGACGAAGCCGTTGGCGGTGACCACCGTGCGCGGGTCGAAGGACACAAAATCACCGGCCGAGATGCCCAGCGCCTTAACCTCGTCGGCCTTGGTCACCTGTTCATCAAGAATCACCTTGACGGTGCTGTCGTCGCGCTTGGCGGTGGCGGCGTCCTTGTTGACGTGCACCGCCGGATTGTCCAACAGGAAGCGGCCGGAAAACACCTTACCCTCGCGGCTGTGCACCAGGCAATTTTCCTGCTCGATGTAGTTTTCCGGAAAAAAGCCGATCTTGCTGATCCGCAGCTCGCCCTTGGCGCCGATGCTGCGCACCATGGCGCCGAGCGTGTCGACGTGGGCGGACAGCAGCAAGGGCGCGCCGGAGCCGCCCAGCTTGACCCGCACCGAGCGCTTGGTCGAGTACTCGGCCGTATAGCCCAGGGCGGCCAGGGCGCTAAAAACGTATTCCTCGGCCTGGCGGGTGAAGCCGCTCGGGCTGGGGATGGCGCACAGCTCGACGATACGCTGCACGGCCTTGTCGACATACTGCTTCATGTCATACTCCTGTAACTCTGGCTGGCTGCCAGCAAGGTTATCGGCTCACTGGAAGCCAGGCCTCAAGCTTGCTGCTTTTTCTCGATCTTGGCCCAGCTATCCTTGAGCGATACCGAGCGGTTGAAAACCGGCCGGCCGGCCGTCGTATCCGGGTCGCAGACAAAATAGCCGAGGCGCTCGAACTGGAAGGCCGCCCCTGGCTGGGCTACGGCCAGGCCAGGCTCGCCAAAGGCGCCGGCCAAAACCTGCCGGGAGGCCGGATTGACCGTCTTCAGCCAGTCGACGCCGGCCGGCACGTCCTGCGGGCGCTCGTTCTCGAACAGGTGGTCAAAGAGGCGGACTTCCAGCGGCACGGCCTGTGGCGCGCTCACCCAGTGGATAGTACCTTTAACCTTGCGGTTGTCCGGCGCGTTGCCGCCCCGGGTGGCCGGGTCATAGTCGCAATGCACCACGGTAACCTCGCCAGTGGCCGGGTCGAGTTCAACGCCGGTGCAGGTGATGATATAACCATAACGCAGGCGCACCGAGTTGCCGGGGAAGAGGCGGAAGTATTTGGGCGGCGGCGGATCCTGGAAATCGTCGCGCTCGATGTACAGCTCGCCACAGAACGGCAGTTGGCGGCTGCCGGCGGCCGGGTCTTCCGGATTGTTGACGGCCTCCAGCATCTCGACCTGTCCGGCCGGCCAGTTGTCGATGACCAGCTTGAGCGGCTTGAGCACGGCCATGGCGCGCGGCGCCTCGCGGTTGAGCTGCTCGCGCAGGCAGTACTCCAGCAGCTGGACATCGACCAGGCTGTTGGTCTTGGCGATGCCGATGCGCGACATGAATTCGCGGATCGATTCGGGGGTGTAGCCGCGGCGGCGCAGGCCGGCCAGGGTGGGCATGCGCGGGTCGTCCCAGCCGGAGACCACCCCGTCCTGCACCAGGCGCAGCAGCCAGCGCTTGGACAGCGCGGTGTGCGTGACGTTGAGGCGGGCGAACTCGATCTGGCGGCTGGGGAAGACCTCGCACTCGCGGATGAACCAGTCGTACAGCGGCCGGTGGATCTCGTACTCCAGCGAGCACAGCGAATGGGTAATGCCTTCCTTGGCGTCCGACAGGGGATGCTGGAAATCGTACATCGGGTAGATGCACCAGCTAGAACCGACCCGGTAATGCGGCTCGCGGCGGATGCGGTACAGCACCGGGTCGCGCATCACCAGGTTGGGATGGGCCATGTCGATCTTGGCGCGCAGCGTCTTGGCGCCGTCGGCGAATTCGCCTGAGCGCATGCCGGCGAACAAGTCCAGGTTCTCGGCTACGCTCCGGTCGCGCCAGGGGCTGTTACGTCCCGGCGGCGTGAAGGTGATGTTGTTCTTGTCCGGCACGGCGGTGCCACGGTACTGGCGGGTTTCCTCGTCGGACAGATCATCGACGTAAGCTAATCCTTTTTTAATCAGTTTGACGGCCATGTCGAACAGATATTCGTAGTAATCAGAGGCGTAGAATTCGCGGTCGGCCCAGTCGTAGCCCAGCCAACGGATATCGCGCTTGATGGCCTCGACGTAGGCGATGTCTTCGGCCTCCGGATTGGTGTCGTCGAAGCGCAGGTTGCAGACGCCGCCAAAATCCTTGGCCACTTCAAAAACGATGCAGATAGCTTTGGCGTGGCCGATGTGCAGCCAGCCGTTCGGCTCGGGCGGGAAGCGGGTGCGCACGCCCTGGCTGCGGCCGCTGTCCAGGTCGGACCGGACGGCCTCGCGCACGAAGTCGAGGCCCTGTCCGCGCGTGGCGCTTTCGGGGACGGTGTCGGGCTTGGTACTGGCGGGGGTGGCTGTGCTGGCGGCCAGCTTGGCGGGATCGATCATATTAATGCTCCTGACACTGCACTTCAGGGGTGCAGCTGAGGCAGTATAGCCTGCGCGATGTGGAAAAACAAGCGGCGCGGGGGGAGCACATCCTAGTGGGCGGTCCGGTGCTGGAAGCCGCGCGGGGTTTCAGAACGGTGGCGGCGTATAAGAAAACAACGGCGAGGGGCTTGTTCAGAAGAGGCGCAGACGCGGGGCCTGGCGCTTTCACGCATGGCCCGGCTTATCGCCGGGTCATGCGTGGTCGCGCCACCCGCGGCGGCTGCGGCCTCCGTGAAAAAGCAAGTGCGTCGTTAATGGTTTTGCGCCGTGCCGTTCAGTGATGCACAGCGGCTTTCAGCGCCAGGCTGTGTGCCCATTAGGCGGTGTCCTTGGACCGGTGGGCGGCTCCCCCTTCGGCCGGGCTACCGGCGCCGCCTTTGGTGTGCCGGTGTGGTGGTCTTGCGTGGCAAGCCCGCCACTGCCAGGCGTTGGGTGCGGCGCCGGCGATCCCGGCCTACCCCCACTATTGGTGGCCTTAGCAGGTTGTTGAAAAAGCCGGTTGCTTTCTCAACAACCTTAACAATTCCTCGCATAGCTTGCGCTATGCTGCGTAATTGTACCGGCTTTTGAAGTGTTGAAAAGCCGCATCCGCGTTTTTCAACACCCTGTTAGGCAGGCGCGGGATAGCCGGCTGCGCACGGCACAAGCAGTTTTAGCACGGTGGCAGGCTCAGCCCGGCGGCAGGCCGTCCAACAGGCCGAGGATACGCTGCAGCGGCGCCACGTCGTCCTGATCGAACATGGCCTTATCGGTCGAATCGATATCCAGCACCGCGATGACCGTGTCGCCCTGCCAGACCGGCAGAACGATCTCGCTTTGCGAGCGGGCATCGCAGGCGATGTGGCCGGGAAAGGCCTGCACGTCCGGCACCACCAGCGGAGAGCGATCCAGCACGGCCTGCCGGCAGACACCACGACCTTTCAGCACCTGGCAGGCCACCGGTCCCTGGTAGGGACCGACGTGCAGTTCGTCCGCCGCGGCCACAAAATAGAAGCCGGTCCAGGAATGGTGGCGCAGCTTGGCGTGCAGCAAGGCGGCGATGGTGGCCATGCCGGCCAGCAGGTTGGGCGATTTTTGCTTTATCAGCGGCTCGAGTTGGGCATACAGTCGCTCATAGACGCCGGCGCGGCGGGCTTCCACCATGGCTATCCTCCCTCGGCGACGAAAATCACCCGGGCGGACGACACAGCCCACCCGGGCGGAAAACAGAAAACTCAAGCCCGCAGGGCCGCGATGGCTTTGTCGATACGCGGCAAGGCCTTGGCCACCCCAAGGACGTGGATGCTCTCGAAGAGCGGCGGACTGACCTTGGTTCCGGTCACGGCCAGACGCAGCGGCATCAGCAGGTCGCCCAACTTGCAGCCCAGCGCCTCGGCCTGGGCGCGGAAGGCGGCCTCGATGCGGTCGTGGTCGTCCACGCCAATGTCGACTAACAGCTGGCGGGCGGCGGCCAGGCCGGCGGCGGTGGCGGCGGCATCCAGCTTCTTGGGCAGCAGCTCGGCTACCGGCGGCAGGACCGGCTCGGTAAACAAAAAGCGCAGGGCCTCGGCCACGTCGGTCAGGTACTTGAGGCGCTCGCGTACCAGCGGCGTGGCCTGGTCGATGATGGCTCGCTGGGCGGCAGTCGGCGGGTCCTGCACCAGCCCGGCGGCGGCCAATAGCGGCGCCAGCAGTCCGGCCAGGGCAGCCGGCTCCAAGGCGCGAATGTACTGGCCGTTGAACCACTCCAGCTTAACGTAATCGAAGATAGCCGGCGCCTTGTTGATATGCTCCAGCTTGAACAGGCTGACCAGTTCGCTCAGGCTATAGAGGTCGCGGCCGTCCTGGTAGGAGCAGCCCAGCATGGCCACATAGTTGATGAGCGCGTCCTTGAGATAGCCCTTGGTCCGAAACTCGTCGACGGCGGTGGCGCCATGGCGCTTGGACAATTTCTGGCCGTCCTGACCCAACACCATCGGCAGATGGCAGAGCTTGGGCGGCTGCCAGCCGAAGGCTTGGTACATCAGCAGATGTAGCGGCGCCGACGGAATCCACTCCTGGGCGCGCATGACGTGGCTGATCTGCATGGTATGGTCGTCGACCACGTTGGCCAGGTGATAGGTCGGAAAACCGTCGCTCTTGAGCAGCACCGGATCAGGATTGACGTCGGCGTTCTTCCACTCGATCTCGCCCAACAGCAGGTCGGTGAAGCTGGTGGTGCCATCGAGCGGAATCTTGAGGCGGATGACGTGCGGCTCGCCGGCCGCGACGCGGCGCTTGGCCTCGGCCGGGTCGATGCTGCGGCAGCGGCGGTTGTAGCCGTAGCCGGACTCGGCCTGGGCGGCCTCCTCGGCGTTGTCGTCAGCCTGGTCGGCCGCCTTGTTGGCTAACTTGTCGGCCGTCTTGGCGTCGCCGCAGAAACAATAATAAGCCTTGTCCATGTCGATCAGCCGCTGGGCGTATTCCTTGTACAGGGCGAAACGCTCCGACTGGACATACGGCCCGAAGGCTCCGCCAACGTCCGGTCCCTCGTCCCAGTAGAAGCCGAGCCACTTGAAGGTATCGTATAAATTCTGGACGTAGCGGTCGGCCGAGCGGCTGCGGTCGGTGTCTTCCAGGCGCAGAATGAAGCTGCCCCCCATCGAACGGGCGAATAGGTAGTTGAACAGGGCGGTGCGCACACCACCGATGTGCTGCAATCCGGTGGGTGAAGGTGCATAACGAACGCGTACCGACATAGTTGCTCCTTGGGCGGATTTCGGCCGGGAAAGCCGGCGGCTTGATGCGTTCATTCTATACTGATTCAGATTGCCGACTCAACACCCTCCAGCACATGCTGCAAACCGGAAAAGAAGAAAACCAAGCTCAAGCCAATGGCCGCGTCCAGGATGGTCACCAACAAGGCGATGATGGACAGTTTTTGGCGTGCCACCATGGCGACCAGGAAACCCAGCAGGTACACGATCGCGGCCCCGACTTGGAAGGCCGCTACCCGGGTAACCAGGCTGGCCAGAAACAGCAGACTCTGATCGGCGAAGGGTTTGGCCGAGCCGACCGCGAACAGACCGGCGGCGTAGAGCGCCGCGGCCGTGGCCAGGCAAACCAGCCAGAAGAGAAAAGAACGCAGTACTTGTAGAAAGCGGGCCGCGGTGGAGGACGGGTGCAGCGCCTGGCCAGTCGGCCTGGTCATTGGCCTTTTCCGGCTGGCCTTTTCCGGTCGGCGGAACCGGCCGGCCGCTTGCCGGATGAGTCTGAATCCACCTCGGGCCGGGGCTTGGCAACGCCGGGCTTTTTCGATTTGGCAGCTGGCTTGGCCACCGGCTTGAGGGCTGGCTTGGCGACGCCGGCGCGGCTAAAAATGCCCGGCAACAGGACCTGCAAGGCCGGTACGATCGATGCGCAGAAATGGCACTCCAAATCCCGGGCGACTTCGGCCGGCACGTCGTCCAGATCCTTGCGGTTGGATTCGGGTAGCACCAGACGGTACAGTTTATTGCGATGGGCGGCCAGCAGTTTTTCCTTGATGCCGCCCACCGCCAACAGTTTGCCAGTCAGCGAAATTTCGCCGGTCATGGCCCAGCCGGCCTCCAGCGGCGTGCCAGACAGCGCCGACAGGATGGCGACGGTCAGCGTCACGCCGGCCGAGGGGCCATCCTTGGGAATGGCGCCTTCCGGTACGTGGACATGGAGGCTGCGACCCTCAAAAGCCTTGCCGGTCAGGCCGAAATCCAGGGCGTGCGAGCGCAGGAAACTGAGGGCGGTGCGGGCGCTCTCCTTCATGACATCGCCCAAGTTGCCGGTCAGGATCAAGCCGTCGTCGCCGACGAACGAGGTCACCTCGACCGGCAGGACGGTGCCGCCTTGTTCGGTCCAGGCCAGGCCACAGGCCAAACCCGGCGTCAACTCGGTGAAGAGCAAGTCATTCTGGTGCCGGCGCTTGCCCAATAGCCGGGGGATGCTGGTACTGGCGATTATTTTCCGATAACTAGCGATGGGCTTGCTGTCCGGTGGCGGCGCCCCGCCAGCCCCGCCAGCCCCGCCAGCCTCAACGGCCACAGCAGCCGGCACCGTTGGCGCGCCGACAGTCAGCGGCGGCGTTCCGGCACCAGCGGCCACCTCATCATCCACCGGCACGCTCAGGAGAACGGCGGCGGCGTAACCGGCCTCGACGGCCGCCTCGGCCGTCTTGCGGATCACCCGGGCAATCTCGCGCTCCAGCGAGCGCACGCCGGACTCCATGGTGTAGTGGCGGATGATCTCCAGGACGGCGTCGTCGCGGATGCGCACCCCGGACTCGCCCAGGCCATTCTCGCGCAGCTGCTTGGGTATAATGAAGCTGCGGGCGATGGCCAGTTTCTCGTACTCGCTGTAGCCGGGAATCTCGATAATTTCCATGCGGTCCAGCAAGGGGTACGGTATGGTATGGACGCTGTTGGCCGTGGTTACGAAGACCACGCCGGACAGGTCGTAGGCCAGCTCCAGGTAATGGTCGACGAAAGTCGAATTCTGCTCGGGGTCAAGCACTTCCAGCAAGGCGCTGGCCGGGTCGCCCCGAAAGTCGCTGGACAGCTTGTCGATCTCGTCGAGCAAAAACACCGGGTTGGTGGAACCGGCCTTGCGCATGGACTGCAGTATCTTGCCGGGCAGAGCGCCGACGTAGGTTTTGCGGTGGCCGCGAATCTCGGCCTCGTCGCGCACGCCTCCCAGGCTGACGCGCACGAAATCGCGGGCCAGCGCCCGGGCGATGGAGCGGCCCAGG
The DNA here is from genome assembly GCA_001829185.1 of Spirochaetes bacterium GWB1_60_80. GTDB lineage: Bacteria > Spirochaetota > Spirochaetia > Treponematales > UBA12059 > UBA12059. The sequence continues at coordinate 21,312 of MIAR01000029.1, forward strand.
CTGGTTTTGCCGGTGCCGGGCGGCCCGACCAGGCAGAGGATGGGCCCCTTGAGCGCCGGATTGAGCTGGCGCACGGCGATATACTCGACGATGCGTTCCTTGGCCTTCTTCATGCCGTAATGGTCTTCGTTGAGGATGGCCCGCGCCTGGTTCAAGCCATGGCGTTCCAGTTGGCGGGGCGACCAGGGCAGGTCGACCAGCCATTCACAGTAGGCGCGCAGCACGCCGGATTCCGGCGACATCGGCTGCAGCTTGGCGATGCGGGCCAGCTCCTTGTTGAAGCGCTCCTGCACCTCGGCCGGCGGAGACTTGGCTTCCAACCGCTGCTGCAGCTCGGCGGCCTCGTTGTCGTCGCCCTCGCGCCCCAACTCGCGGTTGATTTCCTTGATTTGCTCCTGAAGGAAGTACTCCTTCTGAGTCTTCTCCAGGCGCGAGCGCACTTTCTGTGATATTTTCTTCTGCAACGATAAAAGCTCGATTTCCTGCGCCAGCAAATTGGCCGTGGCCTCCAGCCGCTCGCGCGCCGGGATGGCGGCCAAGAGCTCGTACTTGCGCTCCACCTTGAGGCCCATGGCCGTGGCCACGATATTGCACATCAGGTGCGGCTGAAGGGCGCGCTTGACGGCATGAATGGTTTCCGGTGGTATCTTGCGGGTCAGTTCGGCGTAGACGACAAAGTCCTTGCGGATGAGCTGCTGGATGACGCTCAGCTCCTTGAGCTCGGCCTCGCTGCCGGTCAGGGTTTCGTCGTCGATGACTTCAAAACTGGCCGCCATGTATTCCTTGCGGTAGACGGTGCGGCGGACGCGCACCCGTTGGCGGCCCTCCACCAGCAGGCGGGTGGATCCGTCGCTCAGCTTGACGGCCTGGACAATGTGGACCAGGGTACCGATCTCGTGGATGTCGATCTCGGTGGACTGTTCGACGCCGGTCTGGCGCAACAATCCCAGCACCACCTGTCGGTCGGCAGCCAGAGCCACCTCGGCGGCGGCGGTGCAAAACTTGGTGGCGGCGAGAACCGGCGACAGGGCATGGGGAAAGACCACCGCCTCGTGGACATAGACCAGCGGCAGCTCCTTCGCGTCATGCTTCATACGCAGGCTCTCCAGGATGCTCATGCGCTTTTCTTGATTTCCTCGACTATCGGCGGCGTATGATCCATCACCGTGGCCCGCGTCACCAGCACCCGCTTGGGCTGGTCGTCGCCCGGTATGTCAAACATAATGTCGACCAGCATTTTCTCGACGATGGAACGCAGACCGCGCGCCCCGGTATTGCGGGCAATGGCTTGTTCAGCAATGGCCTCGATGGCCTCCACCTCAAACACCAGCTCGGCGTTGTCGATCTTGAAACTCTCGGTGTATTGCTTGAGGATGGCGTTCTTCGGCTCGGTGATGATGCGCTTCAGGTCCTCGACCTTGAGGTCGTCCAGGGCAATCTGGATGGGTAGCCGGCCGATGAATTCCGGAATCAGGCCGAACAGGATCAAGTCATCCGGATGCAGATTGGTGTACAGCTCGCTTAAGTTGCGGTTCTTGCGATGGCTGAAGTCGGCGCCGAAGCCGAGCGGTATTTTGGCGATGCGGCTCTCGATGGTCTTCTCCAAGCCGACGAAGGCGCCGCCGCAGATGAACAAAATGTTGGTAGTATCGATGTGCAGGTATTCCTGCTGCGGATGCTTGCGGCCACCGTGGGGCGGGACGCTGGCCACCGTGCCTTCGATGATCTTGAGCAGGGCCTGCTGGACGCCTTCGCCGGAGACATCGCGGGTGATGGACACGTTCTGTGTCTTGCGGGCGATCTTGTCGATCTCGTCGACGTAGACGATGCCGCGTTCGGCGGCGGCGATGTTGCCGCCGGCCGCCTGGATGAGCTTGAGGAGGATGTTCTCGACGTCCTCGCCGACGTAGCCGGCCTCGGTCAAGGTAGTGGCGTCGGCGATGGCAAAAGGCACGTTCAGCTTTTTGGCCAAGGTCTTAGCCAGCAGCGTCTTGCCAGTGCCGGTCGGGCCGATTAACAGGACGTTGGCCTTCTCCAGCTCCACGCCGTCGCTCAGCTTGCCGATGTTGGCGATGCGCTTGTAGTGGTTATACACCGCCACGGATAGTACCTTCTTGGCGTATTCTTGCCCGATGACGTACTGGTCCAGAAATTCCTTGATTTCCTTGGGCTTAGGCACCTCGCCGGTGAATTCACCGCCGGACACCTGGACATCCTCGGCCATGATGCGATTACAGACCTGGACGCATTCATCGCAGATATAGACGCCGGGACCGGCGATCAGCCGGCGGGCGAACTCGGCGCTCTTGCCGCAGAAAGAGCATTCCTGGTTTTCCTCGGTGGTGCGGTTATTTTTGGGCCGGGCCATGCTTCCTCCGTTCCAGTACCGTATCGACCAGGCCGTAGGCAACCGCGTCCTGGGCGGACATGAAGAAATCGCGCTCCATGTCGGCGGCCACTAGCTCGGCGGTCTTGCCGGTGTGCAGGGCGAAATAATCGATAGTCATTTTCTTGAGGCGGGTTATCTCGCGGGCTTGGATGCTGATATCGCTCGATTGGCCCTGCACGCCGCCCCAGGGCTGGTGGATCAGGATGCGCGAGCTGGGCAGCGCGAAACGCTTGCCGGCGCTGCCGCCGGCCAACAGCATGGCGCCCATGCTGGCGGCCTGCCCCATGCAGATGGTCTTGATCTCGGGGCGGATGTACTGCATGGTATCGTAGATGGCCAAGCCGGCGGTGACTGAGCCGCCCGGCGAATTGATGTACAGGTCGATTTCCTTCTCGGAGTCCTGCGACTCGAGGAACAACAACTGAGCCACCACTAGGTCGGCGGTCACGTCGTTGATCTCGCCGTCAATAAAAACGATGCGATCCTTGAGCAGGCGGGAATAGATATCATAGGAACGCTCGCCAATGCCGGTCTGCTCGACCACCATCGGGACAAGATTATGCATTCGTTCGGTCATGTTTCACCTCTGTGTGGGATGAGCGGGTCCTATCGGGGATAAAGCCGCCCTGCCCTGTCAATTTACTTATTTTCCTTGACCAAGTCCACGAATGCCAGCTTCTTTCCTTTTTTTAGCTTGGTTTTTCCCATCAGGTCGGCCAACAGCTTGTCTTCCTTGATGCGATCGCGCAGATAATCGACCATCTTGCGGCGTTCGTATTCTTCCTTAACCTGCTCGACGGTCATACTGGAGCCTTCGGCCATCTTGGCGTACTCGACCGTCACGTCCTCGTCACTGGCGCCCAAGCCACTATCGCTTACCAGTTTATCCAGCATCAGCCGGGTCTTGATGGCCTTCTGTGCGTCCGGCCGCCATTCATTGAAGAGGTCGTCGGGGCTCTTGCCGCTCATGGTCAGAATCTGCTGGAACTGGGCGGCGTCCTTCATGCCCATGCGCTCCATCAGGTTACGCAGGCGCATCTCCAGCTCGGCCCGAACCATGGAAGCCGGCAGCTCTACCGTGGCCTTCTCGAGCAACTTCTCGATCAGGGCTTTTTCCTGGAGCGACTTGAGCTGGTCGGCCAGGCGTTTTTCCAGCTTAGCGCGGATGTCGGCCTTGAGGTCGTCGAGCGTCTTGAACTGTTCGGAAACGTCCTGGGCCAGATCGTCGTCCAGCTCGGGCAGCTTCTTTTCCTTGAGCTTGGTCAGCTTGACGTTCAGCTTCTTGGTGGTGCCGGCCAGTTCGTTGTATTCGTAATCGGCTGGGAAGGTTTTCTCGATGACCTTCTCGGCGCCGACCTTCAGGCCGACCAGGTCGTCGTCCAGTTTATAGAGATTATTGCCGGAGCCGATCTCGAAGACGAAATCCTGGCGCTTGGTGCCTTCGATCTCTTTGCCCTCAGCGTCGAGCTCGACGTAGTCGATGGTGGCAACGTCGGATTTGGCGGCCTTAGCGGTGGCTGCCTTGTCCATGACGATGGCGTTGCGTTCGCGAATCTCGGCCAACTCGCGCTCCTCGTCGGCCTTGGCGATGACGCAGACCGGGACTTCCAGCTCGGCGCCGCCGAGGTCGCCAACGGTTACGGCGGGGAAGACGTCGTAGGTAATGGCGAAACTGAAGGCCTCGCCGGGTTGGTAATCGGGCTGACCGTCCAGCTCCGGCTGGCTGTATTGCAGCGGCACTAGGCTCTCGCCTTCCAGGGCGGACTGGACGGCGTCGTCCATCAGGCGGCTCATGGCTTCGACCTTGAGCTGTTCGCCAAACTTGCGCTCCAACACGTTCGTCGGCACCTTGCCCTTGCGGAAACCGGGCAATTGCACGTTCTTGACGTAGTCTTTGATCATTTCGCCATAGGATTTCTGTACTTCGTCCTTGGCCACGGTAACGGTCAACTTGACCGCGGAATTCGCCAGTTTATCAAATGTCTTGCTTACTGTCACTGCTATCCCCTTGTATGGCGCGCGGCCGGAGGCCGGCGTGAAATAAAAAACAAAAAAAAAGAAGGCGATCCGGGTTGTTCCAGACCGCCTTCTTGCCGAGCGGGAAACGGGAGTCGGACCCGCGACATCCACCTTGGCAAGGTGGCGCTCTACCACTGAGCTATTCCCGCATAAAATACTCGCATGCCGACCACGATAGTCGTTCTGCGAGAGGAGGGATTTGAACCCTCATGCCGAAGCACCAGATCCTAAGTCTGGCGTGTCTGCCAGTTTCACCACTCTCGCCCGGAACCTCAGGTGAAACGAACATACCGGAAACCGGCGCTGCTTGTCAATATCTTTTTCTCAGATATTTTCAAACCTTTTCATCACCTGTCAGGGGCTGTCCGGGACAGGACCTGACATAGTGAGCCGTGCAGGGATCGAACCTGCGACCCGCAGATTAAGAGTCTGCTGCTCTACCAGCTGAGCTAACGGCCCATACAAAAACCAGAACCAAAAACAAGTAACTGCGTCCGGAGGGGCTCGAACCCCCGACCTACGGATTCGAAGTCCGTCGCTCTATCCAGCTGAGCTACGAACGCTCGCCGCCCGGCCCATCCATGGCCCACCGGCTTGCGCCGTGGCCAGAATGTCCGAAGACTGAAGGGTGGATGACGGGGTTCGAACCCGCGACATCCAGAGCCACATTCTGGGACTCTACCACTGAGCTACATCCACCATGAACAGCGAAATGAACAATGCCAAAAGTCAGCCAAAATGTCAAGTATTCAAACGGCCTTTTTACGGATTTTTTTCAGGATGCTGAAAAACCCGAAAATCGGCCGCTGGGTAACCCTGCTAGCCGGACCTTCCAGGCGGGGCCGCTTACTGGCCCGAGGCTCAAATAGCGCTAGCCAGGTTGCCGCCATGGACATGGCGCAGCTGCCGGCCAGCCAGGCTGACCAGCGACTGCAGGCTGGCCAGTCGGGTCGGTGCTATTGTATAGCGATACATCGGCCGGTAAGCGCTCAGATGCCAGGGGATATCCGGATCGAGGCTGGCCAGCCAACGGGCGGCGGCTTCTATAGCAGCTGGATCGTCGGTCTTACCGGGTATAACCAGAGTGGTGACCTCGATATGAATCCTTTTCTGCACAGCCAGGGCAATGGAGGCCTTGACCGTGGCCAGGTCGCCGCCCAGCTCGCTAGCATACCAGTCGGTCCGCCAGCTTTTCAGGTCAATATTGATGGCATCGCAGTACTCGTAGACGGCCGCCATCACCGGCCCGTTGGCGTAGCCATTGCTGACCAGGATGTTCTTGAGGCCGGCCAGCCTGGCCAGCCTCATGGCCTCGATGACGAATTCGGCGTGGATCAGCGGTTCGGAATAGGTATGCGCCAGCGATGGGCAGCCCGACTCAATCGCGGCCTGCACCAATTCGGCGGCCGACAGCCGCTGCGGCTGCACCGTGAATTCCTGCGATATATGGTAATTCTGGCAAAAGGGACAATGCAAGTTGCAGCCCAGATACCCAACCGAGAAGGCCTTAGTGCCCGGCAAAAAATGGTAGAGCGGCTTTTTTTCGATCGGGTCGACGGCCAAGGCCGAGACGGCGCCGGCAAAGGGCAGCTCCAACCGCCCGGCCTGGCTGCGGCGCACGCCGCAGAGCCCAACCTGCCCGTCAGCTAGATAACAAGCGTGCGGACAGAGCTGGCAACGCAGCCGACCGTCGGCCAGACGCTCGAAAAAGCGCGCCGCCGTCGGACCGCCGTCGCTCAATTCGGTTGCCGGGCCAGATGGTGATGCAACTTGAGCTTGTCCTGGCCGGCCGGTCCGCCGTGCATGAAGCGGAGCGGCTCGTCGACCTCGAACGGCTCGTAGCGGATGCCGACGGCCTTGCGGCGGACCCACAGACGTACTACGCTGTAGCTCTCGCCGGCGGCGGTCACCGGGCTCGGCATATCCTGGGCTCCTAAGATGTCCTCGACCCGAAACTCGAAAATCGTGGAGGCGCCATCGGCGTCCTCGTTGACCAGGATGATCTTGCCGTCGTCGTAGGGATGCTTACGCGGCGAGCCGACGAAGCTGACGGCATCCTGGGGCGGATCGGCCCGGTAGGCTTGAATTTCAAAAAACGGTTCATCCAAATAATTCCTAATACTCATGCGCCCTCCCCTTGCGGACAGTATAGCGCCAAAATAGCCCGTTGGCAAATTTGATACTTCAAGGCGACCAGCTCCACCCGAAAACGGCTTGACCGCAATTGGCGGACGGGTTATGGTAGCGGCATGGTCAAAGCCGTTTTCCCGGGTTCCTTCGACCCGCCAACCTACGGGCATGTCAACATCATCGAGCGCGCCCGCTCCATTTTCGAAGAGGTGCTGGTGGTGGTAGCCATCAACGCCGGCAAGCATTCGGTCTTCAGTCCGGACGAGCGACTGGCCTTCATGCGCGAGATCATCGCGCCCTGGCCGAATGTCTCACTGCATTGCTACGACTCGCTGATCGTCAATTTCGCCAAGGAACACCACTGCAAGGTCTTGTTGCGCGGCGTGCGCTCGGTTCAAGATTTTTCCTATGAGTTCGAGCTTTCGGTCATGAACAAGGGCTTGGATCCCGATATCGAGACCTTCTTCATGCCGACCGATTCCAAATACTTCGTGCTGCGCTCCAGCGCCATCAAGGAATTAGCCAGTTTTGGCGGCGACGTCAGCAGCATGGTGCCACCGGTGGTGGCCAAGGCGCTGCGCCGTTTCCATCCCGACCAGCGCGGCCAGCCTGAGTAGCCGCCAGTGGTCAGCCTGGTCGCCTTGATGCAGTTACTCTAAATACGCTTGACACTCATTACATAAACTGTTAAATTGTCAAAGTGGTTCCGGGATCGTCTTGACAAAAGCCAGACATTCGGCTACCGTGTCCTTCGTCAAAGAGTATATAGGCTGCTTGCCAGCCATCCGGTGGCGTCGATCTTTCCAGGCCCGGATGTCAGGCAGATCCGAATTTTGACACGATACCGATTAGGAATGAGGTTATACCATGGCAGTACCAAGAGCTAATACGTCGAAGGCCCGAACGCGCCGGCGCCGGTCCATAAACATGAAGCTAACCGCTCCGAGCGTAGTATCCTGCGGCAACTGCGGCAACCCCGTATTGTACCACCGGATCTGCGGGAAGTGCGGATTCTATCGTGGCCGGCAGGTCATGACTCCCAAAAGCAACGGTTAAAGGAGACTCTAATGGACGAACTTTTTGAACGCGTAAAGAAGATCATCGCCGACAAGCTGGAAGTTGAAGAAGGCAAGATCACCATGGATGCCAGCTTCCGCCAGGATCTCGGCGCTGACAGCCTCGACACCTACGAGCTGGTCTACGCCATCGAAGAAGAATTCAACATCAAGATCGAAGATGAGAAGGCCAACGAATTCGAGACCGTCAAAGACGCTTACGAATTCATCAAGTCTGCCCAGTAATTCCGGCCAGATTTTCACATCAAAGGCCACCGACATGATCAGACGTGCCGAGCCCCAAGAGGCTGACCGTCTGGCCGCGTTGGCGGCCTTTCAGCATTCCATCGGTTTCAAGTTCCGGAATCCAACCCTGCTGGCCCGGGCTCTCACCCACCGCTCCCGCCTGAACGAAGACAGCACCATCAACGGCAACAATGAGCGCCTCGAGTTCTTGGGCGATGCCGTCCTGGGGCTGGTAGCGGCCGCCGAACTATTTACCAAGCTGGGCGACCGGGCGGAGGGCGACCTGGCGCGTATCAAGAGTATCGTCGTCTCGGAGGACACCTTGGCCGGCATAGCCCTGGCCATTGGCCTGGATAGCCTGTTGTTGATCGGTAAGGGTGAAGAGTTGTCCGGCGGCCGGCGCAAGAAGGCCTTGTTGGCCGATGCCCTGGAAGCCCTGTTCGGCGCGGCCTACATCGACGCCGGCTTTGAGAAAACCCGGCCACTGCTGCTCAAATACCTGATTCCGGAAATCGAAAAGGTCCTCACCGACCGTCACCGCCGCGATTACAAGACCCTGATTCAAGAGTATGCCCAGAAATGGCATAAGACCCAGCCAGAGTACAGCCTGCAGGCCAAGAGCGGACCGGACCACGACCGCACCTACAGCATCACCTGCAGCCTACTGGACACTGCCTACGGGCCGGCTGACGGAAAAACCAAGAAAGAAGCCGAGCAGCAGGCCGCCGCCCTGGCTTGGCAAGCCATCATGACCGCCGGCGGCGTCGAGGCTGCCCGCCTGCTGGAAATAAAAAAACTCTAGCAGGCTGTTGAAAAAGCCGGTTGCTTTCTCAACAACCTTAACAATTCCTCGCATAGCTTGCGCTATGCTGCGTAATTGTACCGGCTTTTGAAGTGTTGAAAAGCCGCATCCGCGTTTTTCAACACCCTGCTAGGAGTCTGTCGGGCTGAACCAGCTACCGTGGCCAAGACAGCTCAGGCTTGGTCCACCCCGTGCTTGGATTTCAATTTTTCGGCCACCAGACTCAGGCGCTCCACCGTGTTCATGGTCGGGTCATCCAGAACCAGTTCCAGCAACTCTTGCAACACCCGGCCCATGGCCGGTCCCTTTGGCCAACCCAGGCAGGACAAGACATGGCCATCGATAGCCAGATCCTTGACCGTAAAGGCATTGTCGGCCGCCACCAAGGCTTCCACCCGGTCCAGCATGGCCAACAGCGGCCGAGGATCAGCCTTGACGCCGCGCAGGCCGCTGGCGTCGGCTAGGCGCAACTGCAGCAGCGTTGGCAGGCTGGCCAGTCCCACCTTGGCCACGAAACGGCGCAGCGCCGCGTCGCTCCAATCCGGGCTGTAGTCGAACATGTGGTGACGCACCAGATGCGCCACGGCCTCCACGACGTGGTTGGGATACTTGAGCCGGCGCAGCACCGAACTAGCCAGGGTAGCCGAAATCTGCTCGTGGCCGTAGAAATGGATGACGCCAGCCTGGTCGCGGCTGAAACTGGCCGGCTTGCCGATATCGTGCAGCAAGGCGGCCAGGCGCAACGTCAGGTCGAGCGGGGCGGCATCAACGGCCAGCAGACTGTGCTCGAAAACATCGAAGGCATGGTAGTCGCCCTGGGCCAGGCCGCGGCCCAAGCACAACTCCGGCAGGAATTCGCCGAGCAGGCCGCTCTGCTCCAGCAGCTGCAGGCCATGCGACGGTTGGTCGCAGAGCAGGGTGCGGGAAAACTCCTCGCGCACCCGCTCCAGGGCTACTTGGCGGAAACTGTCCAGGCAGCGCGGGATGGCGGCCAGGGTGGCCGGGTCGATGGTAAAGTGGAAGCGAGTGGCGAAGCGGATGGCCCGCAACGGCCGCAACCCGTCCTCGCCGAAGCGGGCCAACGGGTCGCCGATGGCCCGGATGATGCCGGCCTTGAGGTCGGCCAGTCCGCCGAACAGGTCAATGAGCTGGCCGGAGCGAGGGTCGACCGCCATGCCGTTGACCGTGAAGTCGCGCCGCGACAGGTCGGCCGCTAGGTCATCCGAAAATTGCACGCTGGTTGGGCGGCGGCCATCGGCATAGTGCCCGTCGATGCGGAAGGTGGTGGTCTCGATCAGGGCATCTTGCCAGCGCACGCTGACGGTGCCGTGCTGGATGCCGGTGGGGATGACCTTGCGGAACAGTTTCAGGACATCTTCCGGCCGGGCGTCGGTGGCGGCGTCCCAGTCGGCGGCCTTGCGGCCGAGCAACGAGTCGCGCACCGCGCCGCCCACGAAATAGCAGCAGAAGCCGGCGTCGAAAAATATCCTGGCAAAGGCCTGCAAGGGGCGAGGCACATCGATTCGCATGGCAAAAACTCCTGTTTCAAATTCTATCCGGCTAGCAGTGTACCAGGCAGCGGCCGGCGGCAGCCTTCATCGGCTAGCCGACCGGCAAGGCGCCGTGCTAGCATGGCGCCATGTCCAAAGCGCTCCTAGTCTGCGGCGGCCTAGCCCCGCCCTACGCCGCCATCAAAGCCCTCGCCGCAACGTGCGCCTGCCTCTGCGCCGCCGATTCCGGTCTCGACAGCCTGCACGCCTGGGGCCTGAAGCCGGACCTCATCGTCGGCGACATGGATTCGCTGTCCAGTCGTAAGCTCTTGGACGGGTACCGCCGGGCCGGCGTGGATATCCTGGAACAGGACACCTACAAGGACGACACCGACACCGAAACCGGCTTGCGTATTTTGCGCCAGCGCGGCCACGACTGGATAGCCATCGCCGGCGGCGGCGGCGGCCGGCTCGACCACCTCTTGGCCATCCGCGCCCTCTTCGAGCGGCCGGACGGTCCGGCCGAATGGTACACCGACCGGGAGCGGGTAATCAAGCTGGAGCGGGCGACCATTCTGAGACCGGGCAAGGGGCAACTGGTCTCGGTTTTTCCGCTGGGTGGCGCCGGCGCCTCGGGCATGGCCAGCCGTGGCCTGGAATGGCCGTTGAACGGCCTAGTCTGGCCGGCCGGCGGCTTCGGCATCTCCAACCTGAGCACGGCCGACACGGTGTCGATCGATCCGGGGCCGCAACCCTTGTTGGTGATAGTGCCCTTAGCAGGGTGTTGAAAAACGCGAATGCGGCTTTTCAACACTTCAAAAGCCGGTACAATTACGCAGCATAGCGCAAGCTATGCGAGGAATTGTTAAGGTTGTTGAGAAAGCAACCGGCTTTTTCAACAACCTGTTAGGAGCCTGAGGCGGCAGCGAAGGCCGCTAGCAGGATGCGGTGGGTCTCGCGCACGTCCTGCACCAGGACCCGCTTACCGGCCAACAACTCGGCGATGCCGATCTCGCGCGGGTAACGCGGAATAATGTGCCAATGCAGATGGTCGATACTGGCGCCGGCCACCAGCCCCATATTGCAGCCGATATTGTAGCCGCCTGGCCGGTGGGTGCCGTCCAGCACGTCGCAGCTCAGACGCGTCAGCCGGTCCAGCTCCAGGCGCTCGCCGGCCGTCAACTGGCGCAGATCGACCACATGCCGCCGGGGGAAGACGATCAAGTGGCCGGGATTGTAGGGGTACAGATTGAGCGAGACGATAGCCAGTTCATTCTGGAAAACCACCAGGCAGGGGACGGCCGGATCGTCGGCCGCCACCAGGCAAAGGATGCAGCCTTCCGGCTTCTCGCCGCGCAGGTAGTCCAGCTTGTCGAAATTGAAGAAATAATCCATGCCTAGGAGCCTGTCGGACTGAGGATTTTGATCGGGAAAAAATGATCTGCGAGTGAAAAATTGGCAAGGATTGAAGGCCATACTTCCTGTATGGCCCGATTGACGAGCCAATTTTGCGCCGCAGAGCATCGAGTCCGGTCAAAAAGCACTGGTTCGATCAGCATTTCTCTCACTACTCTCCCAAAAACATCGTTTGCATTCATAAGTCCGACAGGCTCCTAAGGTTGGGACCCGTCGCGCGGCGGCAAGCCGGCCTCGATGGCCAGATAGTCGACCAGCGCCGGATACTGGGTAACGAGCTCGCCGTAACGGCGCAGGGTATCGATGCGTACCTGGTCGCTGACCGCCGCCGTCGAGGCCGTGACTAAGGCCGGCTCGATCTGGGCCTGGTAGCTGGCCAGGTAGGCGGCGTAGAGCTGGCGGGCCTGGTTGTAGACAGCGATATCGGGCACCCGGGCCGACAGTACCGCCACCTCGAGCACCCGTAACTGCGGTCGGCTGGCCTCAACTAGGCTGACCAGCTCGCTGGACAGGCTGCCGTCGATCAAACGTTGTACTTTTTCGACATCGGCGGCGGCGTGCATGATGATGGCGCGGACCTCGTCGACCGCCCGGACCAGTTCGCTGGCCAGGTAGACGGCCATAGTCAGGTCGTCGACTACCCCGTACTGGCTGACCAAGGTGGGCAGAGCCTCCGCCCGGAAGGTGGCGGCCAAGCGCACGCTGGCTTCCCAGCTGAAATCCGGCTCGCCGGCCAGGAAATCCTGGTACAGCTCCGCCGACGGCAGCAGGCCGGACAACTCGATTTTCCGCTCGACGCTTTGCGCCGAAAAACGGTGCAGCTCGATATTGGTAGGCAGCAAGGCGGCCGGCGTCCAGAAAAACGTACCGGGGGCGATGACCTGTTCGTGAATGCCGCCGGTTTTACTGGCCAGTACGGCATACAGGCCGGGGCGGATGCGCAACGGCAGCCAGCCAATAAAAAAGACGACCAGTCCCAAAAGCAGGAGCACGACCAGATTGGCGATCAGTTTTTTCATTGGGGACGCAACCTCCGTGCCGGGTAACCGGCGGATGTGCCGGGTAACCGGCGGATGCACCGGTTAATCTTAGTTATAACCTATCGAGGCGATTTTATCCAGCCTATTATTGCCAAAGCCGGGCCGGCAGGGTATGGTATATACCCTATGCACGAAATACCGCTCCTGCAAGTATCCGAACTGACCGGCTTGATCAAGAACCTGCTGGAGGGAAGCCTGCCGGCGGTGCGCGTCGAAGGCGAACTGTCCAACTGGCGGCCAGCTCCCTCCGGCCATGTCTACTGCACGCTCAAGGACCGCGACGCCACCATCCAGGCCGTCATGTTCAAGGGCAAGGCGCTGCGCCTAGCCTTCCGGCCACGTGACGGCATGCGGGTGCGGGCCAGCGGCGCCATCACCGTGTACGCGGCCCGCGGCCAGTACCAGCTGGTGATCGAGTCGCTCGAGGCGGCCGGCGAGGGCGATCTGCAGGCCCTGCTCGATCAACGCAAGCAGCGCCTGGCCGCCGAGGGGCTCTTCGACCTGGACCGCAAGCAGCCGCTCCCCGAGCTGCCGGAACGAGTGGCCGTCATCACCTCCCCGACCGGCGCGGCCATCCGCGACATTCTGAACGTCCTGCGCCGCCGCAATGCCGGTATCCGCATCACCATCCTGCCGGCCGTGGTGCAAGGCGACGAGGCGCCGGCCGCCCTGGTGCGCCAACTGGCTACGGCTAACCGCTACCGCTTGGGCGAGGTCATCATTATCGGCCGCGGCGGTGGTTCGCTGGAAGACCTCTTGGCCTTCTCCGACGAGGCGGTGGTGCGGGCGGTAGCCGCCTCGGCCATTCCGATCATCAGCGCCGTCGGCCATGAAACCGACTGGTGCCTAGTCGACTACGCCGCCGACCTGCGCGCGCCAACCCCCAGCGCCGCGGCCGAACTGGTATCGGCCAGTTCCGGCGACATCCGCCAACGTACCGCTACCGCCCGGCGCAACCTGGAACATGGCGTCAGCGCCCGACTCAGCCGGGCCAAGTACCTGTTGGGCAGCTTTTCCAGCCAGTCGCTGGCCCTGCAGTTCGAGCGCTTGGTCCAACCCTTCCGGCAGCGTGTCGATTACTCGCGCGAGGCGCTGGAATACGGCATCCGGGCGCGGGCGCTGGTTGACCGCAACCGCTTGGCCCGAGCCGACGTCCTGTTGCGGGCGGCCGACCCACAGGCCATCCTGGCCCGCGGCTTCGCGGTTATCCGCAAACAGGGCAGCCGCCAGGCCATCCGCGCCAGCGGCGAATTACGGGCTGACGACACTATCCAAATCACCCTGGCCACCGGTTCGGCCGGCGCCATCATCACGGAGACACGGGCATGAAGAATTTCGAGGAACGACTCAAGAAACTGGAAACTTTGGCGGAGCGCATCCGCGATGAGGACGTGCCGCTGGAGGACGCCGTCGGCATTTTCGAGGAAGGCATCAAACTGTCACGCGGATTGGAAAAAGACATGGAAAAGCTGGAAGGCCGGGTGGAGATACTACTCAACCAACCACAGACCGCCGAGGACAAGCCGCAGCTTGGCCTGTTCGCCGACAGCGAGGATTGAGGCCGCCGGCCGAGGTGGCAGGGAATCAGCCGCCGGACGCGGCTGCTAGCCGCGCCATGAAAGCCTGAATGGCTGGGACCAGGCTGCGGTCGGAATCGGCCAGGTCGAGCGCCGCCAAGGCCGAGGCTGGCACCCAGGCCGTGGTGCTGTGCTCGGCCAGCTGTAAAGGCTGGTCGGCCAACTTTATTTCCCAAGCCGCCAGACTATAGGCCTGACCGTTATGCTGGAAGGCCGACTCGCCGACCGGGCGGCCGACGTCGATGGTCAGCTTGAATTCTTCCAGGTATTCGCGCACTAGGGCGGCCTGGTCGCTCTCGCCGGCTTCGCGTTTGCCGCCGGGAAACTCCCACTTGCCGCCGAGGTCGCCGCCGGGCAGGCGCTGCGCGACGAAGACCTGGCCGTCGCGGATGGCGATACCGGCTACCGAACGTTTTTCCATGCCCGGCCTACAGCAGGATGAGGCTGGGAAACAGGAAATGCAGGACGGCGATGACGATGCTGGCTATGCCGACCCAGCGGCTGTTGACGATGAAGATATGGTCGAGTTTTTCTAAAAGGTCGGTGGTGACGGTGGTATTGTTGCGGTAGAACTCCAGCAGCAGGGTAAAACCGGCCACCATGCCGACCACGGACGGCAGGAAATCGCCGATGATGGCATAGTCGGGACGCATGACGGTCAACAGCTTAAGGAAGCCAATGGTGGCGCAAAGCACGCCCAGTATCAGGCGCAAGACCGGATCCTTGATTAATTCGACCAGGCCATCCAGCTTGATGCCTTTCGGCTCGCGCTTGGCCACCAGCAAGGCATACCCAGCCGTAAAATTGAAAACCACGCTCAGAAAATAGAATTGCACCATGCTTGCCATCCCTCCGCGATCCAATCGCGCCGCTCCCCAGATTTCAGGAAAACTTGCCGAAAGCGAACCGGCCTTTCGGCAAGCTGCCAAGAATCCGACAGACGCTGTCTCAAACCATACAAGAAAGTCTGGCCGCGGTCAAGAATAAAGAGCGCAAAGAGCTCGAAAACCGCCGACGGAGCGGGTTCAGCCCTGGACTATTCTACCATGGCCACCAGCTTGACCTGCTGGTGGGCGCCGCTGACCAGAATCTGGACCGTTGCTGGCTTTTCGGCCAGCGGCAGCTGGATGGAAAACTGGTCATCGCCGGCCAGCCATTGTTGGGAGCGCGTTTCGGCGCCAGCCGTCAGTTCGAGGTCAAAGACCGCTTCCGGCGCTTGGCGGTTCCCGGCCGTCCGGTCCAGGTTCACATACAGCGAATGCTCGAAGTAGAAGGCTTTTAGGCGCAGTCGATAGCCGTCCAGGCTGGCCCGGTCGCGCCGGCTAATGACGATGTCGAGCACGAACCCGAGCATCACGAAGAAAATCAACATCAGGAACAGCAGGCGCAGGCTGGGTGAACCGAGGAAATTCTTGATCAGGCCACGCTTGTTGACGTTCCAGCGGCTGGCCGCGAAACGGGCATTGTCCGAGGCCTTGGCTAGGCGGACTTCCCGATTATAGTAGTAAACCACCTCGTCGCCGCCACTGGTTTCCGGGACGCGGAACGGACTCTTTGTATCAGTCATGCCATACTCCATGATACAGGCAGCGGGCGGCCGGCGCCAGCAATTGCCCGGGGATAATGAAACCATGCCGGGCGGCCATAGCCCGACCGGTCTCGCCATGAACCAGGACGGCCAGCGCCGCCGCCGACCAAGCATCGTAACCGGCGGCCGTTAAACCGGCCAGCAGGCCGGCCAGGACGTCGCCCGAGCCGCCGCAGGCCAGCGCCGGCACGCGGCCCTCGTAGACCAGCAAGCGGCCATCGGGATGCGCCAACCAGGTCAGCGAATTCTTGAGTACTATGATGGCGTTACAACGTGTGGCCAGGGCCGTCAGCAAGTCCGGCGGATTGTAGCGCGCCTGACGCAGGGCGGCGGCCGGATCTGATGGGCCGAGGCCGCAGTCGGCCAGCAAGCGGACGTACTCACCGGCATGCGGCGTCAGTACGGTCTGGACCACTGACTGGCTGGTAGCCGCAGCCACGTCCGCGCCTGGCGCGGCGCGGCTGGCCGTAGTTCGGGCCGGTAGCCGGCCAATCTGAGACAGGGCATCGGCGTCGAGCACCAGCGGACCGCCCTCCTGCCAGGCGGCGGCCACCAGATCAGCCGCCAGGGAGTCGCGCCCCAGGCCAGGGCCCAGCAGGCGGGCTGTCGCTTTCCGCCCGGGCCCGGAAGACAGCGGCCGGACCATGATGTTGTCCAGGCTACCAGCCAGCAGGGGGTAGAGTTCATCGCGCAGTAGCAGGGTTACCGTGCCGGCGCCGGCGGCAGCCGCTGCCCGGCTGCTAAGTGACGCCGCCCCGCTAGCGCCGACCGACCCGGCCGTTACCAGGAGGGCGCCACGGCTGCCCTTGTGGGCATCCGGATCCGGCCGCCGCCACAAGCGCGCCAGATCGTCCGGTTGCAAGCGCTGGATGGGGCTGTCCCGGCCGCTGTCGGCCGGAAAAACGCCTGGAATGCCGATGATGTCGCCGGCTAGCGGCCGGTTGCCCGGGAAATAGAGCTCGGCCTTGGCCGGCAGGACGGTCAGGGTTACATGGGCCGGCAGAGGTCGGTACCAGGCCGGCCGATCCGCTCCGTTCTCGGCGTTGGCCCCGTTCTCGGTGTTGGCCCCGCCGGGAGCGGGAACCAGGCCGGCCGGCAGAGCGGCCAGCCCGGAGGGAATATCGATCGCCACCACCGGCCGCTCTGGATGAGCTAGCAGGAAGCGGTGGCAGTGGTGCCAGAAGGCATCCGCTTCCCGCCCCGGCCGGAAGCCGGTGCCGCACAGGCCATCGAGTATCAGCCCGGCGCCGCTCAGGGCGGCCAGCGCCTCGGGCGCGTCGTGCTGATACCAGACCAGGCCGGCCGCAATCGCCTCGTCCAGCCGAGCCTGGCAGACGGCGCTGCGTTGGCGCGGCACCAGGGCCACCACCGCGCTCAGGCCGGCAAACAAGGCCTGGCGCAACAGGGCTAGGCAATCGCCGCCGTTGTTGCCGCCGCCGCACAGGCCCACCAGGCTGACGGCCGGCTGGCCACTTCTCCCCCGCAAGCAGTCGCTATAGCGCGCCATCAGCGCCTGGAACATGCCAGCCGCCGCATTTTCCATCAGCCCTCTGGCGTCGAGCCGGCCACCTTCCTGGGTAGCTCGGTCGAGGGCGGCGGCCTGGGGGCAGGTCAGCAGCGGTTGCATCAGTTAAAGCCTCCGGTCTGCTGGTCGAAGCGCCACCAGACCACCCGCACCGCGCCGGTTGAACCGAGCAGGGCACAGAGTATCTTGTCGTTCGATACCATAAAATTCATGTAGTTGATTTCATCGGCCCGGATTTCGATCGAAAAGCGCCGCACCTGGCGGGTCGCCTCGTCAAACAGCGCGTAGTAGGTCTGGCCGTCGCCGTCGGTAGCGGTAAAGAACAACCAGCCATCGGCGTTGCCGATTAGGCTCCAGCTGCGCGGGATGATATTCTCGTTATTGCGCCGGGCCAGTTCCGACTCGAAGGGGATGATGTCGTAGCGCTCGCGGTAGCTGCCGTCGGCCGGATCCATCTTCCAGACTATAGTTTTGAAAAAGCGGATCTCGGCCGGCAGGTTGGTAGCCTGGTCGATTAATTCCTGGTAGTAGTCGACCTTGAGCAGGAGGCCGCTGCCGTCCTCGGCCACCTGGACCTCATCCAGGCTGGCTATCAGGTTGGCGGTTTCCTCCGGCAGGGGCGTGTTGGCGGCCGGTAGCTCCACCAAGTGGCGGACCATGCCGGCATTGTCAAACCAATAGACCAGCCAGGTGTCGACCAGCTGGCAGATCACGACGCAATCGTCGCCTTCGGTAATCTGGAGGCGGCGTATAAAAGGAAAGGGCGTGCCGCCGATGCCTTCCTGCCCCAGATAGTCCAGATATTGGCCGGTAGCGGAAAAGCGCAGCACGACTTGGTCCAGCCAGGCGCCGCTGGCCTCGTCGTGGTAACGGCGCTCCAGGGGCAAGTGTTCCTCGATGTACAGGCGGCGGTCGGCATCGACCGCGATTTCGCCGGGGGCGTTGAAGGGATAGCTGGCCGCCAGCCGGCCATCGCTCTGCCGGCTAGTCGACAGGTCAAAGCTGTCGATTTTGGTCAGGCCGAAGGGTTCCGGATTGCGTTCCGGATTGTACAGCATGCCCAGCAGGTCGCCATACGAGGAGAAGGTCAGAACCTTGCCAGCATTGCCGTTGACCACGAAAAACAGGCCATCGCGCATCGCCAACCGGGTCTTCAAGGGCGGCGCGTTACCCGGCAGGTTGAACAGGTTGAGCTCGTCGGCGGCCAGTCCGTAGGGTAGCTCGAACAGTTCCTCGCGTTGCAGGAGCTGGGTGCCCCGTTCAACCCGGCAGGAAACGGCCAGGGCTAGTACGGCCAGAGTCAGGCTGACCAGTCCCCTCCGGCTGGCCGGCCGGTTGGCAGATGAATTGACGCCTCGCGGCATGCTAGCTCCCCCTTCGATCGGTCTCGTGGATTCGCCTTTATCATACTTCTTTGTATCATACAACTTTTAGCCTTGACCGTATATCAGCAAAAGATATAGATTAACTGCCATGGCCTTCAACCCCCTAACTGCCTTGTTTGGCACCAAACGTGAACGAGATGTCAAAGCCCTGCTACCCCTGCTCCACGCCGTCAATGAGCGCGAAGCCTGGGCCATGGCTCTAACCGCCAAAGATTTCCCGCGCCAGACCCAAATACTGCGCGACCGGCTGGCCGGCGGTGCCAGTCTGGACAGCCTACTACCGGAGGCCTTTGCCCTGGCCCGCGAGGCCGCCCGCCGCACCCTTGGCGAGCGGGCCTTCGACACCCAGGTTCTGGGCAGTATCGTCCTGCACTCCGGCCGCATCGTCGAGATGAAGACCGGCGAGGGCAAGACCCTATCGTCGGTGGCCGCCGCCTACCTCAACTCACTGACGGGCCAGGGCGTTCATATCGTCACCGTCAACGACTACCTGGCCGAGCGCGACTCGCAGTGGATGGGGCGCGTCTTCGGCTATCTGGGCATCTCGGTCGGCGCCATCCTGTCCAACATGGATACGGCCGCCCGCCGCCAGGCCTACGCCCGCGACATCACCTACGCCACCAACAACGAGCTGGGCTTCGACTACCTGCGCGACAACATGACCATGGACCTGCAAAGCCGGGTGCAGCGCGGCCACAATTACTGCGTGGTCGACGAGATCGACTCCATCCTGATCGACGAGGCGCGCACGCCGCTGATCATCTCCGGCGCCGCCGAGGACGATACCGTCAAGATCAACGAGGTCAGCCGCCTGGCCGGCAGCCTGGTCGAGGTCAAGAAAAATCCGGACAGCGGCGAATATCCCAAGGAAGACCTTGGCGAGGTCATGGACGGCGACTATAAAATTGAAGAAAAGAACAAGAAGGTATCGTTTACCTCCGACGGCCTGGCCAAGATCGAGGAGCTGCTCAAGAAGCGCGGCTTAATCGAAGGTTCGCTGTTCGACGAGCAGAATTTCGAGTATACCCACTACTTTGTCCAGGCCATCCGGTCGCGTGAGCTTTACCACCGCGATGTTGAATACGTGGTTCAGGACGGGCTGATCCAGATCGTCGACGAGTTTACCGGCCGCATCCTGCACGGCCGCCGCTATTCCGAAGGCCTGCACGAGGCCATCGAGGCCAAGGAACGGATCAAGATCGCCCGCCGCAATCGCACCCTGGCTACCATCACCTTCCAGAATTTCTTCCGCATGTACAAGAAGATCGCCGGCATGACCGGCACGGCCGAAACCGAGGCCACCGAATTCGGCAAGATCTACAACCTGGACGTGACGGTTATCCCGACCAACCGGCCGGTGGCCCGAGCCGACGAAAACGACCTGGTCTACCTCAACGAAGGCGACAAATTCCAGGCCATCTGCGACGAGATCCAGGCCGCCAACGCCAAGGGGCAGCCAGTGCTGATCGGCACCGTCTCCATCGAGAAGTCGGAGAAGCTATCGGCCGCCCTGACCAAGCGCGGCATCCGCCACGAGGTGCTCAACGCCAAGAACCACGCCCGCGAAGCCAGCATCATCGCCGAGGCCGGCGCGCGCGGCGCCGTGACCATCGCCACCAACATGGCCGGCCGCGGTACCGACATCAAGCTGGGCGGCAATCCGGAGCACCGCGCCCGCAAACGGGCCGGCACCCAGGCCGACGAAGCCGCCTTCCAGGCCGCCCTGGACAGCGAGTACGCCACCTGGCGCCAGGACTACGAGGCCGTCAAGGCTTCCGGCGGCCTGTACGTCATCGGCACCGAGCGGCACGAGTCGCGCCGTATCGACAACCAGCTGCGCGGCCGCTCCGGCCGCCAGGGCGACCCCGGCCGCTCCTGTTTCTTCATTTCGCTGGAAGACGAGCTGATGCGGCTGTTTGGCGGCGAAAAACTGAAGAACGTCATGCAGTTCGTCGGCATGAAGCCGGGTGAGGCCATCGACCACCCGATGCTCAACCGCACCATCGCCAACGCCCAGAAGAAGGTCGAGGAACGCAACTTCGAGATCCGCAAGCACCTCTTGGAGTACGACGACGTCCTCAACAAGCAGCGTGGCTTCATCTACGACCAGCGCGACGGTATCCTGGCCGACAAAGACCTGCTGGTACGGGTACGCAGCGCCGCCGCCGACTTGGTCAGCCAGGTCCTGGCCGACTATGAGCAAGCCGCCAAGGGCGACCAGCCCAAGGCCTGGATCCAGCTGCAGGATGACCTGAAGACTACGTTTGCCATTCAGCTACCCTACGCGGCAGCCAGCCCCGAGGCCAAAGCGAACGCCGTACTCCGCGCCGAAGTCGAGCGGCTGCTAGAGGCCGACATTGACGACAAACACGCCGCTGTCGGCAGCGACAACATCAACCACTTCCTGCGCCTGCGCTACCTGGTGACCATCGACCAGCGCTGGCTGGCCCACCTCGAGAACATGGAGGGCCTGCGCGAAGCCGTCTACCTGCGCCACTACGCCCAGAAGAATCCCTTGCTGGAGTACAAGCTGGAAGGCTTTGAGATGTTCGAGAGCATGCTGGAAGACATCCGCAAGGCGGTGGCCTCCACGCTATTCCTGGTGCGCATCCAACAGCAGTCGGAGCGCGCCTACCGGCCGGTGGTGACGGCTGGCGAGACCCGCCACGACCAGGTCGGCCAGTTCGGCGCCTCCCAGGCTCCGGCCACCCGCAGCGCCGCGGCTGCCAGCCCGATGGCCCAGGGCGCTTCTCCGCGCGCCGCCACCGTGGTCCGCACCGTGCCCAAGGTCGGCCGCAACGATCAGTGCCCCTGCGGCTCGGGCAAAAAGTATAAGCATTGCCATGGCGCCTGAGCGGCGCCGCGTTTAGCCGGCGGCGCGCCTCGCCTAGGCGCCCTGCCATTGGCACGAGGTTGACATGTCGCTGAATTGGAAAGAAATCGATGCGGTGCTGACCGAGCTGGACCTGGTCGGCGCCCAGCTGCAGCGCATCGTTCAGCCGGCCTGGGACACCGTGGTGCTGTCCTTTTACCAGGCTAGCCACGGAGGCTCGGGCGGACGCGCTAGCCAGCTCTTGTGCTGCGTGGCGCACGGCGCTTGCCGTCTGCACGAAACCAGCTACGCCATTCCCAAGACCGTCAAGCCGCAGCGCTTCACCGAGTTGCTGCGGGCCCACGTCCGCAATGCCCGGGTCAGCAGCCTGGTACAACTGGGCAGCGAGCGCATCGTGCGTATTGGCCTGGAGCAGGGCGACGGGGCCTACTGGCTGTATTTGCGCCTGTGGTCGGGCGCCGCCAACCTCATCCTGACCCGGCCGGACGGCTTGATCGTCGATTGCCTGGCGCGCAAGCCGGCCCGCGGCGAAATTACCGGCGGCCTGTACCAGCCAGTGGCTGCCGCCGAGGCTCCCGCCAAGGACTTTGTCGTCCGCGATCTGCCGGGGGACGGCAACTTCAACCAGCGGGTCGACCAGTACTATGCCAGCCACGGCTCGGAGCTGTCGCGCGACGCCCTACTGGTCAAGGCGCGGGCCTGGCTGCAGACTCGCCAAGCCACCCTCGACGGCCGCCTGGCCAGCCTCCAGGCCAAGGCCAAGGCTTGGGCCGACCCGGAGCGCTTCCGCGAACTGGGCGACATCCTGATGGCCAACCTGCACCAACAACCAGTGGCCAGGCTGAGCTGCGACGACTTCTACCGCGGCGGCAGCGTCGTCATCCCGCTCGATTTATCCAAAAGCCTGGTCGACAACGCCAACCGCCTGTACGAACGGGCCAAGAAGGCGCGTTCCGGCAGCCGCGAGACGGCCGTTGAACTGGCGGCCCTGCAAACCAGCCTGGACGAACTGGCCAGCCTGCGGCTGCGCATCGAGGCGGAGGCCAACCCGCACCAGATTCGGGCCCTGTTGCTCAAGTGGCGCCAGACCCAGGTCCAAGGCGAGCGGCGCTTCCCGGGCCTGTCGGTCGAACGCAACGGCTGGCTGATATTAATCGGGCGCAGTAGCGCAGAGAACGACCAGCTGCTGAGAGGCCACGTCCGCGGCAGCGACACCTGGCTGCACGCCCGCGACCATGCCGGCGCCTACGTCTTCATCAAGGCGCGCCGCGATAAAAGCATTCCTCTGGACATCCTGCTCGACGCCGGCAGCCTGGCGCTCTACTACTCGAAGGCCCGCAAAAACGGCCAGACCGACCTGTACTACACCCAGGTCAAGTACCTGCGCCGCGCCAAGAACGGCCCCAAGGGCTTGGTCATTCCCACCCAGGAGAAAAACCTGCACATCAAGCTGGAAGAACTACGGCTGCGCTCGCTGCGCCGGCAAATCGGCCAGGACGACGAGCCAGGCTGACCGGCGGCCGTCAGGACAGCCCGATCAAGGCCACCGAGGGCTGCCCGACGAGTCGCGCCGCCGCCCAACAGGCTGCTAGCGCTTTTCCACCAGGTACAGAAACTCGCTGACATGCAAATCCCGCCCGGCCAAGTTACGGCTGCCGCGAAAGGCGTTATATCTTATTTCCATTACCTCAACCCGGCCGACTGTTTCCAGTAACCTCAGCATCTCCGGTCGCTTGATGAAGCCGTCCGAGTTGAACGACACCAGCAGGTACTTGGCCGGCAGGTCGGCCACCAGCCGGGCCAGGGCCTGGCGAGAGGCCTGCGGCCGGTTGTAGTCCGAGCGCCGCCAGTCGTCCGGGATGCCCGACACCCGGCTGATGGTAGCCGGCCGCCGGTAGCTCGTCAGCAGGTTGAGCATGAAGTAGTTGGAGCCGTAGGGATGCTGATTGTAGGGCGGATCGAGGTAGGCCAGGTCCAGTTCCGGCAGGCTTGAGGCCAACTGGTTGGCATCGAGCTGGTGCAGCGACAGCGCACAGTCGTGGCGGCTGAAAAGCGGAAACGGCAGCTTGACGCGGCCGGTGATACGCCCCAGGGCGTCGCCCTGGGCGCCGCCGAACTGGCCGACGCCGGAGTGTTTATTCTTGTAAAAGCCCTTGAAAACGCCGGCGGTGTTGGCGTGGATCGAGGCCTCGGACAACAGCGGCCCCAGGAAGAACGGCTGCAGCTCCGGCGACAGTTCGGCGATGTACTGCCGGGCGCTGTCCAGGAAGGCGGCATTCTCCACCGTGTAGAACACCCGCTCGCCGGCGATGATCGCCCGGTCATCGGCCGGCGCGTACAGCTCGCGGATGAAGCCGGGACGGCGGCTGTCGGCGGCCAGCCGCTCCAGCAGGCCGCGATGGGCGTCCGCCAGGCGGTTCAAGTCAAGGCTGCCGCGATTGGCCAGATAGCAGCGGTTGACGACCGCGGCGTAGTCTTCCAGGTCGTTGACCACCAATAGCTCGGCGAAACGCTTGCAATAGCGGGAGACCGCGCCGGAACCCGAGAAAACGTCGGCCAGGCGCAACTTGGGTCTATTCAGACGCCTGGCCACCTTGTCCAGGGCCTGGCCGATGAACCCGAGCAGCCGCCGCTTGTTGCCAATATAAGTTATCAATTGTTGTGACAGGAAAGTATCGTCCTCGGCCGTGGATTCCGGAAAGAGGGCGGCGCCGGTGTCGGCCGCCGCCGTCCCAGGGTATTTTAGGCTGTCCATCCGGCGCGCTTCGACGGCGGCTCAGCCGCCTCTGGCTCCGGCCACGGCTTCCGGCTTGAGCCGGCTCGGCAATTGCACCTTGAGTTGCAGCTCTTCGGCCTTGCAGCGGATGCGTACCACCGCTCCGGCCGGGCACTCGCCGTTGATGATACTGATGGCCACCGGATCCTCGATGGACCGGGTGATCAGGCGGCGCAGCGGGCGGGCGCCATAGACCGTGTCGTAGCCATGCTCCACCAGCCAGTCGATGGCCTTGGCATCCAGGTCCAGCGAAATGCCCTTCTCCGCCAGGCGCAGGCGTAGCCCGTCCAGTTCCAGGTCCAGGATGGCCGTTACCTGCTTACGGTCCAGGGGATGAAAAACCACCACCTCGTCCACCCGGTTGATGAACTCGGGATTGAACAGTCGCTTGAGCTCGGCCAAAGCGGCGGCCTCGATCGTCTTGAAATCGAAACGCTGGTCGCCGGAGGTAAAGCCCAGACGGTTGCCGCGGGCGATGTCACGCGTGCCGGCGTTGCTGGTCATGATGATGACGCAATTGCGGAACGATACGGTATGCCCAAGGTTGTCGCGCAGTTCGCCTTCCTCGAGTAGCTGCAAAAGCAGGTTGAAGACGTCGGGATGGGCCTTCTCGATCTCGTCGAACAACACCACGCTATATGGCTTGCGGCGGATGCGTTCGGTCAGCATGCCGCCTTGGTCGTAGCCGACGTAGCCGGGCGGAGCGCCGACCAGCCGGGCGGCGTTGTGCTTTTCCATGAAATCGCTCATGTCGATGCGGAACAGGGCATCCTGGCTGCCGAAGAGATTCTCGGCCAGGGTCTTGGCCAGGAGGGTCTTGCCGACGCCGGTCGGTCCCAGGAAAATGAAGGACCCCAGCGGCCGGCGCGGGTCGGCGATGCCGGCGCGCGAGCGGCGGACCGCCGAAGCCAGGCGGGCGATGGCCACGTCCTGCCCGACCACCCGCTTGTGCAGGGCCAACTCCAGGTTGACCAGCCGGTTGGTTTCACCCTCGTCAACGCGGTCCAGCGGGATGCCGGTAATCTCGGATACTACCGCCCGCACATCTTCGTAACCGACCACGGCCGCACCCTTGCCGGCGTCGGCCAGCTGACGTTGGCGCAGGCTTTCCAGCTCGCCGCGCAGGGTGCGCACCCGGTCGCGCACGTCGGCCGCCCGCTCGTAATTCTGGCTGGACACCAGCGACAACTTCTCTTCGGTCAGGCGGCGAATCTCATCCTCGATGACGCTCAGCTCCGGCACCAGGGCCACCTGGGCGATCTTCTTGCGGGCGCCGGCTTCGTCGAGCACGTCGATGGCCTTGTCGGGCATGGCGCGCTCGCTGATGTAGCGCTGGGCGTACACCGCGCAGGCCCGGACGGCCTCGGCCGAATACTGCACGCCGTGGTATTTCTGGTAGCGATCCTTGATGCCATTGAGGATGGTGATGGTCTCGGCCAGGTCCGGCTCTTCCACCAGGACGGTCTGGAAGCGGCGTTCCAGCGCCGTGTCCTTCTCAAAGAAGCGCCGGTACTCGTCCAGGGTGGTAGCGCCGATGCACTGCAGCTCGCCGCGCGACAAGGCCGGCTTGAGCATGTTCGAGGCGTCAATGGTGCCCTCGGCGCTGCCGGCGCCGATCAGGGTGTGCAGCTCGTCGATAAACAGGATGATATTGCCGGCGTGCTGGATTTCCTTCATGATGCGCTTCAGACGCTCTTCAAACTCGCCGCGGTACTTGGTGCCGGCCACGATCGAGGCCATGTCCAGGGTCACCAGGCGCTTGTTCTGCAAGCCTTCGGGAACGTCGGCCCGGGCGATGCGCAGGGCCAGACCCTCGACGATGGCCGTCTTGCCGACACCCGGATCGCCGATCAGTACCGGGTTGTTCTTGGTGCGGCGCGACAGCACCCGTACCAGGCGGGAGGTTTCGCGCTCGCGGCCCAGTACCGGATCGAGCTTGTCCTCCCGGGCGCGCGCCGTCAGGTCGCGGGAATGCTCGTCCAGCATCGGCGTGCTGACCGACGCCGATGCCTTGCGCGCGCTCGGCGCCGCCTCGGCGGCCGACCGGTGCTGAACGGTCTTGCTGCCGGGTTGGGGAGCGATTACCATGCGCAGGGCGGCGCACAGATGGTCGTAGTTGATATTGTAGCGGCCCAGGAAACTCTCGAAGACCGACGTCGCCTCGCGGGCAGCCGCCAACAGCAGATGCTCCGTGCCGATGTATTCGCCGTTCATGAGGCGGGCTTCCTCGGCCGCCGTCTCCAGCATGCTCTTCAGCCGCCGCGACAAGGGCGCGTCGCCGAGCAGGAAACCGCTCTTCCGGCCCATGGCGGCGCGTTCCAGCTCGATCTTGAGCTCGGCCAGGTCCATCTTGAGCGATTGCATCAAATTGAAGCCATTGCCCTCGGCCGCCCGCAATAAGGCCAAAAGGACGTGCTCCGGGTTCAATTCGCTGGAATGAAACTGACGGGCTTCTTCCTGGGCCAACGTGGTGAGGATGTATTGGGCCCGCTTGGTCAATCCTTTAAACATCGGCTTCCCTCTCTGTAAAAACCAGGCTGGCCGTCCGCCGGCGCAGCAGCTCGGCGCGCGCCGCGTAATCCGGTCGGCGCTCGTCGCCCACCGCCCGCCGGACACTGTACCACAGTTCGGTGACGGCTGCCAAATCCAGGCCGGCCAGGACGCCGGTGGCCACGCCCAGCCGGATGCCGGATACGATGTCGGCCGACTCGTCCCAACTGACGGTATGGGCCATCCGCGCCTTGCCGGCGGCTCGGCCGATGACGTCGAGAATTTCCCAGGGGCTGCGCTCCAGCAATTCCTGGCGGCTGGAGCGCTCGTAGGCGGCCAAAGCGCCAGCCGCACGCCGCAGCCGCTCCAGGGCGGTGGCCTCCGATTCGCCAAACAGCGGCGGCAGCGACAGCTCGTAGAGCGAACCAGCTGGTCCCCGCCCGCCGCCGTATAGCCCGCCCAGCCGGAACCCGGCGTCCATGGCCTGCTTGAGCGCCACCTCGATGAAACCGCCCAGCTCCAAGGCCGGCAGGTGTAGCGCCAGCGAAGCGCTCAAGCCGCTGCCCAGATGATCCACCCGGCTGCTCAAGTAGCCGAAATCGTGGTCGAAGGCCCAAGGCGCCAAGCTGTTCATGGCATCGTCAATGGCAAACAGTAGCGCGCAGCCTTCCGTCAGGGCCAAACCATGGTATTGAGCCATCAGGCTAATGTGCTCATGCTGCATAAAAAGAGCCCAGACCGGCTTGTCGGCGTGCAGCGCCAGGTAACGATCTTCGTCCACCAAATAGGCGCGCGGCACCAATTCCCGGTCGACCAGGGCGGCCCGCCGTTCCGGCGGCAGTTCGCCTACCCGCCACGGCTGCAGGCCGCCAGCCAGCAAGGCCGGCTCCAGCGCGGTCTGCGCGGCGGCTCGGTCAGCGTCCGACAAGCGGCCAGGGTACGGGAAGGCCGCCAGATTGCGCTCCAGTGCCACCCTGGAGCGAACCACGACATCGAAATCCGGATTCCGGCAAGCCTGGAGGGGCTGGCCGGCCGCGCCTTCAGCGCTCATCGCCCTCTCCCGTCCGCGGCCAACTTGAGTTGTTCGCGGATCTTGATGGCGGCCTCGAAATCATCGCGCGCCAGGGCCGCGGCCAGGGCCTGGTACTGCCCAGCCTGATCCGCCAGGCCGCCGGCGGCCGGGGTGCGACCGGCGTACAAGCCGCGTCGTCCGAGTCGGCGCTGCATCAGGAAGAGTTCTGTCCTGAAGCTAGCGACGCAGGCCGCGCACCCCAAAGTACCGGTCCGGCGTAAATCCTCTATTGTCATGCCGCAGCGTGAACACTGCGCGGCGCCTTTGAACATCGCTCCCCCGCGGGAATGGTCGCCCTGCCATCGCTTAAAGCCTAAAAACCATCCGTTTTCAGTATAACGCTTTTCCGTCAATTGTAAAAGCCACAGGTCCAAGTGAAGATACGGTAGTTTATTAAATATAATTTGATCGAATAAACCCAGCCACGCCCTTGCCGGCCGACCCAACAATCTGTTATTTTATAGCGACTAGCCGGAGACCGGTAACCTGTAGTCTCCGGTCCAGCCCGCTGAAAGGACTCCCCATGAAACGATGTTTTGTCATCCTGGCCTGCCTGGCGCTTGGCACCAGCGCCCTGACCGCCTTTGGCGATAAAGCCCCCAGCCAGACGCTTCTACCCGAGACCGAAGCCAGCCTGCCGCGGCGCCAGATTCAGGTTGGCGCCCTCAAAGGCCCCACCGGCCTGGGGATGATTTACCTGTTTGAGGAGCAGCCGCTGCTGGCTGCCAATACCAGCGCGGTCTATCAGGCCGTGGCCGCGGCCGACATCATGACCGCCAAGCTGCTGTCCGGCGAGCTCGACGTGGCGGTGCTGCCGGTCAACCTGGCCGCCAAACTCTACAACAGCGGCCTGGATTACCAGGCGGTGGCCGTGGTCGGCAACGGCATGGTTCAGGTGCTGACCCTAGATCCCGCCATCGGCAGCCTGGCCGACCTGGCGGGCAAAACCGTCTATGTGGCCGGCCAGTCGGCTACGCCCGATTTCCTGATGCGCAGCCTGATCCGGCATTACGCGCTGGAAGGCATCAACTTGAGCTACCAGTTGCCCATTCCGGAGATCGCCGCCAGCCTGGTGGCCGGCCGCATCGAGCACGCCGTCCTGCCGGAGCCCTTCGTCACCATGGCCCTGAACGGAAACCCCAGCCTGCGCGTCGCCTTCGACCTGGGGCGGCTGTGGACCGAATTCAGCGGCATGGCCGACTACCCGATGAGCGTCCTGGTTATCCGGCGCAGCCTGCTGACCGAGCGGCCGGCCGCGATGCAGGCCCTGGTGGCGGCCTACCGCCGCTCCATCGAGCGGGCCCGCGCCAACCCGGCCGAGGCCGGCGCTTTAGTCCAGAAACATGAACTGGGCCTGACGGCCGCCGTGGCCAGCGCCGCCATCCCGCGCAGTCAATTAGTCTTCATTGACGCCCAGGCGGCCCGACCGCAGATCGAGAGCCTGCTCCGCCTCTTCCTGGAGGCCGCGCCGGCCTCCATCGGCGGCGCCCTGCCCAACGACGGCTTCTACGCGCCGCCGGCCACGCCCTGAGCGATGGCGCTTGAAACCCAGCCGCCGGCCAGACAGTCAGTACCCGGCCGACGGCTGCCCGCCGCCGCCCGGCGGGCCGGCGACTTGATCCTGGCCTCGGCCGTCCTGTTAACACTCTGGAAGCTGGGTGCCCTGGCGGTTGGCAAGGCCATCATCTTGCCAGCGCCGGAACAGGTGGCGGCCAAATTCGGCGAGCTCTTAGGCGACGCCCGCTTCTACCGGGCCGTCGGCGCCACCGCCCTGCGGGGCCTGTCGGCCTTCGGCCTTGCCATGATCCTAGGTAGCCTTTCAGGCTTCCTGGCCGGCCTGTCGCGGCGCTTTGAAGGGCTGCTGGCGCCGGCCCTCTTGGTCATCCGGGCCA
The DNA here is from genome assembly GCA_001829185.1 of Spirochaetes bacterium GWB1_60_80. Taxonomy (GTDB): domain Bacteria; phylum Spirochaetota; class Spirochaetia; order Treponematales; family UBA12059; genus UBA12059. Next base: position 51,037 of record MIAR01000029.1, read on the forward strand.
CGCCGGTGCTGGCCATCATCCTGCTAGCCCTGATCTGGTTCCCGGCCGGCTTCGTGCCGGTCTTCTCGGCCGTGATCATGGCCGTCCCAATCGTCAGCGCCGAAGTCTCGGCCGCCGTCCGCTCGGTCGATCCCAAGCTGGTCGAGATGGCCCGGCTGTTTCGGGCCAGCCCGGCGCGCATCAACCTGGAAGTGCGGCTGCCGTCGGCCCTGCCCCATTTCTTGGCCGCCAGCCGCAACGCCCTGGGGCTGGCCTGGAAGGTGGTGGTGGCCGGCGAAGTCATGAGCCAGCCGCCGGAAGCCATCGGCAGCGGCATGCAAGCCGCCCGGGTGATGCTGGAAACCACCGAAGTCTTTGCCTGGGCGGCCGCCGGCATCCTGCTCTGCGCCCTCAGCGACGGGCTGTTCGACCTGATACTCCAAACCTACAACCGCCAGCGGAGGCCGGACTGATGTACCATATTGCGCAGCTAACCAAAAGCTACGGCCCACGGCTGGTCTTGGACGGTCTGAACCTGGCCATCGCCCCGCAAGCCATCAACGTCATACTAGGACCCTCCGGCTGCGGCAAAACGACCCTGCTCAACATCCTGGCCGGCCTGGACAATGATTACCAGGGAACGGTCGGCGCACTGAGCGCGCTGAGCGCCAGCTACGTCTTTCAGGAAGACCGCCTGCTGCCCTGGCGTAGCGCCCTCGACAACGTCGCCTTCGCCTTGCTGGCCTTCATGGAAGCGCCGGCCGCGCGAGCCAAGGCCACCGGAGCGCTGGAAGGCCTGGGCCTGGCCGCTTTCCAGCACCACTATCCGGCCACCCTATCCGGCGGCATGCGGCGGCGGGTCGCCCTGGCCAGAGCCTTCGCCTGTCCTGGCCAGCTGATGCTGCTCGACGAACCGTTCGGCGCCTTGGACCTAAAGACCCGGATCGCCGTCATGGACAGCTTCTTGGAACTCCATCAAGGCGACTGCCGCACTACCGTACTGGTGACGCACGAGGTCCGCGAGGCGATTTATCTGGCTGATTCGGTGCTAACCTTATCGGGCGCGCCGGCCCAGGCACGCGACCGCTTCCCGGTTCAGCTGGATCGCGCCGGCCGCAGTTTTGCCAGTCCGCAGTCCGCCGCCCTGGAAGCGGCCCTCTACGCCTCGATCCTGGCTTGAGCCGACACTAACGGCAAGTAGACCGTGAAGGTGCTGCCCTGGCCGGGGGTCGACGCCACGTCGATATAGCCGTGGGCGCTCTGCACGATGCCGATGACGGTGGAAAGGCCAAGGCCGGTTCCCTTGCCAACCGGTTTGGTGGTAAAGAAGGGATCAAAAATCTTAGGCAGGTTGACCGGTTGGATACCACTACCTTCGTCGGCCACACTAATGAAAGCCCACTTCCCAGCCGGAATGTCTTGCACGATGGCGCGCTTGGGAGTCGGCATGATTTCCAGGCCGCTGGAGATACGCAGGGTTCCGCCCAAGGACATGGCGTCGCGGGCGTTCAGGCACAGGTTCAGCAGGGCTTGCTCGAGACGCAGCTTGTCGGCCAGTACCGTCATGGGCTCGTCCTGGTGGCGTGACTCGATCTTAATGCCCTTGCCGACCAGGCGGGACAGCAGCAGTTCCAGATCCTGGCAGACTGCGGCCGGGGCCAAGGCCTCGGCCTTGACCGGGTCGTTGCGGGCAAACATCAGCAATTGCTTGGTCAAACCAGTGGCGCGCTCGGTGGAGCGGATAATGCCCTCCAGTTCGGCCATGGCCTCGACCTGTCCCTCAATCTCGGATTCCAGCATGCGCGCGAAGCCGAGAATGGCCGTCAGGATGTTGTTAAACTCGTGCGCCACCGAGCTGGCCAGTTTACCCAGCGCATCCATTTTCTGCGATTGCAGCAGCTTCTGGGCCAGTTCCTGCTTCTCGGTGATATCGAGCGCCTGGCACAAAAAGGCGCCGGCCTCGTATTCCAGGCTGAACGGCGCCAACGACAACAATACCGTCCGCGTCTTGTTCTGATCGACCAGCAGCGACAACTCGACATTGCGCAGGGAGCCCCTGGTAGCCAAGGCGCGTTCCAGCAGCTGCCGGTCGGCTGGCAAGGCCAGTAAGGTTGGCAGGTCACCGTAGTACGCTTCGGCCGCGATCAGCTCCAAGAAGGCGGCATTGGTCTCCAGCACGGCGCCGGCAGCGTTGACGATGCATTGCGGCATCAGGCCGGCCGAGAACAGGCTGCGATAGCGTTGCTCGCTGCGTCGCAAGCGGCTTTCCATCGAGGCCCGGTACAAGGCCAGTTCAATGGCGGTGCGCAGCTCGCGATCATTGAAGGGTTTGAGCACATAAGCATACGGCTGGCTCTGCTTGGCTCGCTCGATGGTGGCATTGTCTGAATAGGCGGTTAACAGGATTACCGGAACGCCATACTGGCTATGCAGCAAGGCGGCGGCTTCCAGCCCGTCCATGCTACCCGCCAGGTGGATATCGAGCAGCACCAGGTCCGGCGGCTGCTTGGCCACGGCCAGCAACAAATCCTCGGCGCGGCTATACAAGCCGCTGACGGTATACTGGTTTCTGGTGAGAAAACGCTCAATATCAAGCGCGACAATCGTCTCGTCTTCGCAGACGGCTATGCGCTGCAAACCAGTTTTCCCGGCATTGCTCTAGCTCTTGGTTCCCGGCAGGAGGCCGAATTTGGTCATCTCCGCTTTGATTTTCAGACGGTCGACCGGCTTGACGATGTAAGCGGTGGCGCCGCCCTTGAAATAAGCGCTGACCACATTGTGGGGATCCTCCAGCACGGTGGTCATGACCACGCGCACTTCGCGCACCGGATCGACACCGGCCTCTTGTTCCAGCTTGCGGATCTGGCGCAAGGCTTCCTGCCCGTCCATGCGCGGCATCATGATGTCCATGAAGATTATATCGTACGGCTTCTGTTCCGATACGGCCAGGCTGTAGGCCTGGACCGCTTCCTCGCCGTCGACCACCGCATCGACCGCTCCGTATTCCTCGAGCGTTTTCTGCATCATGCGACGGCTGCTAAAATCATCCTCCACAATCAAAATGCGTGTCATGAAGACCTCCCCGGCGCGTAGGTAATAAAATCTTTCTGCAAGAGTATCTGCAGCTCATGGATCCAGGGACCGGCGCCCTTGCGGGCATCCATCAGCAAGGTGAGCACGAAACGGGCCGCCGCGGCATACTGCCGAAGGCAAAAATCATCATAATGACGCTTCGCGGTCCGCTCGATCAAGCCAAGATCCTGGCTTTCGAAGGCCAGGCGCAGGTCGTGCCAGAGCAAAGTCAGCGTCTCAGACATCTGGGGCGTCATATCTAAGGCCGCCTCATCAAGCAAGCGGCCGTATACCGACGGCAGGGCACGGCCATAATCCCCCCCCGCGTCGGGTTCGAAAAGTTCTGCCAGGCCATCAGGGGGGGAAACCGCCGCCGGCGTCGGCGCAGCCTGGCTTGAGCCGACCGGGTTGACCGAACCAGCGTAGCGTAGCAAGTCCTCGTAGACCAAGCTGGGCTGCAGCGGGTACGGTCGCCTAAAAAAACTCTCCGACCGGCGGATATAGCACAGAGGGTCAGTCGGCGCCCCCAGGATCACCAGGCGGTCGGCCACGCAACCGACGGCCGCGTATAAACGGTTACGCAAGTCCTGGTTGGCCTTGGCCCAGGCGGCCAACTCGATATAGATCAGCGCCCAATTGGCCGCGCCGGCCGGCTCCGGATCAAAAGTCCAGCAGGTCACGCCAAGAGGCGTCACCATCGCGGTCAAATCCTCGGCAATTGTCTCGGGTAGTCCGTACATGGCGACGCGAAGTCCGGCCAGCCGGTGATCCGGCAGGGAGCAGGCCGACTCCACCTGGGCCGGCAGGGGCAAGAAAAGGTCGACGCAGGTGCCGTGACGCTCGTCGAAACTGACCTTTAACTCGATATTCAGCAATTCAGTCAACTTTTTGACCAGACTGAGGCCAAGACCCAGCCCCTCATACAAGCGGGTATACGAGGCATCCCCCTGACTGAAGGGGGTAAACAGCTGGGCCAGCTTGTGCGGCGCGATGCCGGTCCCCGAATCGGAAATCTGAATATGCAGATAACTCTGCCCCAGACGCTCGACACGGGTACCGCCGAGTCGGACATAGCCTCTGGTGGTAAACTTGACGGCATTCTCAACCAAATTTTTGAGGATGGTTGCAATCTTGGCGGCATCGCCGACCAGGCTGGCCGGCAGAGCCGGGTCGATATAGAGGCCGATGGCGAGCCCCTTCATGTAGGCATCGCCGGCATAGGGCTCCCAGGAGCGCATAAACAAGTCCTCGATGATGAACTCCGTGACCATCGGTACCAAGGCCTTGTTTTCCAGCTTAGTGTAATCGAGGATGGTATTGATCGAGGCTTCCAGGCGGCGGGCACCGCGGCTGGCGAACAGCAGGTATTCGGTCAACTCGTCGTTTTCGGTTAGCTGCAGGGCCAGGTCGATGAAGCCGAGAATCGAATTCAGCGGTGTCTTCAGCTCGTGGCTGATGTTGGACAAAAAGCTGCTTTTTGCCCGGTTGCTTTCTTCCGCCAGGTTCTTGGCCTTTTCCAGCGATTTTTGGTAGCTGTACTTGGAGAGGGCCAACTCGATGGCGATCGCCATCTCCCGCTCATGGAACGGTTTGACAATGTAGCCGTAGGGACTGGTGGTGCGCACCCGGGCCAGGGTGGCGTCGTCGGTGAAAGCCGTCACGAAGATGATCGGCGGGCCATCGGCGGCATTGATGACGTTGGCGGCTTCGATGCCGTCGGCGTCGCCTTTGAGCTTGATGTCCATCAAGATCAGATCTGGCCGCAGATCGCGCGCCTTGTCGATGGCACCCTGCGCCGTGGCGGCAACATCGCACACCTTGTATCCCAGGGACGCCAAACGGTGGCGCATGTCCAGGGCGACGATGGTCTCGTCCTCGACGATCAAGATACGGGCCTTATCCCTCCACCCCTCGGCGGTGGTTTCGCTCGACTCGATCACGCTGGTCGTCCCCGTCCGGGATCGGGCTGCGGTGGACGCATTCAGGCTGCCGCCTCGCGATACACGGCGTCCATGTCCACAATAATGACAAAACCATCACTGACATGGGCGATGGCTTGGACGAATTTCTCGTTGCCGGCCTGGCCGGCGCTCGGCCGCGTGCCCAGATCGGGGATGGCCTCGATGACGCTGGCGTCCAGATCAATCACCTCGCGCACTCCGTCCGCCAACATGGCAAAGCTGGCCAACTCGCCGTCGCATTCCAGCTGGAGCACGATAAGGGCGGCGACGGCCAGGTTCTGTTGCCCAGAACCTGAAAAGCTGACGGCCAGGTCGATGACCGGAACCACCGACCCCCGGTGATTGATGACACCGCAGACGATGGGTTTGGCGTTCGGTACCCGGGTGATGGCCTGCATCTCCAATACCACCTCCACCTTGCCGACGGGGATGGCATAGACCGACTCGCCCAGCACGAAGGACAGATAACGGCTGGTAGCCCCCTGGTTGTCGCTCATCTCATTCCACCACTTTTTTGACGACAGCCATCAGCTTGTCGGCGCTGAACGGCTTGACGATCCAACCCGTGGCGCCGGCCTCCTTGCCTTCGTTCATCTTGCTGCCCTGGGACTCGGTAGTCAGCACCAGTATGGGCGTGAACTTGAATTTCGGATTCCCGCGCGCCTGGCGGATAAAGCCGATGCCATCCAGATTCGGCATGTTCACGTCGGTGATGACGCAATCGAAGCGTTCGGCGGCGGCCAGTTTGGCCAGTCCGTCCAGGCCATCGACCGCCTCAACCGTTTGAAAGCCTTCTTGGTTCAGTATAAAGGTAATGCTCTGGCGGATGGCCGCCGAATCATCGACTACCAGGATAAGCTTGGCCATAGTTCCTCCTCATGATATGCCAATAAGCGGTTGAAAAACGCGGATGCGGCCTTTTCAACAACCTGTCAACGGGTAACTTTCAGTACTTCGGCGGCGATCCGGGACAGGGGGCAAATCTGATCCACCCCGCCCAATTTGATCGCCTCGTTGGGCATCCCGAAAACCACGCAAGATTCCTCGTCCTGGGCGATGGTCCAAGCCCCGCTGTCGTGCATCTCTTTCATGCCGCGCGCGCCGTCGTCGCCCATGCCGGTCATGATCACCCCGAGGGCATTCTTGCCGGCATAACGCGCCGCCGACCGGAACAGCACGTCCACGCTTGGCCGGTGCCGGCACACCAGGGGGCCTTCCTTGACCTCGACATAATAGCGGGCCCCCGAGCGCTTGAGCAAGGTATGCTTGTTACCCGGCGCGATCAAAGCTTGCCCCCGGAGAACCGTATCATTGTCGGCAGCCTCCTTAACGCTGACGCGGCAGAGCCCGTCCAGGCGCCGCGCGAAGGCCGCCGTAAAATGTTCCGGCATGTGCTGCACGATGACGATGCCAGGGCAATTTTCCGGCAGAGCCTCCAAAAATTCGCGCAAGGCCTCAGTACCGCCGGTGGAGGCGCCTACCATCACTATTTTCTCTGTCGTCTCTATTATGCTGTTGGAGACCGGTTTTGGCAACATGGCATCGGCGTTTAATTTCGGCGTTACTTCGCGCAGCGCGGCCAGCGGCCGGTGCTTGTGCCGGCTGAGGTGGGCGGCCTTCACCGCGTCGCAAATGGAGACCCGTGATTCCTCGAGGAATTGCTTGGTGCCGAGTTTTGGCTTCTGGATGATGTCGACCGCGCCATATTCCATGGCCTTGATGGCGTTGTCGGAGCCATCATCGGCCTTGCTGGAGCAAATAACCACCGGGATGTCGCTAGTTTCGCGAATCTTGCGCAAGAAGGTCAAACCGTCCATTCGCGGCATCTCCAGGTCGGAGAGGATGACGTCCGGCCGCTCGATCTCCAGCTTCTTGAGGGCAAACAATGGGTCGGCGGCCACGGCGATGACGCGCAACTGAGAATCGGAATCGAGAATATCCTTCAAGGTCTGCCGCACCAGGGCAGAATCGTCAACTACCAGTACTTTTATCTTGTTCACACGCCCCCCCCCCAGCCGGCAAGTTTTCGGACGGACCCGCGCTGCCGGCCTGGTCGTTTGTTACATTCGCTCATATACGGTTGGCGCCAACGAGTGCAACGGCAGATCCATCCCGGTCAAGGTCTCGGAATGTCCCAGCAAGAAGATGCCACCTGGCTGCAGGTAGCGGCACATCCGTCCCAGGATCTTTTCCTGGGTAGGCCGGTCAAAATAAATGATGACATTGCGGCAGAACACTACCTGGAACGGCCCGTCGAAGGGATAGGATTGATCCATGAAATTAAGGCGCAGAAACTCGACCTTCTGACGCAATTCCGGTTTGATGCGCACCTCGTCCCGTCCGGCCTTACGGGAACGCAGTAAATATTTTTTTTTCATGGCCGGCGACAGCATGCTCACCCGCTCCGAGGCGTATACCGCGTTAACCGCCTTCTGCAAAGCCTGGCTGGAAATGTCGGAAGCCGTAATGTGAAAATCAAAGCCCGGCTGCTTGGCCTGGAATTCGGCCAAGACCATGGCCAGGGTATAGGGCTCCTCGCCGGTCGAACAACCGGCTGACCAGAAGCTGAACAGGCCCCGCCCGGGTCGCCTTTGCAGCAATTGCGGCAGCAAGCGCCCGGTCAGCAACTCGAAATGGTCCGGTTCGCGAAAGAAATCGGTCTTGTTGGTAGTAATGGCATCGATCATGTGAATCAACTCATCACCTTCGTTCTTATTGGAAAAAACGAAATCGAGGTACTCCTCGTAGTTGGCGTAACCATGCAGGCGCAGGCGTTTATTTAGGCGGCTCTCCAGCATTATTTTCTTAGTTTCCGGCATGCGGATGCCTAGCTGCTCCTCAATGAAGGCCGCCAGGCGGTTGAAAGCCTTAACGGACAGTCCCTTAGGCTGGTCGTCCGGGAAAATGCCCGTCACAAACGCCCTCGCAGCGCTCCGGTCCGCACCTTGAGGGCGATGCGGCCGTGGTCGATGATCAAGGCGACGGTGCCGTTGCCCAAGATAGTGGCTCCGGACAGGCCTTCGACGCCGCGCAGCATGCGGCCGAGCGGCTTGATGACGGTCTGGTGGTCGCCGATGACCGTGTCCACCACCAGGCCGATGCGCTCGTTCTGGGAATTCACGACCACGACTTGCCGCACCAGCGGCGCCTCGCCGGGTACGCTGAAAAATTCGCGCAAGTCGACATAAGGCAACAGGTCGCCCCGATACTGCATCAAGCGCCCCTCGTTCGAGCCGGCAGCCTGACTGTCAAGTTCGACACAGGCTTCGACCGGCGCCAAGGGCAACACGTAATATTCCTGGCTGATGCGCACCAGCAGGCCTTCGATGATAGCCAGGGTCAGCGGTATCTTCAGAAAAATGGTTGACCCTTGTCCACGGCGCGATACGATGGAAACCGCGCCGCCCAGGGAGTCGATCTCCCGCTTGACCACGTCCATGCCGACGCCGCGCCCGGAAACGCTGCTGACATTCTTGGCCGTGCTGAAGCCCGGGCGGAAGACCAGCATGAAGGCTTCCTCCTCGGTCAGATTCTCGCCCGGGCCAATCAACCCCCGCTCCAGGGCCTTGGCTTGAATGGCGTCAACGTCCAGGCCATTGCCGTCATCGCTGACTGAAATGATGACGTGGGCGCCGGATTGCTCGGCGCGCAGGGTTAGGCTACCGCGGACAGCCTTGCCGGCCGCTTGGCGCACCTCTGGTCGCTCCAAGCCGTGATCCAAGGCATTGCGGATAATATGCACCAGCGGATCGTTCAGCCGTTCGATGACGGTCTTGTCCAGTTCGGTCTCGGCGCCTTCGGTCAGTAGATCGACATCCTTGCCCAACTCGGCCGAAAGATCGCGCACCACCCGCTTGAACTTATTAAAGGTCGAGCCGATGGGCAGCATCCGGATGCTCATGGCGTTGTCGCGCAGCTGCGATACCAGGCGTTCCAGCTGTTCGGAAATGGCCGAGAGTCCAGCGTCGGCCACTTCGGAGGAAGTCTGCGCCAGGCGGGCCTGCAGGGTCACCATTTCGCCGACCAGGTCGACCAGCAGATCCAGCTTTTCACTGGCTACCCGAATGGAGGCCGAATTCTCGCTGGTTTTTTCCTGGGACTTGCGGACATGGGCCTGCTCGGCCAAGGCTGCGTCAAGTTCCGCCTGACTGACCAGCCGGTTCTGGATAAGGACATCGCCCAGCCGACGTTGGGACTTCAAAGCATCGCCCAGGTCAGTGAGTTGAACCAGGCCGCGTTCCACCAGGATTTCGCCGAGCTTCTTGGTCTCGCCAGGCGTGCCTTCGTCCGGATTGGCGATCTTTTCGATTTTCAGCTCAACCGAACCTTCGACAAAAATGAAGACATCCTTGATGGCATTGAGGCCCTGGGCGGTAACCAGAATCAGGTCCCAGGCCACATAGCAGAATTCTGGATTGATGTCCTCCAGATCCGGAATCTCGCGCAAGCGCGGAAAGGCCTGCAATTCGCCCAGGCTGGCTAACTCGGCCAGCAATTTGAAAACACGAGTACCGGTAAAAAAAATGCCCGCCGCCGGCTTGAGCATGAGCCGATAGCTTTCCTGAGTAGCGTTGCCATGACTGACGGGCCTGGGCGGCTGGTTCGGCGCCGAGCCGCCGATTAAGGCCGCCCCCACTGGAACGGGCGACCCGCCTGGAGCGCTCGACCCAGCGGCGGATACGGCCGATTCATTGGCCCCGGGCGCCGGGGCGGAACCAGTCTGGACTGGCGCGGCGGCGCGGTGCTTGTCAACCAGTTGTTTAAAAGCGCCGATTATTTCCAAGCCCTCGGCGCTGAACGGCGCGCTGTCGTCATCCTCGGCCAGCATTTCCTTGACGATGTCGCGCGCCCGCAGGAAGAGACCAACCACGCTGGAATCGGCCTGGAGGCGGCCGACGCGACACTCGTCCAGCAAGGATTCAAAATCATGCACGAAGCGGCTAATGCGCTCAAACCCGAACATGCCGGCCGAGCCCTTGATGGTATGTACAGCCCGGAAGGTGGCATTGAGGACATCCACGTCGGCCGGGTTCGTTTCTAGTTCCAGCAGTAAGCCTTCCAGCTGCACCAGCAGCTCGTCGGCTTCCTCGCGAAAGGCGTTTTTGAATTTGTCCATCATGATGCTACTCCTGCTCAGGCGGCCGGAAAATCCGGCAGCAGCTTCTGCAATTGCTCGCCGCTAACCGGTATCTCAGTCAGGAAACCGGCCACCGGCAGACGTTTGCAGGCCGCAGCCTGCACCGTGCCAGAGAAGGCTAAGCGCTTGCCTTGCTTAGCAGCGCTCTTGGCGGCGGCATAGAAAAGCTGCAAGGCGGGTAAATCCAGGTCGGTGACGGCCGACAGGTCGAGCGTCAGGTTGCCAGGACCAGTCAAGGCGTCGCGTAAGCGTTTGGCCAAGCCGCTAGCCGTCTCGATGGTTAGAGCGCCTTCCAGTGCCACTATCATGGATGTTGTCGCTATTTTCAACGAGTACCACCTCCGCCTAGTATCAAGCGCACCACCCCGGGTTCGATCCGCCAGGGATTTCGCCTTATTTCCAGTCTAGGTGAGCCATACTGAAAAAGCAAGCGTCGCCTGGCGAATTTGCCGCTTCCCGTCCTGCCGGGCGCACCAAAAAAAATCGGCCTGCCACCCTAGCGGCGACAAGCCAATTTTGCGGAACCCGTGCCGCGCGGCGTTTAGCATTTGAAGTGTTGAAAAGCCGCATTCGCGTTTTTCAACACCCTGTTAGGCCGACGGCGCGACGGAGGCTACTGCGGCCGCCGCAGTCACCGTGGCCGCCGCGTCGAGCGCGCCGGCTTCGTCGCGGCTGAAAATACGGTCGACATCCAGGATGATTATGAAGCGGTCATCCTTTTTACCGATGCACTTGATGAAATCGGCGTCGATCTTGCTACCAAAGCGGGGAGCCGGCTCAAGCTGATCCGGCTCCAGGTCAATCACTTCGTGTACCTCGTCGGTCAAAGCGCCGATTACCAGTTGGTTGGCGCTGCCCTGGGCTATCTCGGTGACGATGATGGCCGTGTCGCGGCTGACTTCGGATTCGCTCAAGCCAAAGCGGATGCGCAGGTCCACCACCGGGATGCCGGAACCGCGCACATTGATGAGCCCCTTCAGCCAATCGGCGGTCTTGGGCAGTTTAACCGGCTTGAGGTATTCCAGCACTTCGCGCACCTTGCTGACGGGAATGGCGTAACTGTCGCCATCGATGCCGAAAGTCAGATATTGGTTGTCTTTTTGTTCCATGGTTAGAACTCCTCAAAGTCGTCGTCGTTGGCCGGCTCCCGGCCTTTATCGGGACGGACCGTGATGGCCGTTCGGGACGAGGGTTTGGCCGAGTCGGCCGGCGGGGGGCTGGTTTTAGAAGCAGCCTGATCGGCGCTGTGAGCGATCTGGACATGGTGTCGGCTCGCTACTGGCGCGACGGTAGCCGCTGGCCGCGTCGACGGGGACCGGGCTGCCGTCGGCGTGGCGTGGCTGCTAGCTTTACCGTTCTCAAGCTTGAAATAGGAGATGGCGTCGGCCAACTGCTCGGCCTGGCTGGACAGCTCCTCGGCCATGCTAGCCATTTCCTCGCTGGCGCTGGCATTCTGCTGGATAACGGTGTCCAGCTGGGTGACGGCCCGGGCAATCTGGTCGGCGCCGACGCTCTGCTCGCGACTGGCGGCGCTGATTTCCGATACCAGGTCGGCCGTCTTGCGGATATCCGGCACCACGGCGCCGATGCGGGTTCCGGCTTCCTCGGCCACGCTAACCGTGCTCTTGGACAGAGACATGATCTCGCCGGCCGCCGTTTGACTACGCTCGGCCAGTTTGCGCACTTCGCTGGCCACCACCGCGAAACCCTTGCCGGCCTCACCGGCCCGGGCGGCCTCGATGGCCGCGTTCAGGGCCAGCAAGTTGGTCTGGCGGGCGATTTCCTCAATTATGTTGATCTTGTCGGCGATCTGGTTCATGGCCACCACCGCCTTGTTGACGGCGGTAGCGCCTAACTCGGTGTCGCCGGCGGCCTTACGGGCCATACTCTCGGTAGCCTGGGCGTTGTCGGCGTTCTGCTTGATGGTGCTGGTCATTTCCTCGATGGACGAGGAGACTTCCTCGGCGCTGGTGGCCTGCTCGGTAGCGCCTTGGCTCATCTGTTGGGCGGTACTGGACATTTCCTGGCTGCCGGACGAAACGTTGGCACTGGAAGCCAGCACTGAGGCCACCAGGTCGCGCAAGGCCCGCATCATGCTTTGAATAGCCTTGGACAAGAGGCCGATCTCATCGACGCGCTTCAGGTAAAGCGGTGGCACCTCGTGCGTCAGGTCGCCATCCGCCACATAGGTGGTCAGCTTGACGGCCTCGCCCAGCGGCTTGGTGATGGATAGGGCAAGTAGGCTAGCCACAACCATGGCTACTACCAAAGCAAAGATGGCCACGATTATGCTGACCAAGACGGCCTGATTAGAGTACTCGTCGAATTGCGCGTCGGCGGCGTGTTGCTCTTCCTCCAACGATTGGGTGATGGCCGTCAAAGGAGTAATAAAAAGATCAATCAGGTTGTCGATTTCCCCATCCAGTTCCCGGATTTGAAGAGTAACTTCGGCAGACTGTTGCAAGGCCGGCATGAGCCGAGTCTCAACCAAGGCAACAATCTTCTCAAAGGCGTCGTCAACTTGTTCCATGAGGGCCACTTCGCGCTCGGTCTCTACCAGGGTATCCAAGCTAATGAGCTGCGCTAAAATTTCGGTCTTTTCAGCCTCCCAATCCCTTTGCGAAGTAGCAAGGTCACGATTGATGATGGCGTCGGCCACAATCTGATAGGCCTTAACCGGCGAGCTCATCATGTGGGCCAAAAAAACGGCATCCGTAGCGCGGGCGGCCCCTTCATCCTGCAGTGTTTTCAATCGAACCTGATACATAATGCCAATTACTACCAAGGCAATCATCAAGAGTACGACAAAGCCAAAGCCTGCCAGAAGCTTACTGCCAATTTTCATCTTGACCCTTTCTCTTACCAACCCGTCACCAGACGGCACCCGCCCGGGCAATCCCCAAAGACTGGGCGCCTCCCTAAAAGTATAAAGTCAAAAAAACCATTTGCAAGAGAAATTAGACTTTTATTTACTTAACCCAGGGTCCTGCCATAGACACCAGGGCTGCTTGGGCCAGCCGCTTAGCGCTTCGGCTAGCCGGCTGACCGGAGTGGCTACCGGACAGGCCGCCGGCTAGGAGCGCCCGAGCGCTGCCTCCTAGCTTGAAATAGGCGATAGCCTCGGCCAGCTGCTCAGACTGGCCGGACAGCTCCTCGGCCATGCTGGCCATTTCCTCGCTGGCGCTGGCATTCTGCTGGATGACCGTGTCCAACTGGGTAACGGCCTTGGCAATCTGGTCGGTGCCGACGCTTTGCTCACGGCTGGCAGCGCTGATCTCGGCCACCAGGTTGGCCGTCTGACGGATATCCGGCACCATGGCGCCGATGCGCGCTCCAGCCTCCTTGGCCACGCTGACCGTGCTCTTGGACAAAGACATGATCTCGCCGGCCGCGCCCTGACTGCGCTCGGCCAGCTTGCGCACCTCGCTGGCCACCACGGCGAAGCCCTTGCCGGCCTCCCCGGCCCGGGCGGCCTCGATGGCCGCGTTCAGGGCCAAAAGGTTGGTTTGGCGGGCGATTTCTTCTATGATAATGATTTTGTCGGCGATCTGGTTCATGGCTGCCAAGGCCTTGTTGACAGCTAGAGCGCCCAGCTCGGCGTCATTGGCGGCCTGACGAGCCAGGCTCTCGGTAGCTTGGGCGTTGTCGGCATTCTGCTTAATGGTGCTGGTCATTTCTTCGATAGACGAGGAGACTTCCTCGGCGCTGGCGGCTTGCTCGGTGGCGCCCTGGCTCATCTGTTGGGCGGTGCTGGACATCTGTTGGCTGCCGGCCGAGACGTTTGCGGTCGCGCTTTGCACCGTCCCGACGACCGCCATCAGCTTTTCCTGCATCCGGCGCAGGGCATCGGCCAAGAGGCCGATTTCGTCGTGCTGATGGACGGCCAAGGCGCCAGTCATATCACCCTCGGCCAGTCGGGCGGCAAAGGCCACGCCCAAGGCCACCGGCTGGGTAATGCCCCGGGTCAAGGTTATACCGAGGAACAAGGCCAGTACCAGGCCGACGGTCAAGCCGATCATAGCCACCGCCTGGGCGCGCGCCCCTTCCAGCGTGGCCGACTGGACCGCCGCCTCGGCCTCGGCCTGGTTCAGCTCGATGAGCTTGTTGAGTAGATCGATAGCCGCATTCTGCTTTTCGACGGCCAGCGTCAAGGCCTCAAGGCTCATGGCGTCGTACAAATCGACCACCCGGGCGGCCTCGGCCTTCAAGGACCCGAAAAGCCCGATCACGGCCAAGGCGTTCGGCTTGATGGTCGACTCGAACAGCTGAATCGCCTCGCCTCGGAATCCGCCGGCCAGCAGCTGGCGAAAACGCGATACCTCTTGATGGAAGGGGTCATGATGCTGGGGCAGACGGCTCAGCGCAGCCTGGATTTCGGCGTTATCGGCGGTGAAACTGGCCAACCATTGCCCAAAGCGGCAGGCCGTCGGGTCGGTACCGCCGGAGAAGCCCTGGCCGGAGATAAGCTGGGTAGCCAACTGGTCGATCAGTATATAATGGTCGTGGATGAAGCCTTGGATTTGGCTGACAAAGGCATCCGGATTGAGGATGCCGATGGCATCTATCTGAATTGACCGTTCCACAAAACGGTTATTGAGGGCGATCCACTCCTCCCAGGCCGGCTTAAAGTCCCGCCAGAGGGCCGTTTCTTCTGGCGTATGCGGCAAGGCCTCGTAAACCATCCAGGCAATCTGGTAGCGCTCCCCAGCGGCCACGATATTGGCGTACTGTCTCTCTCGATCTGTCCAGCCCAGGCGTACATTGAGCAGCGTGCGTAAGGCGATGCGGATGGTATTGCTCTCTATCTTGAGAATCAGCAAATTTTGGATCGCGGGCAGCCGCGCATGGCCGATTGACTCGATATGGCCGTTGACCTGCATGATGCCGGCAATGCCGAACAGGCTAACCACCACCACGATAGCCGCCACCAAACCGAAGCCGCCGATGAGTTTGACGCCCAACTTAACGTTTTTCATGACCCAGCCTCCTGGAGCTATCGCCAGTTTGGACAAGGGAAGAAACCTAATGAAATAGGCAACAGCTTTTCATATCAGTTTAACTTATGGCGGCGGGTATGCAAGCAAATTAGGATATTTTTTTTCTTAACTTCCATAAGTTGGAGGAGATATTAAAAATTTAAGCGAGCAAGCGACCAGGCGGCTCTCCGCCAGAGGGCAGGCGTCAATCCAGGATTTCCACGAACAGGCTGTCCTGGATGGCCAGGACATAGTAGCGGACCATACCGCGCGCCCCCCATCCGGGCGCGGGGGTTGTACCGCCAAAATCGAAGGCTTTGCGTCCCAACCAGAAGACTTGCCGGTTGCTGTCGGCCACCACCGCCAAAACCTGGCCAGCGCGGCTGACACTGGCTAGTCGTCCGCCGGCATACTCGATAGTCAGGTCAAAGTCGCGGTCCGGGCGGCTGGCGAAGCGCCAGGTTTGTACCCCTCCGGCGCCAGGAGTGAGGCTCAAGTCATAGTGGCCGTCGCGGTCCAGGTCCCAGTTGCGCGTGAACGGAGAGACCAACAGCTCGCGGTAATCGAAAAAGCCGTCGCCGAGGCTGTCGATATCGATGTAGACGGCCAGCGGTTGTAGGGTTGAGTCAAGCGACCAGGCGCGCCGGGCCTCGTACCAGCCATCGCCGTTCAGGTCCAGTTCCTCGGAACGCACCAGGCCGTTCTGGTCATGGAGGGCCCGGCTGACTAGGCCATAGCGGTCGCTGTACCAGGACTGCAGCGGCAGCCCGTTATAGAGGCTGGCCGAGCGGGTATGGCTGTCGGCCACCTCGTCGACCCGGCCGGCCAGCCTGGCCAGGGCCCGTTCCGAGGGCGGATCGATGGCGCGCAGCTGCATGGTATACAGGCCGGCGGCCGCGCTGTCGGCAACCAGCTGGTACTGCAGCATGGGCCAGGCCAGAGCGCGCAGCGGCAGCTGGTAACGGCGGGTCACCCCGTCCTGGCGGATGTAGACGGTGGCCAGCCAGGGCCAGGTCTGGTATTCCAGGCTCAGGCTGACGCTGCCCGGGTACAGGGCGATGCGCTCCACCCGGCCCTCCAGGAAGTAGGCCTCGCCGTCTACCCGCCCGTCCTGGTCGCTATCCAGCGTCAGACTGGTAATCAGGCCTGATTGATACTGGACAATTTGCTCGACGATGCCGTCGTGGTTCCAGTCGCTGGCCAGCTGGCCGGTATAGTCCTGAAAGGCCCGGGCAAAGGCCGCACGCGCGGCGTCGTCCTTCAGTAAATGATAGATAACCGGCAAGTCGCCGTCCTCCGGGATGTAGCGGCCGGAAAACAGTTCCTCAACCGCCCGCTGGTCGTCGATCAGGCCCAGGGTCAAGGCCAGGCGGGTGGCGCGGGCGTTGGGTTCTTGCATGGCGCGGTACTCGCGCAACAGGTAACGCCGTTCCGACAGCTCTGGCACGAAGGGCACCAGGGCCAGGGCCAGGGCCGGTTGGCTGGTAGCCAGGGCCGGCAGCAAGCGCAGCAGGCGCTCGACGACGGCCGCCTCGGCCGCGGTCCTGAAGTCTTCGTCCAGCTGATGCAGCCAGGGCACCAGCGCCGCCGACTGTTCCGGGTACAGGTCTAAAAACTGGTGCAGCTGGACGAAAAGCTCATCCTGTTGGCC
Organism: Spirochaetes bacterium GWB1_60_80; assembly: GCA_001829185.1. Taxonomy (GTDB): domain Bacteria; phylum Spirochaetota; class Spirochaetia; order Treponematales; family UBA12059; genus UBA12059. The sequence continues at coordinate 67,813 of MIAR01000029.1, forward strand.
AGCCAGCCGCAAGGCTTCGATGCGCAGGCGCAAGACCCGCTCCTCCGGCACTTGGTCGGCCAGAAAATGCAGGGCGGCTTCATAATGCTTGGTTTGCAGCATGACCAGGGCGTACAGCCAGGCGGCCTCGGCCCGCCGGTAGTAGAAAAAGTGGTTGTTTAGTAGCGCCGTCTCCAGGTAGGGAATTAGGCTGGCCAGGCTTTGGCCGCTCTGCCAGCCGCACAACGCCCGCAAGTAGGCGGCATCGGCGTGGTCGGGTAGAAAACGCAGGGCCTCGTCCAAGAGGGCGATGGCTTCCGGCCACAGCTGGCGCTGGGCGGCGCGGCGGGCTTGCTCGACGTAGCTGTTGGAAAACTGGAGGTCGAGCGATGGCCGCTGGCCTGGGGCCTCCGGCGCCGTCTGGGCCGACAGCGGACTGGGCGCGCCCAGTAGCAGGCTGCCGACCAAGGCCAAAACCCCGGCCCAATGCAAAAACGCCGGCCGCCCGGCGGTTGTACCGCGGGCTGCCGGCGCCGTGCCGGTAAGGCTGTTAGAACTCGAGCGATACCCGCTTGGGGAAGCCGAACATGGTCCTGATTTCGTCATCCTCCAGGGTCTCCTTCTTGATGAGCTCTTGGGCCATCTGTTCCAGCTGGTCGCGGTGCTGCTTGAGAATTTCGAACGCGGCCTTGCGGCCATCTTCCAGAATGCGATGCACGGCATTGTCGATCTTCCGGGCGGTGTCTTCCGAATAGTCCTTGTGGCGGGCGATTTCCTTGCCCAGGAAAATCGGCTCGTCTTCCTGCCCGTAGGCGACCGGTCCCAGTTCCTCGTCCATGCCCCACTCGCAGGCCATCTTGTGGGCCATGGTGGTAGCCTGCTTGATGTCGTTGGCCGTGCCGGTGGTCGTCTCGTTGAAGATCAGGCTCTCGGCCGCGAAACCGCCGTACGAAATGACGATCCGGTCGCGCAACCAACCCCGGCCGCGCGAGTAGACGTCGCGGTCCGGCAACGAAAAGGCCATGCCCAGGGCCCGCCCGCGCGGGATGATGGTCACCTTATGCAAAGGATCGGCATTATCGAGGTAATAATGAAGCAAAGCGTGGCCGGCCTCGTGGTAGGCGGTGGCCATCTTCTCTTCTTCGGTGATGGCCATGGAGGTGCGGGCGATACCCATCAAAATCTTGTCGCGGGCCTCTTCCATGTCGTCCATGTTGACCAGGTCGCGCCCCTTGCGGACGGCAAACAGGGCGGCCTCGTTGACTAGATTGGCCAGGTCGGCGCCGCTCATGCCGGGCGTGGCGCGGGCGATGCGCTGGGCGTCGATATCCGGGTCGATCGGCACCTTGGCCATGTGAATCTTGAGGATGTCCTCGCGCTCTTTGACGTCGGGCATGGCGACCACCACCTGGCGGTCGAAACGGCCCGGGCGCAACAGCGCCGGATCGAGCACGTCCGGCCGGTTGGTGGCGGCCAGCAGGATGACGCCGTCCTTGGTGTCAAAGCCGTCCATTTCCACCAGCATCTGGTTGAGGGTCTGCTCGCGTTCGTCGTGACCGCCGCCGTAACCGGCGCCACGCGTCCGGCCGACCGCGTCCAGCTCGTCGATAAAGATGATACACGGCGCGCTCTTGCGGCCCTGTTCGAACAGGTCGCGCACCCGGCTGGCGCCGACGCCGACGAACATCTCCACGAAATCGGAACCGGACATATGGAAGAAGGGCACATCGGCCTCGCCGGCCACGGCCTTGGCCAACAAGGTTTTGCCGGTGCCGGGCAAGCCGACCAAGAGCACGCCCTTGGGAATGCGGGCGCCGATCTTGAGGAATTTCTGCGGGTTCTTGAGGTAGTCCACCACCTCGGTCAACTCGTACTTGGCCTCGACCTGGCCGGCGACGTCGGCGAAGGTGGTCTTCTTGGCGCTGTCCTGGTACCGTTTGGCCTTGCTGCGGCCGAAGGTGAAGGCCTTGTTGTTGCCCTGGAACTGGCGGAACATCATAAAGAACAGGAAGAAGCCCAGCACCCAGGGCAAGAGCTCCAGGATGATGCGGAAGGGGCTGGCGCTGCTCAGGCTGCCCTCGACCCGAACCTGCTTCTCGCGCAACAGATCGAGCAGGGCATAGTCGTAGTACGGTATTTGGGTCTGGAATTCCTGGACCTCGCCGCCGCGGCCCTTGAGGGTGCCTTGGATGTTCAGCTGGTCAATGATCTTGACCGACTGGACGGTGCCTTCGTCCAGATGGACCAAAAATTGCGAATACGGCAAGGGGTTGCTCGGGGCGCGGCCGTCGAACAACAGGTACATCGAGGTAACGGCGATGAGGCCGATGAAGATCAGCAGCGACAGCCGGCCGGGCCTGGCTTGCGGCTGGTCCGGCTTTTTGGGAAGTTTTCCATTATCGTCATCATCAAATTGCATCGTTGGCAACGACTCCTTTCAATTCCATGAACCACCAGGCCACCGGCGTTGCGGCTAGCAAGGCGGGATTATATCGGTACAGGTCACGAGCTCCGAACTGGGCGCCCAAGACAGCCACCAGGCCTGCCTCATCCTCGATCACTGGCACCAGCTCGCGTTGCCCGGCCGACAGCTTTAGGCTGGACAGCAGACTATCCAGCCTGGTAACGCCATGCCGGCGTTGGATAAGGTCGCCAGGACGCCTGGTCCGTACCAGGCATGGCAGGCGCAGGGCATCGGCGCGGATGCCCTGGCCGTCGGTATTGCCGCTGATCTCCAGGCTCAGGCCAAAGCCTAGCCGATAGCTACCCGATCCGGAAACCGACAGCGCATAGCCCGAGGCCGAGCCAGGGTCGGCCTGGTCCCGCTTCGCGGCGCGGGCCTGCACGGCAATTCTCGACTGGTAACAATATAGCGAAATACCGTGCCCTTCGGCCAGTAGAGGACCGCCTTTTTCGCGGGAAACCGCTTGCTGCACAAAAGCCCACGGCAAGCGCTCAGCCAGGTGTCCGGCCAAACGGTAGACCAGGCGCAGGCGGATAGCCAGCGGTTGGGCCCAGAAACGCTGGCGGTCAACCCACCAGGCGCCGGGGCGGCCTTCCAGGCAGGCGGCGGCCTGGTCCTCGAGGGCCTGGTCATCGATGGTCATCTTGGCGGCCACGGTGCGCAGGGCGGCCTGATAATGGGGGAAAACCGTACGCAGCGCCGGCATGATTTGCTGCCGCAGCCGGTTCCGCAGGTACTCGGCCGCCAGATTGGTGGAATCGGTGCTGTAGGGGCACCCCGACAGCGCCAGGTAGGCTACTACCTCGGCTTTTGACAAGGCCAGAAACGGCCGCAGCAAGGTGTTGCCGGCGGCCGGGATACCGCGCAGGCCGGCGCTGCCCGAACCGCCCATAAAGCGCATTACCATGGTTTCAGCCTGGTCGTCGGCGGTATGGGCGGTCAGGATGGCTTGGCAGCCGCTTTCCAGCCGGGCGGCCTCCAGGGCGGCATACCGAAAATGGCGGGCAGCCGCCTCGATGCCGCCGTCCGGCCGGCCCCGGGCCGCGGCGGCGATCTGGCCATCAGCCGCCGTCTTGACCACCAGCGTCAGCCCAAGCCGCCGGCAGACCGCCTCGGCCAGGGCTTGTTCGGCGGCCAGTTCGGCAGCCGGACGCAGGCGATGGTTGACCCAACAGGCCACGACGCCGGCCGCGCCAGCTGGGTGGGTAGCCCGGGCGGCCAGCAGCAGGGCTGTCGAATCCGGCCCGGCCGAATAGGCCACCAGGGCGCGTTCCAGTCCCGGATGGGCCTTCCAACAGGCCGCCAGCGCCCGTTCCACCGCCTGATCGGGCATCATGGACGCCCCACCCGATCAAGTCGGCCATTCCGACCGGCGGGGTACAGGCGACGGTAGCCTGGGCCGCCGCCTGAAAAGACAAAAGACCGCCCGCGGGGGACGGCCTTCTGCCATGAGAAAAAGGTAACGGGAAAGTTACTTGCCGGCACCCGGAGTGGTAGGAGCGGCGCCAGGCGCGGCCGGCGTTCCCGCGGCGGGAGCAGCGGCGGCGGTCTCGACGGCGGCCTCGACGACGGCCTCGGCCTTGAGGTACTTGACCAGGGCCACGACCTGCTCGGGCGAGCTGAGGATGCGGACGGCTTCCTCGCGCTTGATGTCGCGGACATGGATGGAATGATTGGCCTTCAAGTCGGTGACATCGATCTCGAAGCGGGCCGGCACATTCTTGGGCAGACACTCGACTTCCAGCTCGTGCACCGGATTTTCCAGGATGCCGCCTTCGCGGACGCCGATGGCGATACCGGTCAAGTGAACGGGAACCTTGACGCGGATGGCCACGCCGGATTCGATCTCGAAGAAGTCAATATGCAGCAGCTTGCTGTGCAGCCAGTCGATCTGACGATCCTTGATAAAACATTCGGTGGCCTTGCCGTCGATTACCAGCTTGATAAGCGTACTCTCGGACACACCCTTGGTAAGCTTGCGGAACTCGTCGCCATCAAGCACGATGGTGGTCGTCGTTCCATGGCGATTGTACATGATGGCCGGAATTTTACCGTTCCGACGTAAATCATTCAGGGCACCCTTGGTAGCCACGGTGCGGCTGGTGGCTTGCAATACTGGCTGACTCATATATGTTCTCCCTCACTTGCCTCATAGTCGGCAGCCGGCGCGGTTCGCGCTCCATTAACTGCCCGGTCCTGGCCAGGACCTTGTAAAAAACAGTAATCCAGGACAACCTGCGCTGTCCAAGCGGTATTGGGACGGCAGGACTCGAACCTGCGAGTGGCGGAACCAAAAACCGCTGACTTACCGCTTGTCTACGTCCCAATGACAATCGCAGATTCCGGCGCCCAAGCGTCGAAACGGCATCGACACTGGCCAAATAAGCTGCGGCTACACTTTATACCCTATGAAGCGCCTGTTTGTCACGGGGGTAAGGGCCAAATAGTGGCCGTTCTGAGTCTTTTTCTAAAAATTTTTCGATGTCTCAGGCGCTGTTTTCAGTCAGCGGGCACCGTCTCATCGGAGACCTCGTTGCGTTCCCAGGCCTCGACGATGGCATTTTGCAGACGGGCGCGGAAATCGGGGCAAATCGGATGGGCAATGTCTTTGTATTCACCGGTTTTGGTCTTGCGACTAGGCATGGCGATGAAGATACCAGTCTTACCTTCGATTATTTTAACATTATGAATCACGAAGCAATTGTCGAATGTTACCGTTACATAGCCTTTGAGCTTGCCTTCGCCGTTGACGCGACGAATTCTGATTTCAGAAATATCCATGATTCCAGCTCCTTTTCTCAAGCGATGGCTGTCCAAATAATGATAAGCCGCCGGCTTTAGCGGTGCAAGGCCAATCACCCTTTTTTTGTTGATGGCCAAAACAGATACCACCGTTCTACCTGCGCTGGCCAGTCAGGAATTCAAGCTAAGCGGTCAGCCCGGTTGTCCGGCGTTAAAAAGCAAAAAAAAAGCAAAATAACCCCTTAATATAGTTGACAGAGTATCAAAGTCTCTTTTAGATTTCAGTTGTACAAATGAGCATATGGACTGCACTTTCAGGCGCGCGCCTGGCCAGACAGGATATGCCAAAGGGAGGACTATGATGGACCCGATACGAGAAACGGCGTTGCCGGAGACCGGATTGGACTTGGCGCTGACACCGGTCGTTGATTTTCTCCAAACTCCCCATACACCTTCCATTCTCCTTTCTGACTACGAAGATGATTTCGACGATGACTTCGAGAATGAGGACGATTTTGAGGATGAAGAAGATTTCGACGACTTCGACGACGAGGAAGACGATTTCGAAGACGACTTCGATGATGATGAAGAATTCGAAGACGAAGAAGACTTCGATTTCGAGGACGATGTCGATTATAACGATTTTGAAGAGTAAAAAAAATCCGCCAACCCAAAAAAAGCACGCCACCGGGCGTGCTTTTTTTTAGACTCGATACCAGTGCCGGAGACGAATCACTCCGCCAGTCGCTCGATCTGGCCTTCATGCCAGAGGGATTCCAGGTCATAAAACTGCCTGGCACCCTGGCTCATAATGTGCACCACGAAATCTCCATAATCCACCAGGCACCATTCATCGTCTTCCTGTAATTGCGGGCGACGCAGGGCGGCGATGCCTTGCAGATGGGCATGCTCTTCTAGGTTGCGCAGTAGACCGCGCATGTGCGTGATGCTGGTAGCGCCAGCCACCACAAAAAAGTCGGTCCAGCTGCCCAGCTCCGTCAGATCGATGATGCTGATCTCGAGTCCTTTGCCGTCCGACAGCGCCTTGGCGCAGCCCCTGGCTTGTTCATGTATTTCAGTTTTCACAATACCTCCCGTTAAAATCACTGCCCAGCACGATCACGAAATCAGCCATCAGGCTGCTGGTACCGCCATTGGCGTCCAATTCGACAGATTCGCAACGGATTACCCGACCAACCGTGGCCGCGGCCTGCTCGACCCTGGCCTCGCGACTGATAACGACCGTACGCTCGACATCCTGCCGGTCGGCATTATCGACCGACACCACATCATAGCCAAAACTCTGGAATACCTCGGCCGCCCGTTGCGCCAGGCCGCGAATCTTGGTTCCATTCAGTATCTCGAGGCTGAAGACTTGGTCTTCATCCATGAAACTTTCCTCGCTCAGCAGGGCATTGAGCGTCTGCTTGACGATATCGCGCACCAGCTCGCCGTCGTAGTGCGGAAACAGCACTTGAGTGCCGTCCACCAGGCGCAGATTGCCGGTCAGGCGCTGGTAAACCAAGCGTTCGGTGTCGAGCGACCCCAGCCGAGACAGCAACTGCTCCAAGGCCGGCTGGGACAGGTTGGTATGCAGCCGCTGCTCGAAAAGCGGGAAAACGTCCGGATGCAGCACGAAGGCCGCACGCTGCTTGAGCTGGCTGAGCAGGGCGTGGAACAAGTTCTGCCGGCGGGCCACCAACTCCGCTTCCGGGCGATCAGGCTCGATATAATTGGCGTATAACCAGGTTTTGCTGCCGTCCAGGCGCACCGAACCAGCCGGCAGCATAGCCAAGTTGCCGTCGAGCTGCGTTTTGATGGCATGCGGCACGAACAGCTGAAAACCGTCCAGCAGGTCCACGATGTCGATAAAGGCCTGCTCGTCGATCCGAATGAACCATTCTAGCTCGGTGTCGATCAGGGTCTGAATCTCCTCGATATACTTCGCCGGATCCTGGCTATCGTAGAGCACGTCCAGGCGGTCCGAACGGTTCAGCGACCGGATTATCAGGCCAGTCTCCGGCGGTACATCGAGCAAAGCGCCGCGGGCGTTGCCGGGATAGAACATGAATATTTGGGTGGCTAGCGGCTTGCCTTCCCGCTCGATCATCAGTACCACATTAACGATAAAGTCATTATTGAGGACTTCCAGAAAAGGGTCGGTCTTCAGCACATTGGCCATAATTACCACAAATACGGCAACAATGGCCAGAATCAACACCAGAATGAGGAAACTCTTGTCTACGGTCAGTCTCTTAATCACGCACGCTTCCTCAGATTCGCGAATTCAGGCCAATTGACCGGTCGGCGAAAACGACAGGACGGTCAAGCGCCGCTGCATGGCATTATACAGGGCCGGAGTCGACTCGGCAACCGGATGGCCCGACTGTTCGAGCCAGGCCATCAGGCGCTCCAGCACCAGGCTTGTCAAACGCAACAGCCCTGCCTCACCGGGAAAACCGCCGTCTAGCCAGGCTTGGCGCAGATCGGAAGCCCAGTCGCCGCGGCTGGTATCCAGCTTGTCGGCCAAGTAGATGACCAAGGCCGTGCTATCCATGGCCGGGTCGCCCAGGGTGTGCCAGGCGATAGCCTGTAGGCTGGAGCGATCGCGGCAGATCCCCTGCTCGGCCAGCAATACAGCCGCGGCCGGCCCGTGCAGATAGCGCTCGTGGCCGAGGCTACTCAGCGCGACGCGAATCGGGCAGCGCGCCGCCAATTCAGACTGCAGGCTGAGCGGCAATTCCTTGCAGCAGTCGTGCAGCAAGCCAACCAGGCGCAGGCGGCCGGGCGCCAGGCCGTAGGCCGGCGCCAGGCTGGCCGCCAGCTGGGCGCTGGCCTGACTATGCCGCAGCCGCTTGACGCCCATCAGACCGGCCACTAGGCGTCCGGCCAGGGCTAATGACTCGTCCAAAGCCGGTTCCGCCGCCAAAGGTAGCGGCTGACCCACCAGGCCAGCCAGCCTGGTCAACAGGGCGGTCATGACTCGTCAACGGCCGGTTCGGGGCGAGTCTGCCCCCAGATATCCGGCGCGCCGGTCAGCTTCTCGCCATCCAGCACGAAACGCAAGAAGGCTTCCGATACCGCCGGTAGGCCCTCAGCCGAAAAAACCGAGATGCCATAGACGGTCTCGCCCGGCAGGCTGGCCACCAGCTCGGCTAAGCGGCCCTCGGTTTCCGGCAGGTCGAGCTTGGTGCCGATCACCAGGCGCGGCTTTTCGGCCAGATCGGGCGAAAAACTGGCCAGCTCGGCCAGCAGGATCGGGAAGGCTTCCCGGAAATTGTCGTCGGACAGATCGATCAGGAAAGCCAGGGCGGCGGTGCGGGCGATATGCTTCAGGAAGCGGATGCCCAGGCCCAGCCCCTCATGGGCGCCTTCGATGATACCGGGTATGTCGGCCAGGATGACATCGCGGTCGGCCACCGTCAGGACGCCCAGATTGGGTATCTTGGTGGTAAACGGATACGGCGCGATCTTGGGCCGGGCGTTGGTGAAGCGGTCCAACAGGCTGGACTTGCCGGCGTTGGGAAAGCCGACGAAGCCGATGTCGGCCATCAGTTGCAGCTCGACGCGCAAGTCGATAGTCTCGCCGTTTTTGCCGGAATAAGCGATGCGCGGCGCCTGGTTGGTGCTCGACTTGAAGTGGGTGTTGCCCCAGCCGCCGTTGGCGCCGCGCAGGAAGACCCAGGGCGCTTCAGCGTCGGACAGGAATTCATGCACCACTTCGCCCGAGTCGATACGTTTGACGATGGTACCCGGCGGCACCGGAATAACGATATCGGCGCCGTCCTCGCCGTAACAATTCTTGCCGCGGCCATCCTGGCCGTTGCGGGCCTTAAAAGTATGGGTATACCGCAGGTGCGCCAAGGTGCGCAGGTTGCGCCTGACTTCGAAGATGACATCGCCGCCCCGCCCGCCATCGCCGCCGGCCGGCCCGCCGAAGGGCACGTATTTTTCGCGCCGGAAGGCGATGCAGCCGTTGCCGCCATTGCCAGAGGTGACCGAAATGGTGGTCTCGTCGATAAATGTGTTCATGGCTTCAATTCTCCAAATAGAAAAAACCGCCCTACGGCGCCAGGCCGTTGCGGCGGTTTTGCTGCTAGTCTTGGCTAGTACAAAGGCTAGAGGCCAGCGTGGGCTGGCCAGATCCTGGCACCAACCGCCGCAAGGCGGGGCGCCGGGAAAAAGATCAGGCCTGTACGGGTTGGATACCGGCGTATTTCCGGCCGCGGCGGTCCTCGAAGAAAACAGTGCCGTCGGACAGGGCGAACAAGGTGTAATCCTTGCCGCAACCGACATTGAGGCCGGGATGGATCTTGGTGCCGCGCTGTCGCACGATGATGGTGCCGGCCCGAACCTGCTGATTGCCGGAGGCCTTGATACCCATGTACTGGGGATTGGAATCGCGACCGTTTACGCCTTTATGTGCCATACTTGTCTCCCTTATTCAATTTCAACCACGAGCCCGTCAGGATACTCGCGCTGCAGGCCGGCCAAACCGACCAGCAGAATATCGCTGCCGCCGCGCAGGGTGGCCGTCAAGGCAGGATCGAAGGCCTCCAGACGGAAAGCCAGCTGCCCAGGCCGCGCTGCCGCGCCGTCCAGCGTCACTCCCGGATAGCGCGACCAGCTTTCGAACAGGCTGCGCAACAGCACGGTGATGGCCGCGCACAGCAGATTGTTCCCGGCCGCCGCCTTTCCGGCATGACCATCGGCCCTGACCCGGCGGATTATGCCATCCGGGGCAAGCACGATATCGATATGAACCTGGCTGGGCTCAGACGCCAACCACATCCTCGATCTTGAGAACACTATAGCACTGGCGGTGACCCTGGGTGCGGCGGTAGTTCTTCTTGGACTTGTACTTGAACACGATGAGCTTGTCACCCTTGTTATGTTCCTGAATGACAGCCTTGACGCTGGCGCCCTTGACATAGGGAGCGCCGACGCTGACCTTGTCGCCACCGAGCAGCAGGACGGAATCGAACGAGACGTTCGAACCGGCTTCGCCTTCCATGCGATCAACGCGCAGGGTGACACCCTTCTCGGCGCGATATTGCTTGCCTTTGATCTCTACGACTGCATACATCTGGTAAACCTCTTATGTTTCGGATACTGGCGGGTTAGCGCCCAGTGCTGGCCCGCTCCGGAATCTGGTATATCTGAAACGGAACCGCCCGTAATATAACAGCTGCTCTATACAACAAATAGTAGCACCGGCGCGATTTTATACTACACAAGCCACCCGACTGTCAACCAGTCGGCTGAATCAGTACGACAGTTCAAGCCCAAAAGGCCGACAGACTCCTAGCGGAAGACGAAGCGCTTCTGGACCGAATAGCTGACAAAGAACAGCAAGACCTCGGTAATGGCCTTGGCCAGGTACAGATTGAGGCCCAGGCCGCTGAACAGGCGAATCAACCCGTAATTGGCCGCCAAAATGAAGACGGCCAGCGCATAATAGCCGATGACATGGTGGTGAAAGCGGCCACGCTGGCCTTTCTTGGAAAAAATGACCGCCCGGTTGACCATGAAATTGACAAAAGAGCTGACCAGGCGGGCCCCGACCACCGCGGCCCATAACACTCCCGGCCATAAGACGGAAATCAGCCAGAATAGGAAAAAATCGACGCCAAAGGCCAGCAGCGAGGAAGCGCCAAACAGCAGCAACAGCCGGTATATGCGCCAGGAATCCTTGAAGGCGTTGAAATGCGACCGGCTGTTGTCGTCCAGATAGACAGTCTCGATGCCGACTTCCACCAACGTGAGCGACAGGCGGGAGGCTTCCAGGAGGACGTTAATCTCATACTCGTAGCGGTCGCCAGACAGGCAAACCAGGTCGGCGAAGGCGCTGGCCGGCAACCCGCGCAAGCCGGTCTGGGTATCATGGATGCGCTGCCCGCTAACGAAATTGAAAACGCCGCGGGTGATGGCGTTGCCGGCCCGGCTCTTGAACGGCACCTGGCCGGAAAAGACGCGCATGCCCAGGACGATACTGTCCCGCTGTTCGAGCAGCGCCCGGCCGACCTTACCGATATCCTTGACCAGATGCTGGCCGTCGGCGTCGGCGGTAACTACCCCCTCGACCGGCAGCCCGCGGTCGAGCAGATCCCGCAGACCAGTCTTGATGGCCCGTCCCTTGCCGCCGTTGACAGGGTGGGTCAACACCCGGCAACCCATCTGGGCCAGCTGGGTGAAAATGGCCGCAAACGCGGCACCGCTGCCGTCGTCCACTACCAGAATTTCGCGGTAGCCTTCGGTCAAAAGCTCAGTGGCCAGCTTGATGACCAGCTCATCCGGCTTGTAAGCCGGCACCAGGACGGCCAGGCGGCCCAGTTCCTCAGTCATGGGAGCGCCGCCGGGCAAGCGAGGCGATAGCCGTGGCCAAGGAGGCCACAATGAGGGCCAACAACAGCGTCCGGAACTCCGGACCGCGCAGGAAGCCCATGGCGCTATTGATAGAATCGATAATGAACAGCACCAGCATCATGATAGACAGGATAATGGACAGATGCGGTAACAGACGGCGGATCATGGCTGCCCCTCCAGAGTTTCGGCGATGAAAACGATGTCGCTGACGTTGCGGCCGCCTTTGTACGGTTGGTTGATCATGTCGCCCATGAAGGTCATGACGGCCGATTGGCCGCCGTCGAGGTTGTAGGCCACGCTGCAGCCGAGGTCGTAAAACAGTCGCGACAGCTGACGCAGGGTCAGGCCGGTGGAGTAGCCGTCGCGCCGGCCGTCGACCAATACGAAGCAGTAGTGTCCCGGTTCGTAGTAACCGACAGCGCTGCGCGGGTTGTGCGTTGCGACCAGGCTGTTGAATTCTGTCATCGGCTGGCCGTGGTCGAGCAGCATCGGCCCGAACGACCAGGCCTGCCAGGCGCCGCGCTCCAGAACGGCGGCAAAGTTGAAGCTCTGGCGAGTCCAGGTTTCCATGCTGCCGTCGTGGTTCAGCACCAGAATGTCGTCGAACAGGCTATCGCGGTACAATTGGCCGTTGCGGATGACCAGGCCGGAGGCGCGGATGCCGTAATAGTCGCCGGTGATGGCCAGGATGGCGTCGTTTTCCACCGCCATGGCCGGCACGGTATTGGTGATGCCGCGCCCGAATTGGTTTTGGGCGAAGGCCGTCCGGAAATTGGCCAGATTGCGGATGTAGACGTCCGCCAGGTAGTAGGTAACGCCATTTTCCTGGATCCGCTCGATGCAGAGGTTGATATCGCGACTAATGTAGGAATTGGCGGTGCGCCGGACCTCGCCGTCGCTGAACAAGTCGGCGAACTGGCGGCCCCATTGCCCGAAGTCCTGGGCCTCCGGCCGGTTGGCCAGGAAACGCGGCGGCGGCGCCGGCCGGCTTGAGGCGGCTAGCGCGCTGCCAGGCAGGGTCTGACCCTCAGCCGTCGATAGCGGGCTGCCGGCTGCCAACTGAACGGTCGGCCGGGCCAGGTTTTTGGGGATAACATGATGGAACAGGGCAAAGACGACCAGGCCAAGGCCGGCGGCTAGCAGGTCGAACACCACGATCAGGGCCACGCGGACTAGCTTGCGGCCAAGGCGGCGGGAGGCGGCGGCTGGCGGCCGTTGGCTGACCTCAGTTTTTCCGCGCGCCGTGGTTATGCCGCCGCTAGAATCTGAATCTTCGATGGCCTCCCCCTCTCTCGTTGCGAGCAACGCCGGCATTAAGCAGGCTGTTGAAAAAGCCGAACGCGGCGACGCGGCGGCTACGATACCATAAAACGAGGGCCTCGGCAACTAGAAGCCAGCGGGTAAACAATCCTTGGCGGCAGCCAGGGTAGCCCAGGGCCGCTTGTCGGGCAGCCGGCCAGCGGTGTATAAAAAGCCGTGCCCAAATCGTCGCCCTGGCCACTGGCCAGCCATGCCATTATCCGCTCCTCCGCCGAATTGGCCGGCACCGCCTTCGACGCGCTTGAGTTCCGACAGCGCGCCGACCTACCCGGGGCCGCCGACCTACCCTTCGCCGTCAGCCGGCCGCTGTTGTACCGCGCCCAGCCTGATCCAGCCGACCCGCTGGTCCGCCAATTTTTCCCGACGGCGGCCGAGCGGCAAACCTGGCCGGCGGAGAGTCCGGACCCCTTGAGCGAACGGCTGCATGGCATCATGCCACGCTTGATTCACCAGTACCCCAACCGGGTGCTGATCCGCGTCAACGGCGAATGCGCCGCCTACTGCCGCTTCTGCTACCGGCGCGGCCTCTTGCACGAGCGGCGCGGCTGGCTGAGCCCGACCGAGGCCAGTGACATCGGCCGCTACCTGGCGGCACGGCGCGGCGCCATCAAGGAAGTGTTGCTGTCTGGTGGCGACCCGCTGTTCGCCAGCGACCACCGCTTGGCCGAGCTGCTACAGCTTTTGCGGCGCAGTCTGCCTGAAGCCGTGCTGCGGCTCTGCACCCGCCTGCCGGTGGCGCTACCGGAGCGCATCACGGCCAGCCTAACCGCGCTCCTGCAGGCCGCCGCTCCGCTGGTCCTGGTGCTGCACTGCAACCACCCCTCGGAGTTGTCGGCCGACGTCAAGGCTGGCCTGACCCGGCTGCGCCTGGCCGGCGTCCCGCTGGTCGGCCAAAGCGTCCTACTGCGCGGCGTGAATGACCGGGCCGAGACGCTGGAACAACTCTGCAATGATTTGCTGGCCTGCGGCGTGCAGCCCTACTACTTGTTCCAGGGCGACCTGGCGGCCGGCACCGCCCACTTCCGGGTCGCCTTGTCGCGCGGGCTGGCGCTGTACGCCGAATTACGCCGCCGGCTGTCCGGGCTGGCCCTGCCCCGCTACGCCGTGGACGCGCCGGACGGCAAGGGCAAAATGTACCTGCCGGAAGACATCGTCGGCCTTGATGAAACCGGCTGGCATTTACGCAACGCCTTCGGCGCCGAAGCCCGCTACCCGGAGGAAGTTGAGGCCGCCGGCTGGCCGGACGCCTGATGCCGGCCGCCGCCGCCGCGCTTACTCCCACTCGATAGTGGCCGGCGGCTTGCTGGAAATGTCGTAGACCACGCGGCCGACCTCCGGCACCCGGTTGGTGATCAGCGCCGAAATCTCGCGCAGATCCTTCATGGGGAAGTCGAAAACGTCGGCCGTCATGCCGTCGCTGGAAGCCACCGCCCGCAAGGCCACCGTCCAGCCGTAGCGGCGAACGTCGCCGGCCACGCCGACCGAGCGCACCGGCAACAGCACCGCGAAGGCCTGCCAGATCTGGTCATACAGGCCGCGCTCTCGCAACTCGGTAATAAAAATATCATCAGCCGCCCGCAGGATGTCGCATTTCTCGCGGCTGACCTCGCCCAGCACGCGCACGCCCAGGCCGGGGCCGGGGAAGGGGTGGCGCGACACCACCGGCTCGGAGAGGCCGAGCACGCGGCCGAGGGCCCGGACCTCGTCCTTGTACAGGCGGTCCAGCGGCTCGACGATGCGTCCCTCGGCCCGCTTGGCCTCGACCAAGGGCGAGCGCACGTTGTGGTGGCTCTTGATGACGTGGGCCTTCTGGCCGACGCCTTTGCCGGACTCGATCAGGTCGGTGTAGAGGGTGCCCTGGGCCAGGTAGTAATCCGACAAGCCGAGGCCGGCCACGGCTTTTTCCTGCACCGAGATAAACATGTCGCCGATGGCCCGACGCTTGGCCTCCGGTTCAATCTTGCCGGCCAGGGCGGCCAGGAAGTCGGCCGCCGCGTCGACGATGTGCAGGTGTAGGGCGCCCAGGCGCTCCAGGATGGCCGTGACCTCGACCGTCTCGCGCTGGCGCATCAGGCCGGTGTCGATGTACATCAGGTGCACTTGCGCTTGCGGCAGGATCTTGAGCAGCAAGGCGCCGGCCACCGTCGAGTCGACGCCGCCGGAAATGAGCAGCAGCACCGGCCGGTCGCCGACGCGGGCCCGGATGGCCTGGGCCTCCGCTTCGACATAGCGGGCCATGGTCCACTCCGGTCGGCAGCCGCAGACGCGCCGCACGAAGTTGGCCAGCATCAGGTTGCCGGACTCGCAGTGGCTGACCTCGGGATGGAACTGGATGCCCAAGAGCGGCTTGCTGCGGTGCCGGATGGCGGCCGGGATGTCGTTGTCGCTGACGGCCAAGGTCTCGAAACCGGGCGCCAGGGCCTCGATCGAGTCGCCATGGCTCATCCAGCTGCTGAAGGTGGCGGCCACCCCCTCGAATAGCGGATGGGCCTTAAGGACGCGCACCGGGCGGCGGCCGTACTCGCGGTCCGGCAAGGGCTGCACCCGCCCGCCGCCGTCCTGCGTCATGCGCTGGGCACCGTAGCAGATGCCGAGCACCGGCAGGCCGCAGTCGTAAACCTGGCGGTCGACCCGCGGCGCGCCGTCTTCGTAGACGCTGGACGGCGAGCCGGACAGGATGAGGCCTTTGTAGCCACCCAGCATAGCCGGGGTAACGGCCATGTCGCCGGGGACGATTTCGGTGTAGACGCCGGCCTCGCGTACCCGCCGGGCGATCAGCTGGGTATACTGGCTGCCGAAGTCGAATATCAGGACCGAATCCACGGGCTCTTCCTGACGATGGTTTCCTTGCGGTCATAGCCCACCGACACGACGTCGACGGGGGTCTCGGTAAATTCCTCGATAAAGGAAATATAATCGCGGGCCTCGCGCGGCAGTTCGCCGTACTCGCGCACTTCCTTGAGCGAACGTTTCCAGCCTTTAAAGGTGCGCAGCACCGGCTCGGCCTTATCCAGGTCGCGGGCCGCCGCCGGGAAGTGCTCTACCAGGCGGCCGTCGATGCGGTAGGCCACGCAGGCCTCGAAGTCTTCCAGCGTGTCGTAGACGTCCAGGTGGGTCAGGATCAGCGCGTCGAAGGAGTTGACCAGGCAGGCGTAGCGCAGGGCCACCAAGTCGAGGTAGCCGCAACGGCGTGGCCGGCCGGTGGTGACGCCGTACTCGCGGCCGGTGACGCGCACCAGGTTGTCGAGGGCCGACTGCGAGTTGGCGTCGAACTCGGTCGGGAAGGGGCCGTTGCCCACCCGCGTCGAATAAGCCTTGAAGACGCCCAGCACCTTGTCCAGGCTGCGCGGGCCGATGCCGCCCTGGGCCGAGGCGCCGGCGGCGCAGGACATGCCCGACGACACGAAGGGATAGGTGCCGGAGTCGATGTCCAGCAGCGTGCCCTGGGCGCCCTCGAACAAGGTATAGGTATTGCGGTGGCGGGCCAGGTAGTCGGTCAGGTCGAGCGACATCGGTTTCAGCTTGGGCAGCCAGTCGGCGATGTAGGCCCGGTCGGCGTCGGACAGGTTGCAGAGGCGATCCGGGTCGTCCAAGTCAGCCAGGCGGACGCCGTCGCGCGAGGCCTTCATGGAATAGGTGACGCCGATGCCGCGGCCGGTGGTGCCGATCGGCTGCTTGCGCCCGGCTTCCATTTCCTTGTCGATGGCGCGGTAGCGCGGCAGGACGATGTGCGCCCGGTCGCTGATGAAGACCCGGCCATGCCAGTCGACGCCGCGTTGGGCCAGCATGTCCAGCTCGGCGAACAGCGACTCGGGGTCGATGACCATGCCGGTGCCCAGGATGACGGTCTTGTCCGGGTAGAGCACGCCGGAAGGGACCAGGTGCAGGGCGAACTGCTCATTATTGCGCACGATGGTGTGTCCAGCGTTGGCGCCGCCGGAGAAACGGACTATCACCTGGGCCTCGCCGGCCAGGTAGTCGACCATCTTGCCCTTGCCCTCATCGCCCCATTGGGCGCCGATAATTACCAGATTCATGCTGTCTCCTGCTCCGGCCGCGCGACGCGGCGACCGTTGGTTCCGCCGGCCACGGCCGGCGCGCCGGCGACGGCCGGCGGCTGCTGGGATGGTCCGGGTTGTCCGCCGGCAAACCGGCGAGCCGCCCGGAACGGTTCAGGACCGGGAGTAGTTCGGCGCCTCCTGGGTTATTGAAACATCATGGGCATGGCTCTCGCGCAGGCCGGCGCTGGAGATGCGCGCGAACTGCTTGTAGCTGCGCAGGGCTTCGACGGTCGGGCAGCCGGTGTAGCCCATGCCCTTGCGCAGGCCGGACACCAGCTGGTGCAGGTAATCGCGCAGCTCGCCCTTGTAGGGGACGCGGCCCTCAATGCCCTCCGGCACCGGCGTCTCGTCCTTGCTCATCTGGTAGCGGTCGCCGGCGCCGGCCTTGATGGCGCCCAGGGAGCCCATGCCGCGGTATTCCTTGTAGATGCGGCCGTCGTAGATGATCTCGCGGCCGGGGGCTTCCTTGAGGCCGGCGAACAGGTTGCCGACCATGACGGTGGCGGCGCCGGCGCCGATGGCCTTGACGATATCGCCGGAGAACTTGATGCCGCCGTCGGCGATGACCGGGATGCCGTGCTTGTCGGCCTCCTCGGCGCAATCGTAAACGGCCGAGAACTGGGCCACGCCGATACCAGCCACTACGCGGGTGGTACAGATGGAGCCGGGGCCGATGCCGACCTTGACGGCGTCGGCCCCGGCCTCGATCAGCCGGCGGGTACCCGAGGCCGTGGCCACGTTGCCGCCGATGGTGACCATGCCGTAACGGCGCTTGATTTCGCGCACCGCGTCACAGACGCTCTTGGTGTCGCCGTGGGCGGTATCCAGCACCACGAAGTCGCACTTGGCCTTCTGCAAGAGCGGCAGGCGCAGCTCGAAGTCCTGCGGCGAGACGGCGGCGCCGACCAAGAGGCGGCCGGCCTTGTCGGTGGCGGCGTGCGGGTAGAGCTCGTGCTTCTCCATGTCCTTGACGGTGATCAAACCGCGCAGCCGGCCCTCGTCGTCCACCACCGGCAATTTCTCGATGCGGTAGTGGTCGAACTTCTCGCGGGCGCTCTTGGGCGTCGGCTCGCCCCGCTCCAGCACCAGCTCGCGCGTCATGGCGTCGCTGACCAGGGCCGTATCCTCGCGGCGGAAACGCAGGTCGCGCGCCGTGATGATGCCGACCAGCT
This sequence comes from Spirochaetes bacterium GWB1_60_80, assembly GCA_001829185.1. Taxonomy (GTDB): domain Bacteria; phylum Spirochaetota; class Spirochaetia; order Treponematales; family UBA12059; genus UBA12059. Next base: position 85,917 of record MIAR01000029.1, read on the forward strand.
TGCCCTCCGGCCCCAGCACCGGCAGGCCGGTGACGCCGTGGCGGCTCATGATAGCGCGCACGTCGCGGATGGTGCGGTCGGCCTCGACGGTCACCGGCGACTCGATGATCCAGTTGAGGAAGCGCTTGACGTGCGAGACCTGCTCGGCCTGTTCCTCGGGCGCTAGGTTGCGGTGGATGACGCCGGCGCCGCCCTGCAGGGCCAGGGCGATGGCCAGGCGGTCTTCGGTGACCGTGTCCATGGCGGCGCTGATGATAGGCACATTCAGCCTGATGTCGGCCGCCAGCGTGGTAGTGACGGAAACGTCACGCGGCAGCACCTCCGAGTAGGCCGGCAGCAACAGCACGTCGTCGTACGACAAAGTCTCGCGTATGTTCATGGCTCCCCCTTTTATGCACAGCTCGTAGTCCCGTTCAGGCCTTGAAGCGATTGGCCACCGGTCGGTAGCGCGCCACCAGGGCGCGGGCCTTGGCCGCCGCCCGCCCATTGTACAAGTGCGGGTTGCGGAAAAAATCGGCCGGATCGGCGTAGCCCAGGCCGCGCAGCTGGGCGAAAACGGCCGCCTCGGCCTCTGGGTGCCTGGCCAAAGCGTCGCCGAAACTCAGCTTTTCCTTTTCGGCCAAAAGCGTGATGGTGCGGATGATCTCGTGGGCCTCGGCCAGGCCGCTCTCGGCCAGCAGGATGTAGGCCGGCTCGGCCAGGACGCTGCCGCCGCCGGAAGCCAGGTTGGTCAGCATGCGCTGGCGGTTGACGCCGAGCGAACGCAGTACCGACAGCATACGGTTGATGGCGGCGCAGAAACCGGCCACATAGTCGGCCACGAAACGCTGGCTGGCCGAGTTGGTCAGGTCGCGCTGGTGCTCCGAAATCTGGTCCATGTAGAAGGTCAGGACGCGCGGCGCAAAGGCCTTCCAGAGGCTCTTGACGTGCTCGCAGTTCCAGGGATTGCGCTTCTGCGGCATGGTGGACGAGCCGACCTGCCCGGCGGCGAAGCCCTCGCGCACCTCGTCGATCTCGGAGCGCTGCAGGTTGCGCAGGTCGTCGGCCAGGTTGGCGATGACGCCGAAGGCGGTGTTCATTTCCTGGAGCAGGCGCAACTGGTGCTCCGGCTCGACCAGCTGGGTGGAATGCTCGCTAGGCCTAAGGCCGAGATTGGAAAGGTAGAGCGTCTCGACCGCTTCCGGGTCGGCATAGCTCATGGACAAGGCGTTGTAGGAGCCGGTGGCGCCGGCCAACTTGCCGCGCAGGTCGGCGGCGCGGGCGGCCAATTCCGGCAGGCACTTACCCAGCCGGGCGACGTACTCGGCCATGGCAAAGCCAAAGGTGATGGGCACGGCGTGCTGACCATGGGTGCGCCCAACCTGCGGCGTGTCGGCCTCGGCCTCGGCCAGGCGGCAGAGCTCCTCCAGCAGGCTGGCCAGCAGCGGCAGAACCACCCGGGCGGTGACGTCGCGCAGCCGGGCGGCCTGGGCAGTATCCAAAATATCGACACTGGTGGCGCCCAGATGAACCAGAGGCGCGATCTCTGAGGGCAGCAGCTTCTGCAGCACATTGACCAAGGCGCGGATATTGTGCCGGGTGGTTTCCTCCTCCCGGTAGACGGCGGCGACGTCCAGCTGGTCGACCACCGCATCCAACACCGCCGGGGTGATGGCCGCGGCCAACTGGCGACTGTGCAGGTGCGCCTTGACCAAGGCCATCTCGGCGCGGGCGCAATAGCGCACGACAGCGTCCTCGGACAGGTAATCGGCGAGTTGGTCGAAGACGGCTTGGTTGGAGGCCCAGTAACGATGGTCCAGGGGGGAAAGGTTGCGGAAGATGTCTCGTGATTGCATAGGTGGTTATACCTTGAATGGAGAGGGCAAGGCAAGGGGGAGCACGTCGCACAGGGCGGTCCAGCGCTGAGAACCGCAGGGTGCAGAGTACGGATACGGGGTATTGCCATGGCTACGGCGTGGAAGCTTGTATATGGGAGGGGCAGACGCGGGGCCTGGCATTAAAAAACAAGGCCATGTACCATGGTCTTGTTTTTTAACGCCACCCGCGCGGTGGCGGCTCCCGTGTGTAAGCTAAAGCCGGGTTTAATGGTTTCACGCCGTGGGGGCGGTGGAGCGCGGCGGCTTGCAGCGCCGGACTGAGCTCATAACCAGGTGCAGCAGAATTTCAGGCTATCTGCCTGGAATTCTGCTATGTCAAGTCGACGTCAGGCGACTTGACGATCCCCCTCGGCCGGGCTTCCGGCGCCATTGGGCTGAGGTTGGTCTGGCGGTCTTGCATGGCAAGCCCACCAGTGTTGGGGTGCTGGTATGGCGCCGGCGATCCCGGCTCGTGGCTATTGCCACGCGCCCCCACGCTTGGTGGTAGAAGGCAGGCGCGTTATAGCCGGCTGGGCGCTGGCGCGCCGGCCTTGCCTCACGGCGTTCTAACCTCCAGGCTGCTGGAGAAGGTGCCCAGTAAGCGCTACCATCACCCCGTTGGCGCAGTTTTATAGCTTCTCGGATCAAGCCGGTACGGCAGCAGCTGGCTGACGGCCGCCGGGTTATACGCCACCAAAGGCAGGGTTGAAAACAGGTGGCACAGGTAGCTGTACGGCTCGTGGTCGTTGGCCTTGGCGGTTTCGATCAAGGAATAGAGGCTGGCGCTGGCTCTAGCGCCGGCCGGGGTGTCCATGAATTGCCAGTTGTTGCGACCGATCACGAAGGGCCGGATGGCGTTTTCAACGCCTTATCCTAAACTTCGGATAAGCGGTGTTATGCTCAGGAATCCGTAATCCTCAGGATTCAGGCAAGTCATCAAGAAGCAACAAG
>MIAR01000030.1 GCA_001829185.1 Spirochaetes bacterium GWB1_60_80
CGACCGTTTCCGGACGGCTACAGGCAAGCGACAGCTATCAAACTTTTGATGGTACGTTTGAATTGACTATTATACCTTGATCTTGCTCGGTTCAGTGGTCTATCAACTGGGTTACCCCCGCTTGTAGTGCTGAATCGATGGATGAAAAGGGGCTGTTCGGGATTGTTCCCTGACAGCCTTTTTTTTGAGTTCATTGGATTCTGTGTCCGTGTCAGCCTGAGACTAAACCGGTTTACAGTCCAACTTGTGGCTAGTTTCGCTGCCGGTTTCGGTGCGCTATGCCACAAGCGCAGGCCTTGCGACTCCGCGCCGCTGGTTTTCCCGCCAGGCAGGAACTATACTTACTAGTATGCGCTGGGCTCGGCCCAGGGTGGTGGCGAAGGAGGCCGGCATGGCAGGTCTTGAGCGACGAGATGGCGCGGATGGGCAGGCCGGGTATGCGCCTATCACGCCAGACGACTCGGCTCGTCGACGACCGCGACGACCGACGTTGTTGCTTTGGGCGATGAGCCTTGTCCTGATTGCTTATGTTTGGACCACGGCGCTGTCGCTGATTTTGTCGGATCGCCGTCTGGCCTTACAGCGCGAGGCGGATAATCTGGAGCGTCTGAGTCAGTCGCTGGCAGCCTTTACCGGCAATTTGCTGGGCTCCTTGGAGCTGGCGGTCCAGTACCTGGAGGGCTGGCTGGTTGAGCATCAGGAAGCCGATCCGCGCTTCGACACGCGGTTTTCGGCTTTAACGGATCTGTACCGCCATAGCCTGGATGACCAAGTGGACATTCGCATGGTCAGCCAGTCCGGCGGGCTGTTCTACATTCCGTCTTCATCGAACACGCCGATGGCTGACGTCACTGACCGCGAGTACTACCTGGCTCAGGTCAGTGCCGCTCCGGGCACACTGCACTTTGCGCGCAGCGTGCTCAGCCGCGTCACCCAGAAATGGGGCCTGCCGGTTTCCTACCGCCTGGCGCAGCCCAATCACGGTATTTTCATTCTGTTCGCGGCGCTGGAGCTGGATGTGCTGCTGCGTCGTTACCGGGAGGCTTTGCCCGGCCAGAGCGCCGTCATTCTGTTGCTGCGCGACGACGGCACCATCCTGAACCGTTATCCCTTCGACGCGACGGCATTGGGCATGGTCGCCTTTGCGTTGGAGGGCGGCCGTTTGCAGGCCGAGACAGCGGTGGGTAAGCTGCCCTTGACGGTGCGCATCAGCATCGCCCGGGACGAAGTGGAGGCCCACTGGCGCCGCAGCTCGCTGCAGCGCCAGGTTATGGCCGGCGTGGTGACGCTGGCCATTCTGCTACTGGCCGGATTGTCGGCCGGACAGTGGCGGCGCATCGGCGCCTACCAGGACCGCGTGGAGCGGCTGGCCGTGACCGATTCGCTGACTGGTCTCAGTACTCGGCAGGAGTTTTTTGCCAGCCTGGCCGCAGAGTTGGCCCGTGCTAGGCGTTACGGGCGCAGTTTCGGTTTTTTAATGGTGGACCTCGATGGCTTCAAGACCATCAACGACCACTTCGGCCATCCGGAGGGCGATCGGGTACTAAGCGCCTTCGCCGGCCGGCTCAGGTCGGCGCTGCGCGATTGCGATGTCTGCGGCCGGGTGGGCGGTGATGAATTCGCCGCCTTTCTGCCGGAGGCTAACCAGGCCGGCCTGGCGGCCATCGCCGAGCGGGTTTGCCAGGCGGCGCGTACCGTGGCGCTGCCGGAGGGCGGCCCCCTTTCGGTCAGCGTCGGCGGGGTGGTTTGGCAGCCGGGCGACGAGACCGCTGCGCAGGTCTACGCCCGGGCGGATATGGCCATGTACCGCTCCAAGCAGTCCGGGCACGACCAAGTGACCCTAGACTGAGTTGGCATTGGGACGCTGCCCAAGTTCCAAGACGCCACTGGCCGACGGATTATCCCGGCACGTCATTTCAGCTTGCTTTTCATCACTGGGCGGGCTATATTTTTTAAGGTGGGGCGGTGTTTTTGGCCCTTCATAAAAGTATGATAACTAAAATGGGAGGCGGTCCATGGCTGCACATTCATGTTTTCCGGCGCGTGTCGCTGGCGCGGCGGTGTTGTGCTGGTGCCTGGCGGCGGTGTTTTTGCCGGCCCAGGCCATGCCCCCGGCCGGTCAGGGGCATGGCCCGCGCGTCGCCCTGGTAATCGGGAATAATGAGTATACCGGCCTGACCGCCTTACGCAATCCGGTCAACGACGCCACGGACATGGCGGCGGCGCTGCGGCGCCTGGGCTTCACGGTGGAGCTGCTGACCAACGCCGACTTGAGCCAGATGGAAGCGGCCGTAGTGCGGCTGTCTGGATCGCTGGGCGGCAGCCGCCAATCGGTCGGCTTATTCTTTTACGCTGGCCACGGTGTGCAATCCGGCAACAGCAATTACCTGATTCCCAGCCGGGTGAGCATTCCGGCCGAGGCCTTTTTACGCGAGCGGGCGTTGTCCGCTCAGGTGGTGCTGGATCTGATGCAGCAGTCCGGCAATGCCCTCAACCTGGTGTTCCTGGACGCCTGCCGCGACAATCCCTTCGGCTGGGCGCGCTCCGGCTCGCGCGGCTTGTCGGTGGTGGGCAACCAGCCGCCGGGTAGCATCATCGTCTACGCCACCAGCGCCGGCAGCACGGCGGCCGATGGCAGCGGCCGCAACGGCGTCTTCACCGGCGAGCTGCTGCAGCACCTGGAACGACCGGGCCTAGAGCTTTCCGAAATCCTGGACGCCACGGCCCGCGGCGTGTTGACGGCTACCGGCAACCGCCAGAACCCGGCCGTCTACAAACAATTCTTCGAGAGCATCGTTCTGCAGCCAGTGGCGGCCACGTCGACCCCGGCGGCGGCGGCCGCCCCGACGGTCAGCGCGCCGTCGCCGACCTTCGGCAACGTCACCGTGGCCACCGGCAGCCTGACCATCAGCATCGTTACCGCCGGCACGGTAACCCTGCTGGGCCAGGTGGTCCAGCTGCCGGCCGGCAGTACCCTGCCGGTCAACAATGTGACAATCGGCGACATCCCAGTTACCATCACCTACCTCGACGGCCGTACCGAGACCAGCACCGTCCGGGTGGAAGCCGGCCGGAACGCCGCCGTCAACTTCAGCTACCGTCCGGTAACCCCGAACGTGGCTACGCCAGCCAGTCCGCCGCCGGCCCAGAACCCGGCGGCGGTGCCGGCCGCCGGTGGTGCCAATCCGCCGCTGGCCGCCGCGGTTGGCCTGGCCTGGACTAACCCGGCGGGCATCCGGTTCCTGGCGGTGCCGGGTGGCAACTTTACCATGGGCGACGCGCCGGCCGCTGGCAGCCCCTCGCCCCTGGCGGGCGGCACCTCGCCTTTGGCCGGCGGCACTTCGCCGCTAGCCGGCGGTGGCGCTCCGGCCGGTGGCATGACCCTCGGCTCGGTGGCCGATAACCGCAACGACGAGCGCCCGGCTCACCCGGTGACGCTGGCCCCCTTCTGGATGAGCGCTACCGAGGTGACTCAAGCCCAATACGAGGCCGTCATGGGCAACAATCCCGCTTACTTTATGGAAGGAGCAGACGCGCCGGCGCGACCCGTGGAGCGGGTCAGCTGGTACGATGCCTTGGTTTTCTGCAATAAATTGAGCATGAAAGAAGGCTTGACCCCGGTGTACAGTATTGCCGGTAGCACCGACCCAGCCCGTTGGGGCGCCATTCCGACGGCCAATAATGAGGCCAGTTGGGACGCGGTGGTCGTCAACCGCGCCGCCAACGGCTACCGCTTGCCCACCGAGGCGGAGTGGGAGTACGCCGCCCGCGGCGCTAGTGCCAGTCGCAATTTTAGCCTGGCCGGCGGCAGCGAGGCCGCCGCGGTGGCCTGGTTCGTGACCAATGCCCATGCCGTCGGCGAAAACAACCGCGACTACGGCACCCACCGGGTTGGGCTCTTGCCGCCAAACGAGCTGGGGCTGGTCGACATGAGCGGCAACGTCTGGGAGTGGTGCTTCGATCGTTACGGCCCTTATGTGAACAACCCGCTGGACAATCCGTTGGGGGCGACCAGCGGCGCGGGTCGGGTCTTCCGCGGTGGCAGCTGGACCGCCATCGCTGCCCATCTGCGTTCCTCCAACCGCGACAACCGCGCCCCGGGGGGGCGCTACACCGACGTCGGCTTCCGCATCGTGCGCTCCGCCGGCCGCTGAGCGTCTACTAGCAGGGTGTTGAAAAACGCGGATGCGGCTTTTCAACACTTCAAAAGCCGGTACAATTACGCAGCATAGCGCAAGCTATGCGAGGAATTGTTAAGGTTGTTGAGAAAGCAACCGGCTTTTTCAACAACCTGCTAGCCTGACGCTTGGCAGTCCAGCCGATTCTGCGTCAGAATTATAGCAGCTGGATGCCGCGCGCCGCGCAGTCCCGGCGCATCGCCTGTGGCCAGAGCCCGACCTGGATTTCGCCGATGTGCGCCTTGTGCAGGAAGTGCATGCACAGCCGGCTCTGGCCGATGCCGCCGCCGAGGCAGGCCGGCAGCTCACCTGCAAGCAGGCGGCGGTGGAAATACAGCTGGCGGCGCCCTTCCTGGCCGGCCAGGCTGAGCTGGCGCTCGAGGGCTTCTGGCGATACCCGGATGCCCATACTGGACAGCTCCAGCGCGCGGCCGAGGGTCGGATTCCAGACGATGATGTCGCCGTTGAGGCCCTGGTAGCCCTCTTCGTTGGGGCTGGACCAGTCGTCGTAATCGGCGGCGCGGCCGTCGTGGGCTTGGCCGTTGGACAGCTGTCCGCCGATGCCCACCAGGAAGACGGCGCCGTACTCGGCGGCCAAGGCGTCCTCGCGCTGGCGCGGCGTCAGCTCCGGGTAGCGGTTCAGCGCCTCCTGGCTGTGGACGAAGCGGATGTCCTCGGGCAACTCGATGGGTAGGGCCGGGTAGCGGTCGTGCAGATGAAATTCCAGCCGCTTCATGGCGGCATAGATGCGCCGTACCGTTTTGTACAGCGTCTCCAGGGTACGCTCGCCGTCAGTCAAGACTTTCTCCCAATCCCATTGGTCAACGTATAGCGAGTGGGTGGCGTCCAGTTCCTCGTCGGCCCGGATGGCGTTCATGTCGGTGTACAGGCCAAAGCCCGGCGCGAAGCCGTAGTCGGCTAGGGCCAGGCGTTTCCACTTGGCCAGGGAATGCACCACCTCGACCCGCTGGTCGCCCAGGGCCTTGACCGGGAAGCTGACCGGCCGTTCCACGCCATTGAGGTCGTCGTTGATGCCGGTGCCGGCGGGCACGAAGAGCGGCGCCGTGACGCGACTCAAGTTGAGCTCGCTAGCCAGGTTGAGCTGGAAAAAATCCTTGATGAGCTTGATGGCGTGCTCGGTCTCTCCGATCGAGGCGCCGGCCGGCCGGGTCAGGGGGCTAGAGTCTTGCATGATTGTCTCCTGCCGAAATGATGGCAGGAAGCGGCAATTTTTGTCAAGTGAATATTGATTCATTCAAGCAAATGATATATTATCAGTAAACCAGCGTTTAATCTGACAAATCGATAATGGAGGGCAGGCAATGGCGCAGCCGACAGTGGAGATTGACAGTCTGGACCGGGCGATACTGCGAAAGCTTCAGGCCTCGGGTCGGGTATCGTACCTGGAAATCGCGCGCGAATTAGCCGTTTCCGGCGGCACCATCCACGCCCGGGTTAGCCGGATGCGCGAGGCCGGACTGATTTGCGGGGTGCGCACCGTCATCGACTACGAGCGCCTCGGTTACACGGTGCAAGCCTTTATCGGCCTTAAATTAGTGCGCGCCCACGACTGCGGCCGCCTGATCGGCAAGCTGGAGACCGTGCCCGAGGTGCTGGAGATCCACTACACCACCGGCGCCTACAGCCTGCTCATCAAGCTGCTGGCCAAGTCGATGCAAGACCTGCACGCCCTCTTGTTCGAGCGCCTGCAGGGCTTCGACGAGATCCAGTCGACCGAGACCTTCGTCATCCTGGATACCAGCCTGGACCGCGAGTTGCCGCTGTAGGCGGGGCGTGAGCTCTATTTTTTAGCCACTGCGCTTGCACCCCCTGAATTTCCTCCTATACTTATCGTAAGTGGCTGGCGCGCGGCCCTGCCCCCGGCTGGCGGCACTTGATAAAATAGTAAATTTATCGAATATCCTACTTTACATATATTGAAATTGGTATATACTGTGGCAACAATCCGTCGACGAGACTGGCTGCGGTCGGTCCCGCTCGACACGTCTGGCGGGAGTGGTTCATGAGAACACTGAAAGCGCGTCTGATCGGTTTCCTGGGTTTGTGGGTGGTCTGGCTGCTGCTGACTTCCCCTTGGAGCGCGCAAGAAGCGCTGGTGGGTGCCCTGGTGGCAGCCTTCATTTCGCTGTTGCCGCTGGCGGGGCGCTCGCCGCTGGGCGACCTGCGGGTCACCCCCAAGGCCCTGGCCTATCTGTTCCTTTATTTTTTCGTATTCCTCAAGGCCTTGGTGCTGTCCAACCTGGACGTCGCCTTCCGGGTGCTCCATCCCAAGCTGCCCATCGCGCCTGGCATCGTTAAAGTCAAGACGCGGCTGCGGACTAGCCTGGGGCGCCTGCTGCTGACTTCGTCCATCACCCTGACGCCGGGCACCATCACGGTGGAGCTGCGCGGCGACGACATTTACGTCCACTGGATCAACGTCACGGCGGCCGACAGCGCCGGCGCCACGGCGGCCATCGTCCAGGGCTTCGAGAAATATCTGGAGGTGATCTGTGGCTGAGACCGTCTTCCTGGTGGCCGTCGGACTGGCGGCCGGGGCTTTGCTGCTGGCCGGCATCCGCTTCGCGCGCGGTCCCTGGGCCGTCGACCGCACCGTGGCGCTGGACGCCATGACCATCATCGCCACGTCTTTGATCGTGGCCTTTGCCCTGCTGGCCGGCCGGCGCATCTACCTGGACGTGGCCCTGGTCTACGGCCTGGTCGGCTTCGTCGGCGTGGTGGCCGTGGCGCGTTACCTGGAAGGGGGCCTCTGATGCTGGCCATCGTCGGCGCCTTCCTGAGCCTGCTCGGCTCGGCTTTTTTCGTATTGGCGGCCATCGGCTTGCTGCGCATGCCCGACGCCCTCAACCGCATGCAGGCCGGCACCAAGGCCACCACCTTGGGCTCCATTCTCTTCCTTTTGGGCATCGGCTTGATGCGGCCGGACTTCCTGGGGCGCATCATCATCCTGATCCTGTTCATCGTCCTGACCAACCCGGTCAGCTCCAACGCCCTGGCCCGGGCGGCCCACGCCTGGCGCGATCGCATCGGTTTGAAAATGACGCCGGACGCCCTGGCCGAGGCCGAGGCTGAAGCGGCGGCGTTGGCCTCGTCGACGGCGGAGGCTGCGTCGGCCAAGCCGACGTCGGAGGTGCAGCATGATGCTTGAAATCGCCATCATTGTGGCTGGCGTGCTGATGGTCGGCATTGCCATCGCCACCATCCTGACGCGCAGCCTGCTGGTGTCGGTCATCATGTCCGGCGGCGTCAGCCTGCTGGCCAGCCTGGTCTTCCTGCTGATGGGCGCGCCCGACGTGGCCATGACCGAGGCGGTGATCGGCTCCGGCCTGACCACCGTGGTCTTCCTGTACGCCTTGTCGCGCGCCAAACAGCCCGACGACGAGGACGCGGCCGCCCTGGCCTCGCCCCCCGGCGACGATACTGACGGAGGCCAGCCATGATGCGACGCTACCTGGTCGGCCTGATCCTGATCGGCCTGGCCTTTGCCCTTTTCCCGCTGCTCCGGCAGGCTGGGGTGGCCGAAGCGCCTGGGCCGCTGGCCAGCGCCTACCTGGAAAATTCGGCCGACGATTTCGGCGCCGCCAACGTGGTCACCGCCATCGTGGTCAGTTACCGCGGCTTCGACACCCTGGGCGAGGTGGCGGTGCTGTTCGCGGCCACGGCCGGCGTCGGCACCCTGCTGACCCGCCGCCGCCTGGGCAAGGCCGTGCCGCCACCCGGCCGCCAGGGCGGCACCGAGGTACTGGAGACGGCCTCCCGCCTGCTGGCTGGCCTGCTCATCATGTTTGGCGCCTACATCTTCATCCACGGCCACCTGACGCCGGGTGGCGGCTTCCAGGGCGGCGTGGTGGTGGCCGTGGCGCTCCTGCTCGGCCTCTTGGCCAAACCTGACGCGCAGGTCTCGCACCGCGTCATGACCACCCTGGAATCGCTGTCCGGGGCGGTCTACGTCGGCCTCGGCCTGCTGGGCATCGTCCTGGCCGGCGGCTTCCTCGACCCGCGCGCCCTGCCGCTGGGCGTGGTCGGCCAACTGTTCAGCGCCGGCAGCATCCCGCTGATCTACTCCATGATCGGCCTGAAAGTAGGCGCGGAACTGTCCGGCATCATCGACGCCCTGAAAGGAGACCGCTCATGAAGCTCGCCGCCATCCTGGTACACCTCAACCCGGTGGCCATTCCCGGCGCCTTGCTGATCCTGATCGGCCTGTGGGGCATCCTGGCCCGGCAGAACCTGTTCAAGATCGCGGTGGCCTTCTCGATTCTGGGCACCGGCGTCAACCTGGTCATCCTGTCGGTCGGCTACATCCGCGGCCGCACCGCGCCGATCCTCGACGGCGAGGCCGCGGTCGCGTCCATGACCGACCCGGTGCCGCAGGCCCTGGTGCTGACGGCCATCGTCATCGGCCTGGCCGTCACCGCCCTCCTGCTCAGCTACGCGGTGCGCCTGCGCTCCGGCGGCGGCGGCTCCTCGATCGAGGTGCATGGAGACGAAAAATGGTAAATCCGCTCTATCTGTTCGCCGCCAGCCTGGCGGCCGCCTTCCTGCTGCCGCTGGTCGACAAGCTGGGCCGGCGCGCTTCCCTGGCCCTGGTCTACCTGGTGGGCCTGGCCTGGCTTGCCGCGGCCGTCTCCTGGCTGCTGGCGCTGGTCCAGGGCGGAGTGGCCCAGGACTTCGGCACGGCCGGCTTCATGGCGCCGCTGGCCATCGTGCTGCGCGTCGGCCTCTTGGAAGCGGCCGGCGTCCTGGCCGTGGCCGCGGTCGGCCTGCTGTCGGCCGCCGCCATGCACGCCAGCCTGCGCCAGGCCCCGGCCGGCGGGGCGATGGCCTTCCTGATGCTGCTGATGGGTCTGTGCGGCGTCATCCTGACGCGCGACCTGTTCAACCTGTTCGTCTTCCTGGAAATTTCGGCCATCGCCACTTACAGCCTGATCGGTTTTGACGACCGCCGGCCGGCGCTGCGTTCGGCCTTCAAGTACATGCTGGCCGGCGGTATCGCCAGCGCCCTCTACCTGATCGGCGTCATCTACGTCTACCGCTTCGGCGACACCCTCAACCTGGACCTCGCCATCCGCGCGCCGGGTCTGGCCGGGGCCGCCGGCAACGCCGCCCTGTTTTTCCTGCTGGCGGCCCTGCTGGTCGAGCTGAAGCCTTTCCCGGCCAACGGCTGGGCGCTCGACGTCTACCAAACCGCGCATCCCGGCCTGGCGGCCATGCTGTCCGGCGCCTCGGCCACCGCCCTGCTGCTGGCGCTCTGGAAGCTCTTGCCGCTGTTCGGCACCGCCCACCTGGTGATCATCGCCGGCAGCGGCCTGGCCACCTTCCTGGCCGGCAACCTGGCCGGCGCCCGGCAGCGGTACACTCGGCGCATGCTCGGCTATTCGTCGGTGGCCCAGATTGGGCTGGCCATGGCCGTGCTGGCGCTGGGTACCCTGTTCAAGCTGGGCAGTGAACTTTTCTTGCTGGCCGTGGCCGGCGGCTTCGTGCTGAATCATCTGCTGGCCAAAACCGGCCTCTTCTTGTTGTCGGCCGCTTTCGAGCAAGCCGGCCTGACCGATGCCGCCGGCGTGGACGGGGTCGATGTGGTCGACACGGTCGACGACGCGGCCGGCGCAAGCGCCGCGGCGCAGCCAGCGCGGCGCCTGTCGCCGTTGGCGCTGGCGGTGGCCGGCGGCCTGGTGCTGGCCCTGGTCGGCTTGCCGCCCTTCCCCGGTTTCTGGGCCAAGTGGCAGCTGGTGCAGGCCCTGGCCGACCGCTCGCGCTGGTGGCTGATCGGCCTCATCCTGGGCGGCAGCCTGGTGGAAGCCTTCTACATGCTGCGTTGGTTGGGGCGGCTGGTGGCGGCGCGCGGCGCGGCTCCGGTTCCGACCTTGCGGCTGGGCGCCGGCCTGCTGGGTCCGGCCGTGGCGGCCGTGGCGCTGGCCGGCCTGGGCGTCCTGTCCGGCGTCTTCGGCCTGACCGGCGCGCTCGATCCCAAGGCCGGCTCGACCCTGGCCAGCCTGGCCGGCGAGCCCTGGCTGTGGGCGCCCTGGGCGGTGGCGGCCGTCTTGTTCCTGCTCGATTGGCTGCCCGGCTGGCTGAAGGGCCTCTTGGCACTAGGCGCGGTGGCGGCCTTCGCCTGGTTGGTCCAGGACCGGCTGGACGGCTTGCGCCAGATCTTCGCCATCATGCTGCTGGGCGGCGGCGGCCTCTTCATCGTGGCCGCCCTGCGCAAACCGGGCAGCCGCGGCGGCCTGCATCCTTTGCTGGCCATGGTGACCCTGTCGCTCGGCGCGGTGCTGCTGGCCGAAACCCGGCTCGGCTTTTTCTTCGCCTGGGAGACGATGACCTTGTCCAGCTGGCTCCTGGTGCGGCGCGGACAGGCCAGCCGCCAGCCGGCCTTGTCTTATATCGTCTTCGGCCTGGGCGGCGCCTTCCTGCTGATGGTCGGACTGGCCGCCGGCGGCTTCGACAGCGCCGGCGCCTGGCCGTCTGGCGCCCTGGCCAGCTGGCCTTTCTTGCTGGCGCTGGTCGGCATCCTGGTCAAGGCCGGCGCCCTCGGCCTGCACGTCTGGCTGCCCGGCGCCTACGCCGAGGCCGACGACGAGTCCAGCGGCCTGCTGTCGGCCTCCCTGTCCAAGGCGGCGGTCTTCGGCCTGTTCGCCCTGGTGCTGTCGCGCGGCATCCCGGGCAGCCTGTCCATCAGCCTGGGCGCCATCGGCGGCCCCTGGCTGTGGCGCGCCCTCGGCTGGGTCGGCCTGGCCACGGCCCTGGCCGGCGCCCTCTACGCCGTCTGGCAGGAGGACATCAAGAAGACGCTGGCCTGGTCGTCCATGGGCCAGATCGGTTATATAATCCTTGCATTCGCGCTGATGGACCAGGCTGGCTGGACGGCGTCGCTCTACCTGGCCTTCAACCATTTCCTGTACAAGTCGATGCTGTTCCTGGCCGTGGCCGGCGTCATCCAGCGGGTGGGGACGCGCAACATGTACGAAATGGGCGGCCTGATCAAGAAGATGCCGGTCTCCTTCCTGACGGTGCTGATGGCCATCATCGCCCTGTCCGGCGTGCCGCCCCTGACCGGCTTCGGCGGCAAGTGGCTGCTCTATTCCAGCCTGATCGCCAAGGGCTGGTACCTGGAGGCCGCCGTGGCCTTCTTCGCCAGCGGCGTGGCCTTCCTCTACCTCTACCGCCTGATACACTCCATTTTCCTGGGGCAGCCCAAGTTGAACCAGTCCGGCGTGCGCGAGGCGCCGTTGGCCCTGATCGCGCCGCAGTTGCTACTGATGGGCGTGCTGATGGCCCTGTCGGTCTTTCCGAAACTGCTGCTCGACCCGATCCTCGAAATTACCAGTCGCGTCTTCCCGCCCACGCTGGGCTTCTCCGGCGACGCCCTGGTGTCGCCGCTCGGCTACTGGAACGGCACGCTCACCATGATCGTCACCGGCGGCGTCTTCGCGCTCTGCCTGCTCTGGCTCGTGATCAACCTGCGCAACAGCCAGGGCGTGCGCCAGTTCAACATCGTCTTCGCTGGCGAGCGGCCGCTGCGGCCGGAAACCACCCACTACGCCTGGCGCTTCTTTGAACCGTACCGCCAGGCAGTGGGTGGACTGGTGCGTTCGCGGGCCGAGCGCTTCTGGGTGCTGGTCGGCGGCGGCGTGTCGGCCGTCGGCGGCGCGCTGCGCCGGCTGTACACCGGCAACGGCCAGACCTACGCCCTCCACGTCGTCATGTACGTGGTCGTCCTCTACCTGGTGATGGGAGTTGTATTATGATTACCGCCATTCTGACGCGGGTGGGCTACGCCCTGGTCTCGCTGTTCGTCATCACCAATTACGGCCTCCTACTGATCGGCTCGATGGCGCGCATCAGCGCCAAGGTGCAGGGGCGGGTGGGGCAGCCGGTCTGGCAGCCGTATCTGGACATCATCAAGAGCACGGCCAAGCGCAATTCGATCAGCCACGGCGTCATGTTCTACCTCGGCCCGGTCTTCCGGCTGGCCGGCGGCGTCGGCACCTACCTGTTCATCCCGGCGGTCTTCGGCTCGGCCCTGTTCCGCAACTTCAGCGACTCCGGCGACCTGCTGCTGGTGATGTACTTCATCTTCTTCGGCCAGCTGGGCATGGCGCTGGGCGCCAGTGAGGGTGGCCACCCTTACAGCGCCATCGGCGTCAGCCGCGGGTTGGCCCAGATGACGGCCTTTGAAGTGCCGTTCGCGCTGTCGGTCATCGCCGTGGCCATCCAGTATAAGACGCTGGACATCACGGCCATCGTGGCCGCGCAGCAGGGCGGCTTCCTGCACTGGACCGTGGCCACCAACCCGGTGGCCGTGGTGGCCGCCCTGATCGCCTTCCTGGGCATGTCGATGCACAATCCCTTCAGCGTCGTCATCGCGCCGCAGGAGATCCCGATCGGCCCGCCCACCGAGTATCAGAGCAACCTTTTGGGCATGCTGCAGACCAACCGCGCCATCTTCAACGGCGCCAAGCTGGTGCTGTACATGAACCTGTTCTTCGGCGGCGCCACCAGCCTGCCGGTTATGGTGATAAAAACTTTCCTGATCTATTTCATCAACGTGTTCGTGGGGCAGGCGTTCCCGCGGCTGCGGGTCGACCAGTCGATCCGCTTCTTCTTGGGCGCGCCGACCGTCATTGGCGTGGCCGGCGTCATCATCGCGTTACTGTAGGAGGCTTCCGTGTCCGACAAGCATAGCATTCCGGGGCCCCTGGCCAACGAGGGCCTGCCCCTCGCCGAGCGCGGCCTTTTCTGCGACGCGCCGCCGCGCCAGTACCAGCGGGCCAACAAGATCACCGAGGCCTTCTGGAACTGGGCGCGCGCCCAGAGCCTGTGGATCCTCGGCTTCGGCACCGGCTGCGGCGCCATCGAGCTGCGGCCGCTGATGACCAGCCGCTTCGACATGTACCGCTACGGCATCCAGCCGCGCCCGACGCCGCGCCAGTCCAGCGTCTTCGTCATCGGCGGCTATGCCTCGGTCAAGACGCTCAAGCGCATCGTGCGTAGCTACGAGCAGATGATGGGGCCGAAGTTCGTGGTGGCCCTGGGCAGCTGTACCATCAACGGCGGCATGTACTGGGACAGCTATAACACCATCAAGCGCATCGACCAGTACATCCCGGTCGACGTCTACATCGCCGGCTGCATGCCGCGCCCCGAGGCGCTGCTGGCCGGCTTCCAGGAGCTGAAGCGCATCATCCGCGCCGGGCGCGGCGAGGGCCAGAACGAGTACGCCCGGAAATTCGAGTGGTACAAGGCCAACCAGAAACAGGTCATCAAGGACTGGAACATGCCGGATTACAACTGGTAGGAGCGGGGCAGATGAAAGAATTGATAACATCCTTGGCGAATCGTTATGGCGTCCGGGACTGGAAAGACCTCAAGGCTGGCCAGGCCGCCTGTTTCGTGGACTCCGGCCGGCTGCGCGATTGCCTGAGGTGGCTGCGCGACGAGGCCGGCTACGCCCACCTGTCCTTCGCCACCGCCATCGACCAGCTGGAGCGCGGCGTCTTCACCCTGACCTACGCCCTGCGCAATCATGAACGCGGCCACAGCCTGCTGGTGCACAGCGAAATCGACCGTACCCGGCCGGTGGTCGACTCCATCCACCGCCTGTGGGCCCAGGCCTGGACCTACCAGCGCGAGATGAAGGAATGGTACGGCATCGACTTCCCGGGCAGCCCGCGCGTCGACGAGGAGTTCGTGCTGGAAGGCTGGCAGGGCCCGCCGATGATGCGGCGCGACTTCGACAGCCTGGCCTACAGCGACGCCACCTACGCCGAGCGGCCCGGCCGCGCCAGCTCTGACCCGGCCGAGCACATGAAGCGGGAACTGTATCCGGAGGAGCAAGCATGAGCCGCGCCAAGGCACCCTATATCGCGCCGGCCGAGCGCGCCGCGCCCGACCTGGATTCCGGCAAGTACCTGGTGATGTGGCAGGGTCCGAACCACCCGGGCATCACCGGCAACATGTCGCTGCGCCTGGTTATCGAAGGCGACAGCGTGGTGGACTGCGAGACCCACGTCGGCTACCTGCACCGCGGCTTCGAGAAGCTGATGGAGCGCCGGCTGTGGATGCAGAATTTCCCGCTGGTCTGCCGCATCGCCGTGCCCGAGCCGGACTTCAACGAGTACTGCTACGCCGCCGCCCTCGAAGAGCTGGCCGGCATCGAGGTGCCCGACAAGGCCGTCTGGCTGCGCACCCTCAGCCTGGAGATGATCCGCCTGGCCAGCTTCCTGATGTGGATCGGCGGCCAGGCCGGCGCCTTCGGCCACGGCACCATCGCCCAGTGGAGCGTCACCATGCGCGACTATGTGCTGGACCTCTTCGAGGAGCTGACCGGCGGGCGCATCTACCACATGTACATCATCCCCGGCGGCGTGCGCGGCGACGTCCCGGCCGGCTTCCTGCGCCGCGTGCTCGAGACCATGGACACGGTGCGTAAGAACCTCGACGACATCGAGTTGGTAATGTTCCATAACGTAGTGTATAAGATGCGCGCCCAGGGCCTGGGCTACATCCCGCCGGACTGGGTCGACCAGTACGGCATCACCGGGCCCAACGCCCGCGCCGCCGGCCTGCCCCGCGACCTGCGCAAGGACCTTGGCTACCTGGCCTACCCGCGGCTGAGCTTCGAGCCGATCGTCGGCACCGTCTCCGACGCCTTCGAGCGCTCGCGGCTGCGCCTGCTGGAAATGTACCAGTCGATCGACCTGATCCGCCAGATCGTCGACATGCTGCCGGCGCGGGGCGCCTTCCGCGCCAAGCTGCCCAACCCGCTGCACTGGAAGATTCCGGCCGGCGAAACCTACGTGGCCGCGGAGTGCACCCGCGGCGAGTACGGCTTTTACGTGGTATCCGACGGCGGCGACAAGCCGCGCCGGGTGGCGGTGCGCGGCCCCAGCTACACGCACGGCGTGGCGCTGATGGAGCGGCTGGCGCGCGGCGTCAACATCGCGGACGTGGCCGGCCTGATGGTCAGCCTGCATACCTATCCGCCCGAAATCGAGAGGTGACGGCATGAACATCAAGGATTTTATCGCGCCCTTCGCGGTCTGGAAACGGGCCTTCGAGAAACCCTTCACCGTGCGCAAGCCGATCGACGAGCGGCCCGGCGCGCCGCGCTACCGCGGCTTCCATATCAACGACGCCAAGGCCTGCGTCGGCTGCGGCAGCTGCGAGGCCATCTGCATGAACCAGGCCATCGACCTGGTGCCGGTGGCCGGCCTGCCGGCCAAGGAAGGCGATTCGGGGCTGCGGCCGCGCGTCGACTACGGCCGCTGCTGCTGGTGCGCCCTGTGCGTCGACATCTGCCCCTCCGGGTCTTTGGGCATGAGCAACGAGTACGTCTGGGTCGACGCCGACCCCGAGGTCTTCCGCTACACCCCGGGCGTGGAGGCCAAGCCCTGGGACAAGTCGGAACTCGGCTACCGCCGCGCCGAGGGCTACCGCCTGCTGGACGGCCAGCGCGTGGCCATGCCCGAACTCGACCACCAGGCGGCCGTCCAGTCCTTCCTGGAACTGGTGCGCGGCTACTCGCGCCAGCAGGCCGAGCGGGAAGCCGACCGCTGCGTAGCCTGCGGGCTGTGCGTGGCCTCCTGCCCGGCGCACATGGACATCCCCGGCTACATCAAAGCGGTGCGCGACGGACAGCTCGACGAAGGCCTGAACCTGTTATACGAAACTAACCCATTTCCGGAGGCCTGCGGCCGCATCTGCACCCACCGCTGCGAGGCGGCCTGCTCGATCGGCGCCGGTACGGGCGCTGACGGCGAGCCGGCCGACCCGGTGGCCATCCGCTGGCTGAAGCGCTACATCGCCGACCAGGTGGAGTTGGCCGATTACGGCCGGGCGCTGCCGCGGGCCGAGCCGGACAGCGGCCGGCGGGTGGCGGTGGTCGGCGCCGGCCCCGGCGGCCTGGCGGCGGCCTACTACCTGCGCCTGCAGGGCCACGCCGTCACCGTGCTGGAAAAGGACGAGGCCGGCGGCGGCATGCTGCGCTATGGCATTCCCGAATACCGCCTGCCGTACCCCGCCCTGGACAAGGACATCGCCTGGATCCAGTCCTTGGGCGTGGACATTCGCTACGGCACCGCCGTGGGGGTTGACCTCAGCCTGGCCGACCTGGCCGCCTCTCACGACGCCGTCTACCTGTCCACCGGCCTGCCCGCCCCCTATCGGCTGGACGTGCCCGGCGACGACCACCCCCGGGTGCTGGACGGCGTGGCGGTGCTGGCGGCCGCCACCCGCGGCCAGAGCCTCGGCTTGGGCAAGACCGTGGCCGTGGTCGGCGGCGGCAACGTCGCCATGGACGCCGCCCGCACCGCCTTGCGCGCCGGCTGCGCGGTCGACATCCTCTACCGCCGCCGCGAGGCCGACATGCCGGCCGATCCGGACGAGATCCGCGAGGCTAAGGCCGAAGGCGCCCGCCTGGTGGAGAAGGCTATCCCGCTGGAAGTCAAGGCCATCCCGCTGGAAGTCAAGGCCATCCCGGGCGACCCGGCCGGCGCGCTGGTCGCCTGGAACGAGGCCCGGATGGTGCAGAAGGAGGACGGCCAGCGGCCGGTGCCGGAGCCGATCCCGGGCGCCGTGCACGAGGACCGTTATGATTCCATTATCGCCGCCATCGGGCAAGGACCGGACCTGGCCTTCGTGGCCGAGTCCGACGGCATCGAGATCCGGCGCTTCAAGCCGGTGGTGGCCAGCGATGGCCGCACCAGCCGGGCCACCATCTTCGCCGGCGGCGACCTGACCAACGAGCGCAAGGACGCCATCTCGGCCATCGCCGACGGACACCGCGCCGCCCTGGCCATGGACCGGTTGCTGCGCGCCAAAGGAAACTGACATGAAGCACGACGAATTTGCGGCCGCCCTAGCCTTTGCCTTGGAGCGCGAACAGGCCGCGGTGGCCTTTTACGCCGACCTGGAGAGCAGGGCGGCCTTCGCCGCCCAGAAGGCCACGCTGGCGGAATTCCGGCTGATGGAGGAAGGCCACGTCGCCTTGGTGCGTTCGCTGCAGGCCCGCGGCGAGGTCAACCTGTCGGCCACGGCGGCCGTCGACCTCGGCCTGGCCCGCCAGCTGGCGGCCGACGAACCCCCGCCGGCCGAACTTGATTTTCAGCAGATCCTTAAGCTGGCCATCAAGAAGGAAGAGCGCTCCGGCGACCTGTATGGCCAGTTGGCCGCCGCCGCCCTTGACCCGGAGCTGCGCGAGATTTTCGGCCGCCTGGCCGCCGAGGAGAGCCGCCACCGCCACTACTTCGAGGCCCTGTACGAGTCCGAGGTGGCGCGCGACAATTGAGCAGGCGGCGGCCAGCGGTTCGCCGCGGT
This sequence comes from Spirochaetes bacterium GWB1_60_80, assembly GCA_001829185.1. Classification (GTDB taxonomy): domain Bacteria; phylum Spirochaetota; class Spirochaetia; order Treponematales; family UBA12059; genus UBA12059. Next base: position 17,520 of record MIAR01000030.1, read on the forward strand.
CAGCCCCGGTCGGCCGCTTGACGCGCCGCCCGCTGGCGCGTACAATGGATACAATTATAACGAGAGGGTGCCTGGGGGTTCCAAACGGCGACTGGCTGCGCAGGCAGGCGGCGACGGGTTTGAGACCGAGCGGCACCACCGGCCCGGGTTGGCCGGAACACCCATGGGATAAAAGCCCGCGGACGGAGTCTCGTGAACCTTTCGGGGTCCGTCCACGCGCCAATCATCGGCCACTGTTTCTGTCCGCAGTAGCGGCAGGAGCCTAGCCGCATTTTTGCCCTGGGACGGCGCCCCGCAACGGAGGCTGCCATGTCTGTTATCCAGATCCAGCAACTGACCAAGCATTTCCGCACCCGCTTCACCCCCGAGGGACGCGGCAAGGCCCTGCGCGCCTTTTTCCGGCCGCAGTACCGCCTGGTCGAGGCCGTCAAGGGCATTTCGCTCGAGGTCGACGAGGGCGAGGTCGTCGCCTTTCTCGGCCCCAACGGCGCCGGCAAGTCCACCACCATCAAGATGCTGACCGGCATCCTGCAGCCCACCAGCGGCGGCTCGCGCGTCCTCGGCCTCGACCCGTCTCGCCAGCGCCAGCAGCTAGCCTGGCAGATCGGCTCGGTCTTCGGGCAGCGCAGCCAGCTGTGGTACCACCTGCCGCCGGCCGACTCCTTCCGCCTGCTTGGCGCCATCTACGAGGTCGACAAGCCGGTCCTGGCCAGGCGCACCGCCGAACTGGTGGAGCGCTTCGGCCTGGGCGACTTCTTCGACGTGGCCGTGCGCAAGCTGTCGCTCGGCCAGCGCATCCGCTGCGAGATCGCCGCCAGCCTGCTGCACGCCCCGCGCGTGCTCTTCCTGGACGAGCCGACCATCGGCCTCGACGTGGTGGCGCGGCGCGAGATCCGCGGCCTCTTGCAGGAGCTGAACCGGAACGACAAGGTGACCGTCTTCATCACCAGCCACGACATGGGCGACATCGAGAAGATCTGCAAGCGCGCCATTATCATCCACCACGGCGAGGTGGTGGTCGACGAAAGCATGAAGGACCTCAAGCACCGGGCGCTGGCCAGGAAGTACGTCGGCGTGCGCTACCAGTCGCCGGTAACTTTTGCCATACCCGGCCTGCCGCCGATCAAGCATACCGACCGCTCGGCCAGTTTCGAGGTCGACACCCGCCAGCATACCCTGCAGGAGGTGGTGAACAAATTGTCAGCCCTGGGCGAGCTGGAGGATATCACCATCGAGGACGAGCCGCTGGAAAACATCATCGCCGACATCTTCGCCAGCCGCAATGAGCAGTCCGCCCGTGGCGTAGCCGTCGGCCTGGCCGGCAAGGCGCTAGCTGCCCAGACCCTGGCCGGGGGGCAATCATGAGCCGTCGCCTGACCCGCTGGCGAGCTGACTGGCGCACCGGCCTGACCGCCGCCTCCACCGCCATCCGCGAGAAGCTGGCCTTCCGGGCCAACTTCGCCGGCACGATGCTGACCTATGGCCTGTTTATCATGGTGTTCTCGCGCATCTGGGCCAACGCCACGGCCGGCGGCACTACGGTGGCCGGGTACCGTTACGACATGCTAGTTTGGTACTTCATCATCGCCGAGGTGCCGTCCTTCGCCTTGGGCCGCTTCTTCTGGAGCCTGTCGCGCGACATGAAAAGCGGGCAGGTGGCCTATCTGGTCAGCCGGCCCTACGATTTCGTCGGCTACCAGTTCTGGGAGCGGCTCGGCTCAGCCTTGCCCGACCTGTTCATCATCCTGGGCGAAGGCCTGCTCATCGGCTGCCTGCTGACCGGCGGCTTGCCGCCTCTGGCGGAGTGGGCCGGCGCCTATTCCGGCGGCCAGCCGCTGGCCGGCTCGGGCCTGGCCTGGCTGGCCGGCCAGGGCCTGCGGGCGCTGCTGGTGGTGATGTCGCTCCTGCTGTCCGGCAGCCTGAATTTTTATTTACAGTTCAGCCTGGCCATGACGGCCTTCTGGCTGGAGGAGAACGACGCTTTCTACTGGATATTCCAGAAGATCGCCCTGGTAGTGGGTACCCTCATCCCGATCGAGCTGCTGCCCGACGCCGCCCGCGCCGTGGCGGTCTGGACGCCGTTCCCCTACATCGCCTACGCCCCGGCGCGCATCATGGTGGCTTTCCAGCTGCCCGAAGCGCTGCGGCTGATGGCGGTACAACTGGCCTGGATCGCCATCGGCCTTGTCCTGGCCCGGCTGGTCTTCGCCGCCAGCTCGCGCAAGCTGTCCATCAACGGAGGTTGAGCATGAATGAATTGAATACGATACAACCGGCCCGGCGCACAGGCCGCCTGGGCGCCTACCTGCGCTTCATGGGCATGGCCTTCGCCGTCAACGTCAAGGCCGTGCTGGAGTACCGCCTGAATTTTTTGCTGCAGTTTTTCGGCATGATGCTGAACAACGCCGCCTTCGCCGCCTTCTGGGCGGTGCTGATCGCCCGCACCGGGGCGGTGGGCGGCTACGGCTTCAACGATGTCATGTTCGTCTGGGGCTTCGTGTCCAGCGCCTTCGGCCTGGCCCACATCGTCTTCGGCAACATCCGCGGCCTGTCGCGCATCGTGCTGGAAGGCAGCCTGGACGTCTACCTGCTGCAGCCCAAGGATGTCTGGCTCAACCTGTTGGCCTCGCGCACCATCGTCTCGGCTTGGGGTGACCTTGCCTATGGCTTCATCATCCTGGCGCTGCTGCCCGGACACGGGCCGCTGCACTGGCTCTTGTTCGTGGCCCTGATGGTGCCGGCCGCCCTGATCTTCGTGGCCGTCTTCGCCGGCGCCGAGAGCCTGTGCTTCTTCATGGGCAACTCGTCTGGCATCTCGTCGGCCGTTAGCGAATTTTTGCTCACCTTCTCGCTCTATCCGGAAGGCGTGCACGGCGCCTGGTTCCGCTGGGTGCTGTACACCATCCTGCCGTCCGGCTTCGTGGCCTTCGTGCCGCTGCGCATCTTCAAGGCCCTCGACTGGCCGCTGGTGCCGCTGCTGTGGGGCATCGCCATCGGCTACTTGGCCTTGTCTTACTGCCTGTTCCGGGTCGGCCTGAAGCGCTACGAGTCGGGCAACCGGATGGACGCGCGGGTGTGAGGGTTGGGGCGACGAGGCTGGCCGGTGACTAACAATCTTAGCCAGTGTAGCTGGTTGCTTGACAAGCCAGGATTTCGTCTGTCAAGCAGCCTTGACTATAACGGATGAATTTTGGTTCAGCCGGTGGCTGCCGTTATGTTGTTGTTATACTGGCATTTTTCTCCATTACATCCATATATACCAAAGTGATTTGGATAATGAATATAAACCTGCTTGACTAGACATGAAGTAGCCTGTATTCTGCGGGTCGTCTTTGCCTAGGTGATAGGATTTCGCTAGGCTGCCGCAGTGCCGATGAAAGGGTTGGTTTTTAATAGCAGCCCGTAGACGAATTCGTTACACGGGCTCACGGACATGAAATGTTGAACAAATGAGAATCAGACAGCGTGATTCTCATTTCAGAAGGCGGGTTATGATAAAGCAATTTGAAAAGCGGCTGCTTTTTTATAGCAGCTCCTGGATGCCCATGTTGATTACCAGTTTTATTCTTTTTTACATTGTAAGAAAAATTGGGACTCAATCTGCTTTTTTGCTTTTGATAGCGATATTCGCGTTTATTTTTGTTGATATTTTAGCGTGTTTCTTGCGCACCAAAGTATTCGCTACTGACGGTATTTTTCTAGGGATTTCGATAGCTTTAGGATTCTTGGATATCCTCACCACTATGATTGCCTCCAGGTTTGATGTTGGTTTATTTCGGCTTATTGAAATGAATCCTTTGGTAAAAGCCTGTATTGACGACCGGCATCTTGTTCTATCAATTACCGCTATGATTTTAGCCAAGATGATTTTCCATGCCAGCGCGGCGGCCGGTACCAAAGCCTTCGAGCTTTATCGGCGAAATGGGTCAATCATGGTAAGAGATATATACGATTACCCCTTTAGCAGCCATTTTTGGTATCTGCGGAGCGTAAGAACCATCACTGATCCCTTGGTTTACATCAAGGCTGGGGCTGATGGCCATATGGGTAAGGATCTGGCGTTC
>MIAR01000031.1 GCA_001829185.1 Spirochaetes bacterium GWB1_60_80
TGCGTACCGTAGGCCAAAAAAGTGCTTAAAACCAACGTCGTTGGTTAATAATATGTATTCTGGTCGACTTCCCGGTTGACTTTTTATAGGAGAAACGATGAACGATTCCTCGGCCGAATTCAAGCCCTTGCTCACGGCTATGCTGGAGTTGGCCATGAGCAGTTACTTCCGGCGGCTGCATGCTTTTGCCCGCGGGCACGGCCTGGGCTTCTCGCAGCTGGCCACGCTCTTCCGCTTGTACCACCACGGCGGCTGCACAGTATCGGATCTCAGCCAGCAACTCGACTTCTCCAACGCCGCCGCCAGCCAGTTACTGGACAAGTTGGTGCAAGCCGGGCTGGTCCGCCGTTTTGAGCTGCCCGACGACCGGCGGGTGCGCAATCACTGCCTGACCGACCAAGGCACCCAGCTGATGCTCGAGCTCAAGGGCAGCCACCGCGAACTGTTGGCGGCGCTGGAGGCCAGCCTCGACGACCGCGAACGGCAAGCCGCAACCGCCAGCCTGCAAACCCTGGTGGCGCATTTAGACCGGCTGTCCGGCCAACGCCCCGATCTTTTTCTTAACCGCCACCACGGCGACGGCGACTGCCCGTCCGCCACCTACCATCCCAGCGTCAAGGAGTAAAGCCACCCCATGCTCAAGCTTATCCGCTACCTGAAACCCTATCTTCTGACCGTGGCCATCATCGTGGTTCTGCTCTTCGTGCAGGCCAACATGGATCTGGCCCTGCCCGACTACCTGTCGCGCATCGTCAACGTCGGCATCCAGCAGGGCGGCGTCGACTCGCCCTTCCCCAAGCTACTGCGCGCAGCCGAACTGGAGCGCCTCAGCCTGTTCCTAGACGAGACCGAACGCGGTCAGGTTAAGTCGGCCTATCGTCGCTACGGTTCGGGCGACCCTGAATTCGCCGCCCTAGCCGAGAGTTTGCCGGCCATCGGCCAGGACGCCATCCTCATATTGACTAGCGACGACCGAGCGACTCTCCAGGCCATCCGCGGGCCGCTCAGCCGGGCGCTGGCTGCTAGCGGCGTCCTCCGCCAACTAGCCGCCAACCCGCTGGGCCAGCCCGACCTGCCCAGTATTCCCGGCCTGGACCTAACGCGGCTGCCGGCCGGCTTGGACCTGCTCGATGTCCTGGCCAGGCTGCCGGCCGACCAAAGCGTGGCCATCAAACAAGCAGTTCTGGCCCAGCTGGACGGCCTCGGCGACGGCATGGTGGAGCAAGCCGCCATCCGGGCCGTCCGCGCCGAATACGCCGCCCTCGGCCTGGACCTGGAGAAACTGCAGACCGGCTACATCGTCCAGACTGGCCTCTTGATGCTGGCGCTAACCCTGGGTTCAGCGCTGGTCACCATTCTGATCGGCCTCTTGGCCTCGCGCACGGCAGCCGGTATCGCCCGCGCCCTGCGGCGTGACGTCTTCCGCACGGTGGTCGGCTTCTCGGGCGCCGAGTTCGACCAGTTCTCGACCGCCTCCCTGATCACCCGTTCCACCAACGACGTCACCCAGGTGCAGATGGTTATCTTCATGTTGCTGCGCATGGTCATCTACGCCCCCATCATGGGCGGCGGCGGCTTCATCCGCGCCATGGGCAAGGCGCCCAGCATGGGCTGGATCATCGGCTTGGCGGTGCTGGTTATGCTGGCCCTAATCGTGGTGGTCTTCATCATCGCCATGCCCAAATTCCGCAGCATCCAGAAGCTGGTGGACCGCCTCAACCTGGTGGCCCGCGAAAACCTGACCGGCCTGATGGTGGTGCGCGCTTTCAACCGCCAACCCTTCGAGGAGCGGCGCTTCGACGGCGCCAACCAGGAACTTACCTCCGTTAACCTGTTCGTCAACCGCGTGATGGTGGTGATGATGCCGGTGATGATGCTGGTGATGAACCTGTTGAGCATCGCCGTCATTTGGGTGGGCGCGCACCAAATCGCCGAGTCGGCCATGCAGGTGGGGGACATGATGGCCTTCCTGCAGTACACCATGCAGATCGTGATGTCGTTCCTGATGCTGTCGATGGTCTTCATCTTTCTGCCGCGGGCCTCGGTCTCCGGCGACCGCATCGCCGAGGTGCTACGCACCAGGCGGTCCGTCAAAGACCCTGGCCTGCCGGTGCCGCTGCCGCCGGCACAAGGCGCCCGCGTCGAGTTCCGCGACGTCTCCTTCCGCTACCCGGGAGCCGACAGCGATGTACTATGCAATATTTCGTTCACGGCCGAGCCGGGCCAGACCACGGCCATCATCGGCCCCACCGGCTCGGGCAAAAGCACCATCGTCAACCTGATACCGCGCTTCTACGACGTCACCGCCGGAGTGGTACTGGTGGACGGAGTGGACGTGCGCGCCGCCGCCCAGGCCGACCTGCGCGACCGCATCGGCTACGTGCCCCAGAAGGCCACCCTGTTCTCGGGTACGGTGGCGTCCAACCTGCGCTACGGACTAGACGCGGCCGACAAGGTACAACTGGCGGAGGCGGTGGCCGCCGCCCAGGCGGCGGACTTCGTCAACAACCGCGAGGGCGGCTACGAGGCGACCGTATCTCAGGGCGGCGCCAACCTGTCCGGCGGCCAGAAGCAGCGGCTGTCCATCGCCCGCGCCTTGGTAAAACGCTATCCGGTTTACATCTTCGACGACAGCTTCTCGGCGCTGGATTTGAAAACCGATTCGGCCCTGCGCCATGCCCTCAAGGACACGGTGCGCCAGGCGACGCTAATCATCGTCGCCCAGCGCGTCTCCACCATCATGCAGGCCGACCGCATCGTGGTGCTGGACGAAGGCCAGATCGTCGGCCAGGGCAGCCACCGCGAACTGATGGCCAGCTGCGCCACCTACCGGGAAATCGTCAACTCCCAGCTTGGCACCAAGGAAAAAGCATGAGTAACCATAAAATAACCGCTACCAACCCGATCCCGCGCGCCGCCGCCGGTCCGCAACGCGGCCCGCTGGGCATGGGACGGGGACCCATGGGCGGCATGATGAAGGGCGAGAAGGCCAAGGACTTCCGCGGCACCTTACGCCGGCTGATGGCCTACATGGCCAAGTACCGCCTGCGCGTCGCCGTCGTCTTCCTCTTCGCCGTCGTCTCCACTATCTTCAGCATCGCCGGGCCGAAAATCCTGGGTCGGGCCACCACCGAGCTGTTCTCGGGCGTCATGGCCCGGCTGCAGGGCGGCGGCAACATCGACTTCGCCGTCATCGGCCGCATCCTGCTAACCGTGCTGACCCTGTACGCCATCTCGGCGGTCTTCGCCTACTTGATGGGCTGGTTGATGTCCGCCGTCTCGGCCGACATCGCCTTCCGCTTCCGCCGCGACATCGCCCGCAAACTGAACCTCATCCCCTTCCAGTACTTCGACAACACCACGCACGGCGAGACGCTGTCGCGCATCACCAACGACGTCGACACCATCAGCCAGACCCTCGGCCAGAGCCTGACGCAGATCGTCACCTCGGCCGTCAGCGTGCTAGGCGTGCTCGTGATGATGCTGAGCATCTCCTGGCAGATGACGCTGGTCGCCCTGGTCGTCCTGCCTTTGTCCATGGGCCTGGTCGGCTTCATCGTCCGCCAGTCGCAAACCTACTTCAAGCAGCAGCAGGAGTACCTGGGCCATGTCAACGGCCACATCGAGGAAATGTACGCCGGGCACGTTGTCATGAAGGCTTTCAACGGCGAGGCCAAGGCCCTCGCCAAATTCGAAACCTTTAACGACTCGCTGCACGCCTCGGCCTGGAAGTCGCAATTTCTGTCGGGGTTGATGATGCCGATGATGCACTTCGTGGGCAATGTCGGCTACGTCGGGGTCAGCATCCTGGGCGGAGTCCTGGCCATCCGCGGTATTATCACCGTCGGCGACATCCAAGCCTTCCTTCAGTACATGCGCAGCTTCACCCAACCGATCGCCCAGCTGGCCAACATCAGCAACGTGTTGCAGCAAACCGCCGCCGCCGCCGAGCGGGTCTTCGCCTTTCTCGACGAAAAACAGGAACTCGAAGAAGCCGCCAACCCGGTGAATCCGCCGAGCGTGGCCGGACGGGTAGCCTTCGAAAACGTCCACTTCGGCTACGACCCAGCCAAACCAGTTATCAAGAATTTCTCAGCCATCGCCGAACCGGGCCGCAAGGTGGCCATCGTCGGGCCAACCGGCGCCGGCAAGACGACCATGGTCAAGCTGCTGATGCGCTTCTACGACGTCGACGCCGGACGCATCACCATCGACGGCCACGACATCCGCGATTTCCGGCGAGCGGATCTGCGCCGCAATTTCGCCATGGTGCTGCAGGACACCTGGCTGTACAACGCCACTATAATGGAGAACATCCGTTATGGCCGGCTGGACGCCACTGACGACGAAGTCATCGCCGCCGCCAAGGCAGCCTATGTCGACCACTTCGTGCACACCCTGCCCGACGGCTACGCCATGGAACTGAACGAAGAAAGCTCCAACATCTCACAGGGCCAGAAGCAGCTCTTAACCATCGCCCGCGCCATCCTGGCCGATCCGCGCATTCTAATCCTCGACGAAGCCACCAGTTCGGTGGACACCCGCACCGAGCTGCTCATCCAGAAAGCCATGGACGGCCTGATGCGCGGCCGCACCAGTTTCGTCATCGCCCACCGCCTGTCCACCATCCGCAACGCCGACCTCATCTTGGTGATGAACGAAGGCGACATCGTCGAGCAGGGCAGCCATGACGAATTGATAACCAGAAACGGTTTCTACGCCGAACTGTACAACAGCCAGTTTGAACCAACAGTAGTTGGTTGAACCAACTACTGTTGGTTAAACCCGCTACTGCGGGCTAAAGACAGAAGCCCATAGATGCGCTATACTGCCCGGCGCGGCGGAAACAGCTTCCGCCGCTACCAATTCCAGCCGGGCCGCCCAAGCGGGCGGACCCAAGGAGACGCTGATGATCTATTCACACGAAGTCGAGCACATGTGCGTGCTGGCCAAAGGCGCCAACCACGGCCCCGCGCCCATTCCCGAAGAAGGCAAGTGGGTAAAGGCCAAGGAAATCAAGGACATATCCGGACTGACGCACGGCGTCGGCTGGTGCGCACCGCAACAAGGCGCCTGTAAACTCACCCTGAACGTCAAGGACGGCATCATCGAGGAAGCCCTGGTGGAAACGCTGGGCTGCTCGGGCATGACCCATTCGGCCGCCATGGCCGCCGAGATTCTGATCGGCAAGACCATCCTGGAAGCGCTCAACACCGACCTGGTCTGCGATGCCATCAACACCGCCATGCGCGAGCTGTTTCTGCAGATCGTCTACGGCCGCACCCAGACCGCCTTCTCCGAAGGCGGCCTGCCGATCGGCGCCAGCCTCGAAGACCTCGGCAAGGGACTGCGCAGCCAAGTGGGCACCATGTTCGCCACCAAGGCCAAGGGACCGCGCTACCTGGAAATGGCCGAAGGCTACGTCAACCGCCTGGGCGTCGACGCCAACGGCGAGATCATCGGTTATGAATATATCAACCTCGGCAAGATGATGGACGCCGTCAAGAAGGGCGCCGCCCCGGCCGACGCCCTCAAGTCCGCCACCGGCGTCTACGGCCGCTTCGCCGAGGCCGCCAAGCTGATCGACCCCAGGCACGAGTAAAAAGGAGGACAGCATGACATTATTTGAAGGCTATGAACGCCGCGTCAAGCAGATACTGCCGGTACTGGCTCAGAATGGCATCGCCTCGCTCGAGGAAGCCAAGTCGATCTGCGAAGCGCGCGGCCTCGACGTGCCGGGCATCGTCCGCGGCATCCAGGGCATCTGCTTCGAGAACGCCTGCTGGGCGTACACCGTCGGCGCGGCCATCGCCATTAAGAAAGGCCAGACCAGCCCGGCGGACATCGCCCGGACGCTGGGCGTCGGCCTACAGGCTTTCTGCATCCCCGGCTCGGTGGCCGACGACCGCAAGGTGGGCATCGGACACGGCAACTTGGCCGCCCGCCTCTTGTCGGAAGAGACCAAATGCTTCTGCTTCCTGGCCGGCCACGAATCCTTCGCCGCCGCCGAGGGCGCCATCGGCATCGCCAAGAGCGCCAACCGCGCCCGCAAAGAGCCGCTGCGCGTGGTGCTCAACGGCCTGGGCAAGGACGCCGCCCAGATCATCGGCCGCATCAACGGCTTCACCTACGTCCAGACCGCCTTCGACTACGGCACGGGCCAGTTGTCGGTCGTCAAGGAACTGGCCTACTCCGCCGGCGACAAGGGCAAGGTGCGCATCTACGGCGCCGACGACGTGCGCGAGGGCGTGGCCATCATGCACGCCGAAGGCGTCGACGTCTCCATCACCGGCAATTCCACCAACCCCACCCGCTTCCAGCACCCGGTGGCCGGCACCTACAAGAAGGAATGCCTTGAGCAAGGCAAAAAATTCTTCTCGGTGGCCTCGGGCGGCGGCACCGGCCGCACCCTGCACCCCGACAATATGGCCGCCGGCCCGGCCTCCTACGGCATGACCGACACCATGGGCCGCATGCACTCCGACGCCCAGTTCGCCGGCTCCTCGTCGGTACCGGCCCACGTCGAGATGATGGGCCTGATCGGCATGGGCAACAACCCGATGGTCGGCGCCTCGGTGGCAGTAGCCGTGGCCGTCTCGGAATCTAAAAAAGCCTGACGACGCGGGGAGGCGACCGCCTCCCCGTCGCGGTCGGCCGGCCCCCCCGCCGGTCGGCCGCCTTTATTGTCAGCGCTTGGCGTCCGCCACATCGTGGCGATACTTGACCACCGATACCGTTTCGCTGGTCACCAGGCCTTCCACAATCGCTTCATCCAGGAACGGCATCAGTCGCTCGACATTTTCCGGCCGATCCACAATCTCGATTACGATGGGCAGGTCGGTGGAGACGCCGAGCACCCGGGCCGATTTGATGCGGCTGTCCGCGCCGAACCCCATGATGCCGCGCAGCACCGTCGCCCCAGCCAGATCCAACTCGCGGGCCTTGAGGACGATGGCTTCATGCAAGGGCTTACCCTTGTAGCGGTCATTTTCGCCGATGATGATGCGCAACAGCACATCCGTTTCTCTGCTATGCATGAAAACCTCCCTGAACCGCGCTGCGCAGGACAGTGGCCGCGAAGATGCCCAAAGCCACGGCGCCAAAACCGATCGCATTCTGAAGCAGGAAATTAAGTCCCGCTGCCAAATACTCGTGGCGCTGCAGTAGCAACGCCGTCTCCAGCGCATAGGTGGAGAAGGTGGTAAAGCCTCCAATGAAACCGATGACGATGAAGGAACGCAGGGCGACCGGAACGACCGCCCCGCCCAGCAGCTCAAAGCAGAAGCCGATCAGCGTAGCGCCAGCCACATTCACCACCAGCGTACCTAGCGGAATGGTCGTGAAGGCCTGCTGCGAAATGGCGCGCGTCAAGACGAAGCGGGACACTGCCCCGCAGCCGCCGCCGATGAAAATTGCGATCAGGGAACTCATGCTTGCCTCCAGGCTTCTACACCGGCGGCTGCGCCAGAAGGCGACCGCAGACGGTACAGCGTCAATAATGTTGGCAGGAGTCATCAGCCAGTACCGGAGGGTAGGCAGTTTAGTTCACCCGGAATCGGGAAGGCTCGGCGAACTCCATCGCCGTGGGCCGAGGATACCGGAAGTGTCGCCGGCAGTCAACCGGCCGCCTTTATTGCCCGCGTCGCGCGCTTGACCAAGCCGCGCCCGATGGCATACGCTCTACCCCGGAGCCACTAGGCAAACATGAATCAAAAATCACCGACCCGCACCCTCATCTTCTACACCCTGGGACACGCCGCCAACGCCGCGCTGGTCGGGGCCTTCGAGATCGCTTTCCTGCTGCGCCTCTTCCGGTCGCTGGCCAGTGTCCTCTTCCTGCAGCTGGCCATGTACCTGTCGCTGATGCTGTTCTTCACCCTCGGCCTCTTAACCCTGCGCCGCGGCCGGGCCCATATCGGCTTCCGGCTCGACCTCTTGTTCCAGGCGCTGCTGGCGGCCTGGGGCATCGTCTTCTTCACGCGGCTGGGCAGCGTCGCCATCCTGGCCGGCTACTTCCTGCTGCGCGGCGCCAGTGAAGGTATTTTCTGGGCCACCCGCCACTGCGCCTTGCTGGTCAGCGTGCCGGACGCCGAGCGCGATGGCTTTTTCCTGCGCCTGCAGGCCCTACTGGTAGCCTTGTCGGTGGTGTTGCCGCTGGCCGGCGGCGGCCTGATCGCGTTGCCGGGAATCCTCGCCGGCCAGAGCGGCGCCGGCAGCCCGCTACCGCCCGGCTACCGGTACCTGTTCGCCGCCGCCGGCCTGATCAGCACTACTCTACTGGCGATTTCGCCGCGCCTGGAAATCCCGGGTCAAACCTTCCGGCCGGCGGCCATCTTCAAGGCTTACCGCGCCCCGCGCTTGCGCCTGCTGGCCGTCTACCAGAGTTACGCCTCGGTGCACACCATCGCCGCCAGCCTATGCGTTTCGCTGCTGACCTTCGGCCTGCTCCAGACCGAAACCAGGCTGGGTGTATTCACGGCCAGCCTGTCCGCCTTGTCGGCGGTGGCCTTCTGGCTGATCGGCCGGGCCATCCGCGGCCGGCCGGTATCGCGGCTGCGCTGGACCCTGTTCGGCTGCGCCGGCGAAGCCATTGGCCGCCTCGGCTATGGCCTGTTCTGGTCGCTGCCGATACTGTTCGGCAAGACCGTGGTGGACGTCTTCCTGTCGCCACTCAAGTCGATCTTCGGCGAAAACATCGTGCGCCGGCTGCTCGAGCAACAACGGACCAGGCTGCAGCTCAGCACGGCCGAAGGCTTCTTCCTCCAGGAATTCCTGATCTTCTGCGGCCGCCTGCTGCTGCTGGCAACCGGCCTGGCCTGGGCTGCCGGCCAATCCAGGCCGCCGGTGGAGCTGGCCAGGCTCATCTTGCCCTTCTTCTCGCTGACCGCGCTGGGCGACTTTCTGTTCATCCGAGCCATGCACAACTCACTGCTGCGCGACCCGGCCTGAAAAGCCCGCCATCAGGCGCGCCTTACCGGACCGCCTGGCGCGCCGACTCCGGCAACCGGATGGCGAAGCGGCAGAGCGGATCGCCGGCCAGCACCGATTTCAGGACCGTGGCCTCGGTTTCCTGGCCGAAGACGATGTCGAAGCGGAATTTCTCGTAACCGGCCGAGCAGGCGCACCAGGCGGCCGGCACACCGGCGCTGTCGGCCGTGATCGACGAGGCGGCCAGCGGGCAGTGGCAGGCCAGCCGCCGCTTCTCCAACGGATCGGTCGACTTGAGAAAGCGGGCGGGGTCGTATGGTATCTTTGTAACGTAAATATAATCGCCATCGCGCACGCCGCTCTGGATCTCGGGATGATCGCGCGCGAAATCAACCACCGCCGGTGCGATCTTCTGCTCGTACCACAGGCTGCCGTCGGCGGCGTGCAGTACCAGGGTCTCCATCAGCCGGCGGTGGTGGTCAACCAGCCAGGCGTCGACCGAGCCGAGCTCCAGCCAACGCTCGCGCTCGGCAGCATAGGCTTGTGGCGGAAGGCCGTGCACGTTGCAGGTCAGGACTAGGCGCGCCTTGTCGACCCCCAATTCGGCCTCCAGGGCGGCGACGAAGCGGGCGGTGGCCGGCGGGATGGCTACCGTCTGCATGATCTAGCGGTGCGCAGCGTCACCGCCGACCTCGGCCAGGCGCTGGGCCATGACGGGCAGGACGCCGATCGGCAGCAGGTAGGCCAGCAGGCGGATCGAGATCGCCTCCTGGCGCGCCACGGCAAAATAACGGGCCAGCGCCATGATGGTCCCGGCCACCAAACCGCCGGCGGCTGGGTCATCCCCGCCGGCCAACACCTGGCCAGCGACGTGCGCCTCCACCTCGGCCAGGAGCGGTCGCTCCAGGCTGCAGCCGCGACTAGCCAGGAAAGCGGCCAGGGTCTTCACCTGTTCAAGCGCGGTGGCAATGGCAGCCTCGCCCAGTCCCCGCAAGGCGCAGCGTTCGCGGAATTCCGCTTCGTGCTTCATGCAAGCCTCCTTTGGCGCCAGAAAAGCTTATTTTATATCACCCTTGCGCCGTTTCGGCCGGTCGCGGCCCGGTATGCGCGGCAAGGACCGAAGCATGGCCGTGCGCTTCAGTGTCTCCGACTCACCGCGGTCGATGCCGCTACGCTTCAGGATCAGGTAGGTCAGGAAACTGAGCGGCACCAGGCTGACCAGGAAAATGCCGTAAGCCAAATACCACGGCACGCCGCTGGTCCAATTCGAGAATTCCGACATGCCGCCCATGCCGGCCACCACGTTCAGCGGCATAAAGACGATGGAGATGACGGTCAGGCGCTTCATGAGCAGGCTGATGTTGTTGTTGACCACCGAGGCGTGCGCGCCCATCAGCCCCATCAGGATGTCCGAATAGATTTCAGCCTGCTTTTGGCACTGGCGGTTTTCGGTAACCACATCCTCGAGAATATCAAATCGGGCTTTGGTCAATTTGAGCCGAACCTTATTGGTCTCCAGCACCAGCTTCTCGAAAACTACCTGGTTGGACGACAGGCCATTGACGAAATAGACCAGGCTTTTTTCGAGAGCGAACATATCCATCAGGTAACGGTTGCCCATCGACTCGGTCATGCGCTTCTCAAGCGACTCGGACAGCATGTTGATCACTTTCAGGTGGCCTAGGAAGTGGTCGATGATGCCGTACATGATCTTGAGCATCACGTCGCGCACGTCCTTGACGGCGTGCATCACCTTGTCGCCGGAGAACTCGACCTCGTTGGGAGAAACCACCAGCAGGCGCGACTTGAACAGGAACATGCCGACCGACGTGACGGTAAACAATAATTTACCTTCGCCGGTATAGTTGCAGGGCAGCTTGAGGATCAGCACCAGATGGTCGGTCTCGCTCTCGACGCGCGCCAACTCGTCAGGGTCGAGCGCTGAATGCAGGTCATGCAGGTCGATGCCATAGCGCTTGACCAATTCCTGGATCTCGTCCGGCTCCGGCGCCACCACCACCTCCACTGGGCTGCCGGCGGCCGCCTTCGCCAGTTTACCGCCGCTGTAGCCATACCATGTCGTCATGCGCCCTCCATCCCTTTTCCGCTAGCGCCGCGGCGGATCGCGGTATTGGTCCACCAGGTAGTCGACCATCCCATTCGTCACCTGCCGGTAGCGGGCGGTGATCTCCGGGTACTGCCCGGCCAGGTTTTGAATCTCGTCGGGGTCGGCGGACAGATCATACAGTTCGTCGCGGGCATCGGCCATGCGCTGGATGTACTTCCAGCGGCCGTCGCGCACGCCCATGAACTCCTCGTTCCAGGCGGTATGGAAGACGGCCATCTTCTGGCGCGAGCGGGAGAAGATCGACTCGCCGTCGCGCTGGCGATTGTCCGGGATACGCAGCAAGTCCAGCAGCGACGGCATGATGTCGACGTGGCGGGTCACCGATTCCAGTACAAGAGGCCGCGGGAAAAGGCTCGGGCTGTAGAACAGCGCCGGCACGTGGACGTTCTCCTCATAGATGAACAGCGGATGGTTGTAGTTGCCGCGGTGCTGGTAGAAGGCCTCGCCGTGGTCGGTGACCATCACGAAGACAGTATTGTCCATTGCACCGCGCTTTTCCAGCTTGTCCACCAACTGCCCCATGGCGGCGTCGGCGAAGTGCAGCGAGTTAAGGTAGTTGCGCCAGTTGCGTTCGCTGTCGCTCAAGCCCGGTGCGTCGGCGTCCACCAGGCGCGGGAAGTCGTCGGGTACGGCGTAGGGGTGGTGCGGGTTGACCGGAATGACCATCAGGAAGTACGGCGTGGTGCGCCCGGCAATCCACTCGGCGGCCGGTTCAATCATCAGCCGTTCGTCGGCGCCCCAGCCGACGTTAGCCTCGCGCTCGCGGCCGCGCTTCAGGTCGGCGTACAGCACCACGTGGTCGATGCCACGACCAGCGATAAAATCGTCACGCGCCGCGTACTGCAGGTCGCCGGTGTGGATCAGGCCGGTGGCGTAGCCGTTATCCGACAGCACCTCCATCATGGTGCCGACGTCGATGTCGTGGTACTCGCCAAAAATCATCGACTTGCCGTACATCGAATAGCGCGAGCTGAGCACCGAGTACATGGTGTTGGCCGAGAGCGGGAAGTTAGAGTAGTGGTTGCGTAGCAACAAGCCGTGCTCCGCCAGGCGGTGCATGGTAGGCAACAGTTTTTGCCCGCCGAATTCGAGGTCCCAGTAGCGCCAGCTGGTAGACTCGAAAAAATAGAGGATGACGTTGTACGGCCCCTTGGGCAGGGTAGGCAGGTAGCGCTCCGCCTGCGGGCTTTCCAGCGAATCGGTGTTGTAGGCGGCCAAGCGGGCGTGCTCCACCACCAGCCGTTCATCCGGCGCGGCCGGCGGCGCCACCGCCCGGGCCGTCGCGGCGCTGGCCGGAGAGCGGCCGTACAACAGGGCAGAAAGCGGGTTGGCGGCCAGGTCGGCTCCAGACGCGCGGAAGCCGTCGGCCACTAGCTGCCCGGATAGTCCGCTGGCCACGGCCGAGACCAGCACCGCCAGCGACAACGCCAAAAGGGAAAAGACCTTCTTGAAGCGGAACAAGGCACCGGCTAAAGCGGCCATCCGGCGGCTGAAGGCCAGCGCGGCCACCAGGGCCAGACTAGTCAGCATCGCCAGCAACAGCAGCCGAGAGGCTGTCGACAATTCGCTGCCGGCCGATTGCAGAATGGATTTGAGGCCGGTGAAGTGCTCGCCGCCAATGAAGCTGCGCGAAAAAGCCGTCTGATAGACGCGTAGGAAATCGGCCGCAAACAGCATGAAGGCGATGCCAACGGCACTCAGCGCCAGCGCCAGCGCCGAAACAAGCCGACCAGCCAGCGGGCTGAGCAGCCAGGCCACCAACAAGAGTCCCAAGAGGCTGGCTAAAGCCAGGCCGTCGGACAGGCAAGCCAACGCCGTGTAGCCGGCCAGCCAGTCGCCAGCCGCCAATTCCGGCAGGATACCGCCGGCCAGGCGGAAGGCTCGGGCGCGATACAGCAGCAACGAAACAGCGCCCAGCAGCTCCAGCGCCAGGAAGAAAGGCGCTTGGCGCTCCAGGTCAGCCCGATAGGCCAACCGAAGCGCGGTTAACCGGCGCGTCACCGCTGCCCGTCGGCCACGGCCACCCCGTTCAGCGGCCATCGCCGGCTCCCGGCCAAGCCGCCGCTGTTTCAAGCATCGAGTCCATCGTCACCCCGCTCCGCTCTGTTTGGCCAGCGGTCAGCGCCGGCAGGGCAGTGTACCCGCGTCGGCGCCGTCTTGTCAAACCGGGCCGACCAGGTGGCCATAGACTGGCCGGCCGTCAACCCGGTAGTCGTAATCTAGCGGACGGTCAGCGTCCGCAGGTAATTATCCAGCTCGGTCTGGGCGCGGCGCAAGTCCTCGGCGGCCTGGTTCAGGGCGGTGGCGATCTGCTCCAGGCGATCCTCGTCGGCCATCAGCCGTTGCAGGAAGCGCACGCCTTCCGGCGAGGCGCGGCCGACGGTCTCGATGTTGGCGCGCAGCCGCGACTGGCTGGTTTCCAGCAGACTCTTCTCGCGGGTCAGCTCGCTTAAGCGGGTGTTGACCGTGCTGACGGCGGCGTACAGCTCGCCGGCCCGAATCAGGGCATCGCGCACCGCCCGCGGAATCTCGCCTTGGGTACTGTAGGTCAGGTAGCTGGTATTCCGGTTGCCCAGCAGGGTAATGGACTCGGAGAAAACCTGCTGCTCGCGCACCACAAAGTCGACCGTGGCGCCGGCCGGCACCGTCAGGCGGAAACGGCGATGGCTGGCGGTCTGTTCCTCCGGAGCGGCCGGCTCCACCAAGGTTCTGGCGTGGTACAGCGGATGCTCGATCAGCATCAGCTTGGCTTCAACTGCCCGGTTGGCGATGCGGTAAGTCTGGCTGAAGACGCCCAACCGCTCCACGGTCAACACGCCGCTGACGATGCGGGCGGTGCTGATGGCGCGATCTTCCTGAGCCAGGACCTGCACCAAAACGGTCTGGTCGACCGCGTAGCTGATCAGGCGGCGGTCGCCGTCCATGAAACTGTCGATCAGGGCGTCGCCGGCATAATTGCCGCCGTCGAAGACGGTAATCGGCCCGGGCGGCAGCTGCATACCGCTGTCGTTGGTAATGCGCGCGCCGTTCAGCGGGTACTGGCTGCCCTGGCCGAGGCTGTAGATGCTCAGCTTCTCGACCGTGATGTTACCGTTATAGATCGGTAACATGGCGCTCTGGCGGCGAGCCAGGCTGACCGGCTCCTGGATGGTAAAGGCGAACAGCTCGCCGGCCCGCTCGCCGGCCGCGGCCGCCGATACCCCCGATTCACTCAGGGCGAAACTTTCCTGTTCCTCGGCAGCCATATCGGCATAGCCCCCGGAAGCGCTTTCGCGGCGACTGGCCTCGGCCATCGGCGACACCGAAGGAGCGGTCATCGACCGCGGCGCAGCCACACCCTCGTTGTAGGCGGTCGGGGTCGGCGCCGACTGCAGGGCAGTCTGCACTACTGGCCGGCGGTTATAAAGCGGCGTGTACAAGTCCTGGGTAAAGGAGATCGGCCGGCCGACCACCAGCGACAGGCTGACGCCGTCCCAGTCGAATTCGGAGCTGTTCTCGACGATCGCCCAGGCCTGCAGGAAAGGCCGCGCGCCGGCCAGGTCCAGCCGGTAGGAAGTCTTCCAAACCGGCGTCTCGGTGACGTAACCGACCCGGACGCGCCGCCGGCCGCTGCCGCTGAATGCCAGCGCCACCGGCTTGCGGTTGGGGTCGTTGGCCTCCAGAATCAGGTTGAGCGCCCGATTCAGCTCGTCGTTCAAAGCCTCGTCACGCAGCCGGATGGAAACCAGCGGGCTAAGCAGCACCGAGCGCAGGCCGTCGGGGGTCAGCACGTTCAGGAAGACCTCGTCGACCAGAGCCGTCGAGCCGGGCACCGCCACCTTGCGCGTCTCCAGGCCAATCAGGCGGCCGTGGATGGCAGTGGGCGTGTAGAGAGTCATCTCGGCGCCGCGCAGTTGCCGCAACAGGGTGGCCATGGTGCTGGCCGACCCGAGGTCGACGGCGAAACTCTGCAAAGTGCGTTCCAGCGGCTCGCTGGACGGATAGGTAATCATCGAGACGCTGCCGCCGTCCAGGTCGCGCAGCACCATCGACTTGAGGACATCGTTGATCTGCCGCACGTTGAAGATCAGGCGAAATTGGACGTCGCCGCTAACCGTGGCGGCGTGCTCGAAGTAGCCGACACCGCTCGAAAATAGGCTCACCCGGCTGACCGGCATGCCATCCAGGGCGCCCTGCGCCGGCAATACAACCGTCAAGCCGCAAAACACCGCCACCAGTACCAGAAGCGCTGATCGCCGTTTCATACCGTCTCCTTGCTGCCCGCGCACCGGGCATCAGACATCAGTATAGTGCATGGTCGCCCCGAATAACAGAGCGACCAAGGTGACAAGGTGACTAGGCGGCCGGCCGCTCAGTCCGGGAAGCCGGCCGGGAACACAAAGCGGTCGCCCGGCCCGATACCGACGCGGCCGTACCAGCCCTGGGGCACTTCCAGCGCATAGCGCACCGAGCGGCTGCTGGGCACCGACTGGCGCGACAGCGGCGTCATGTCGTAGATCTCGCGCACCGTGCCGTCAGCCGCCAGAAAGGCGATGGACAGCGGCAGATAGGTATTCTCCATCCAGTAGCTCATGCGCTGGTCAGCGGCATAGACGAAAATCATGCCCCGGCCATCGGCCAGCTCGCGCCGGAACATCAGGCCGATGTTCTTCTGCTGATCGGTCCGGGCCACTTCCACCCGCAGCTCGACATCGCCGCAGCGCAGCGTCACCAGCGGCAGCCCAGTTTGCGGCTGCCCCTCCGCCGGCGGCGACCAAGCGGCCGGCTGCCCGGATAGTTCAGCCTGCGTGGCGCTGCAAGCAGCCAGGCCGGCGGACACTATCAGAACCACTAATACCAAGCCAGCCAGCGACCAAGCCGGGCAGTGGCGCGGGGAAATAGGTTTTTTCATCAGGTTACCTCTCAGTCTAGCTATGATAGCGCCGGAGGGCGGGGAATGGCAACTGAGGCAGCTTGATCGAGGAACTCGGTAATCCGTCGCTGCGAATTGTCGCACCGATTTCAACGTTCCTTTGAACGAATTTACTAATGGTATCACCACAGGTATCAGGAATAACTTCCATTCTCACGCGCCCAGG